>JAFKFQ010000484.1 GCA_017308215.1 bacterium | reverse complement strand
TGCCGCGGCACACGCCGTGTGCCGACGGCTTCGGCCGGGTGCTACCTCTCCGCTGCAACGCACCATTATTGCCGAATGTGCGATCACGACAGCCCGTGTTTAGCACAGGGCGGATAGTCCCGGGTTGCCTCGGCACCGGGGCAGAGACAGAATCCCCCATTGGTCGAAGAACGGTCCCCACCCCGCGGCGATCGCCCGGCCGCCCCACCCGGTTGCAGAGCGCGTCGTGCCCACCCTCTTCCGCCGCTGGATCCGCTCGCTCTCCCGTCCCCACCGCCCCGCCCGCCACGCCCACCCGCAGCTCGTCGCGCTGGAGGGCCGCGACACCCCGGCCACGCTCGTCGTCAGCAACACGTTTGACGGCGGCCCCGGGTCGCTCCGCAACGCCATCCTCGCCGCCAACGCCACCCCCGGCGTCCCGGACACGATCGAGTTCCAGATCCTCGGCGCCCCGCTGAGCGTCCGCACGATCTCCCCCGCCTCGGCGCTGCCGACCATCACCGACACGCTGACGATCGACGGGTGGAGCCAGGGCGTCTTCGACGGCACGCCCGGGTACAACGGGGCGCCGCTGATCGAGCTGACCGGTGCCGCCGCCGGGGCGGGCGCCGACGGTCTCACGTTCGGGGTCGGCAGCAGCGCCGTCAACGGCCTGGTCGTCAACAACTTCGCCGGCAGCGGGATCGTCTTCACCCTCCTGTCCAACCTGCCCGGCGGGAACTCCCGCGTGTTCGGCAACTACATCGGCACGACCGCCGACGGCACCGCCGCCGCCCCGAACGGCACCGGCGTGCTCGTCACGTCCGTACTGGCGCCCGGGGTCGGGGCCAACCTTGACAACCTCATCGGCACCGACGCCGACGGGGTGAACGACGCCGCCGAGCGGAACGTCATCAGCGGCAACACCGGGGCCGGGGTGTTCGTCGACGTCGGCAACGGGAGCGGGTCCGGCGCCGTCATCCGCGGCAACACCATCGGGCTGAACGCCGCCGGTACCGCCGCCGTCCCGAACGCGACCGGCGTTCAGTTGAACGAGAACGGTTCGACCGTCGGTGTCACCGGGACCGAGGCCGTGCCCGCCAACGCCGGGAACGTCATCAGCGGGAACAGCCGCGGGGTGTTCCTGTTCGCCGACGTGGCGGTGATCGCCGGCAACGTCATCGGGCTGAACGCCGCCCGGACGGCGAAGGTCGGCAACGGCGAGGGGATTCGCCTCGAGGCCGGGGGCGGCACGGTCCGCATCGGCACGAACGCCGACGGGACCGCCGACGCCGCCGAGGCGAACGTGATCGCCGGCAATACCACCGGGATCGACCTCGTCAACTCGAACAACCACGTCATCGCCGGGAACTTCATCGGCACCACCGCGGCCGGCACGCCCGGGCTCGGCAACGTCGACGGCATCTGGCTCCGCGAGCAAGGCGGCGGGCAGGCGCAGGGCAACGTCATCGGCGGCACTCTGGCGGCGGCGCGGAACGTCATCCGGTTCAACACCAGCGCCGGGGTCCGCCTCTCGGGCAACGACGTCACCGGCAACACCGTCCAGAACAACGTGATCGGAAGCAACGGGTTCGGCCTCCGGTTCGAGGCCGCCGTCGGCCTGACCGCCAACACGATCACCGGCAACTTCATCGGCACCGACCCGACCGCCACGCAGGCGCTGGGGAACCTCGTCGGCGTGCTCGTGGCCTCCGACGGCAACACGATCGACGGCGCCGGCCTCCTGAACCCGGCGACCAACACGATCGCGGCCAACGCCGAACTGCTCCGGGTCGAAGGGGCGAACAACGTGCTGACCGGCCTGCGGCTCGGCACGAATCCGGCCGGCACCGCGGCGGCGTTCACCGGCCCGCTGCGGAACGGGGTGGGGCTCGTCCTCGCCGGCGACAACAACACGCTCGACGGCACCGCAGCCGGCGGGGCGAACGTCGTCAGCGGGAACGCCAGCGACGGGGTGCAAATCACCGGGACCGGCAACACCGTCCGCGGCAACTTCATCGGCACCGACCTCGCCGGCACGACGGCGGTGCCCAACGGCGGCTCCGGGGTCTCGGTTTCCGGCGGCGGGACGGCGACGATCGGCGGGATCACCACCGCGGCGCGGAACGTCATCAGCGGGAACGTCGCGGCCGGCGTCCACATCCGCCAGACGTTGGGCGCGCTGGTCATCGGGAACTACATCGGGCTCTCGGCGGCCGGGGCCGCGCTGGGCAACGGCGGCGACGGGGTCTACGTCCAGCAGGCCCCGGGCACGGTGATCGGCGGCACCGCGGCCGGCGCCGGGAACGCGATCGGCGGGAACGCCGGCAACGGGATTCGCAACGTTTCGAGCCCCGCGACGGTGATCCAGGGGAACCGCATCGGCACCACGGCCGACGGGACGGCGGCCGTGCCGAACGGCGCGAACGGTGTCCTCGTCGAAACGTCTTCCGTCCTCCCCCCGTCCTCTGCCTCCACGAACGTGATGATCGGCGGGGCGGTGATCGGCGCCGGCAACCTCATCTCCGGGAACGCCGGCAGCGGGGTCGTGCTTCAGGACACCGGCACCGACGACGCGCAGGTCGGCCAGAACACGATCGGGCTGAACGCGGCCGGCACGGCCGCGCTCGGCAACGGCGGCAGCGGCGTACTCCTCTCCGGCGGGCCGACCGGGACGGCCCTGTTCCTGAACACCGTCAGCGGCAACGCCGGCACCGGGATCGCGCTGGCCGGCGCGTCGAACTCGCAGTTCGGCGGGAACGTCGTCGGCCTCACCGCCGCCGGCACCGCGGCCGTCCCGAACGGCGGCGGCGGGATCAGCCTGACCCTCAACTCGACGAACAACACGATCGGCGGGCTCGGCGTCCTGCCGTCCAACACGGTGAGCGGCAACACGGGCCCGGGGATCCTCCTCGACGGCCCCGGCGTGACCGGGAACGTGATCCAGCAGGGCTTCATCGGCACCACCACGAACGCCACCGCCGTCGTTCCGAACACCGGGGACGGGGTGGTGATCCGCAACGGCGCGGCGGGCAACACGGTGACCGCCAGCGTCGTCAGCGGGAACGCCGGCGCCGGGGTGCGGATCGCGGCCGGCGCCACCAGCACCACCGTCACCGGTAACGCCATCGGCTCCGCCCCGTTCTCCCTCGCGACCGGCTTCGGCAACGGCGGGAACGGGGTGGAGATCGACGCCGCCAACAACAACACGATCGGCGGGACGACCTCCATCGCCCGGAACGTCATCAGCGGCAACGCGCTGAACGGCGTCCTGATCGCCGGCGGCAGCTCCGGCAACGTCGTGCAAGGGAACTACATCGGCATCAGTAGCATCGGGTCGACCGCGCTTCCGAACGGGACGACCGGCGTCCCGTTCGTCGGCGACGGGGTACGGATCGACGCCGCCAACAACAACACGATCGGCGGCACCGCGGCGGGGGCGGGGAACGTCCTCTCCGGGAATATCAGCGACGGGGTGGACCTGCGGAACGGGGCGACGGGGAACCTCATCGCCGGCAACCTCATCGGCACGAACGCCGCCGGCACCGCGGCGATCGGGAACCAGGAGGACGGCGTTTACTTCGAGGGCGCGATCGGGAACACGGTCGGCGGGACGACCGCGGCGGCGCGGAACGTCATCAGCGGGAACGCCTTCAACGGCGTCTTCTTCTACGGCCCGGGGAGCGACAACAATACCGTCGCCGGGAACTTCATCGGCACCGACGCCGCCGGCACGGGCGCGCTCGGCAACGTTCTCGAAGGCGTGTTCATCTGGCAAGACCCGGGCTCGGGGAACCTCACCGGACCGTCCGGCAACACGATCGGCGGGACGGCCGCCGGCGCCGGGAACGTGATCGCGTTCAACGGCCAGACCGGCATCAAGGTCGGCCTCTCGCCGGCCGACGCCAGCACCGACAACCAGTTCCTCGGGAACAGCATCTTCGCGAACGCCGGCATCGGCATCGACCTCGGCGGCGACGGGCCGACGGCCAACGACCCCGGCGACGCCGACGCCGGCGCGAACGACCTCCAGAACTCCCCGATCCTCACCTCCGCCCTGACCTTCGCCGGGACGACGACCGTCGCCGGCACCTTCGACGGCCTCCCGAACAAGACGGTGCGGGTCGAGTTCTTCTCGAACCCCGCCGGCGAGGCACAGGGGCGCACCTACCTCGGCTCCCTCGACGTGACGACCGACGGCACCGGGCACGCCGCGTTCACGTTCCCGACCGCGGCGCTCGCCGCCGGCGCCGCGGTGACCGCCACCGCGACCGACGACACCTCCGAGTTCTCGCCCGCCGTCGCCGCCGTCGACCAGGTCGCGACCACGACGACCGTTTCCGCGCCGGCGCCGGTCGTCTACGGCACGTTGCCGACGGTCACGGTGACCGTGACGCCGACGACCGGCACGGCGACGCCGGTGGGGACCGTCGCCGTCTTCCAGGGATCCACGCAGGTCGCATCGGGCACGCTGGACGCGAGCGGCCAGTTCAGCTTCCAGTTGACCACGTCCCCGGGGGCGGGGACGCACACGCTGGCCGCGACCTACACGCCCACCGACCCGGTGTTTCTGGCCAGCTCCGCGACGGGTACGCTGACCGTCACGCCGGCGCCGCTGACGGTGACAGCCGGCACGGCGACCCGCCCCTACGGCCAGCCGAACCCGGCGTTCACCGCGTCGTTCGCCGGGCTCGTGAACGGCGACACGCCGGCGGCGCTCGGCGGCGCGCTCGCGTTCGCCACCGCGGCTACGACCGCCAGCCCGCCGGGCGCGTACCCGGTCACGCCGTCCGGGCTGACCTCCGCGAACTACGCCGTCACCTTCGCCCCCGGCACGCTGACCGTGACGCCGGTCGTCGAGCGGGTGGCGGTCGGGACCGGGCCGGGCGGCGCGCCGCGGGTGAAGGTGCTCGACGCGGCCGGGGCGACGGTGTTCGACTTCTTCGCCTACGACGAGGGCCTGCGCGGCGGCGTGGCGGTGGCGACCGCGGACGTGACCGGCGACGGGACCGAGGACGTCATCACCGGTGCCGGGGTCGGCGGCGGCACCAACGTGAAGGTGTTCGACGGGACGACCGGGGCGCTGGTGGCGAGCTGGTTCGCCTACGGCGACGTGTTCCGCGGCGGGGTGTGGGTGGCTGCCGGTGACGTGGACGGCGACGGGTCGTCGGAGGTCATCACCGGGCCGGGCGCGGGCGGCGGGCCGGTGGTGAAGGTGTGGCGGGTGGCCGGCGGCGGGGCGGGCGAACTGGCGAGCTTCCTGGCGTTCGACGGGAACCTCCGCGGCGGGGCGACGGTGGCCTTCGCCCGCGACGCCGCCGGCGCCCCGGTAATCGTCGCCGGCGCCGGGGTCGGCGACCCGCCGCGGGTGCGCACGTTCGCCGCCGACACGAAGCAGTTGCTCGCCGACGTGCCCGCGTTCGAGCCGGGGTTCACCGGCGGGGTGTACGTCGCCGCGGGGAACGTGTTCGGGCCGGCGGCCGGGTCGCAGGTCGTCGTCGGGGCGGGGCCGGGGGGCGGGCCGCGGCTCCGGGTTCTGGGGCTGGACGGGGCCGAGCGGGCCGACGTGTTCGCGGCCGTGGACACGCTCCGGAACGGGCTCACGGTGGGGGCGATGGGCGAGCCGTCGGGGTCGGCGGCGGTCCTGGTGGGGGCCGGGGAGGGGGTGTTCCGCGGCGACCTGCTCGACGGGGCACTGGTGAACCTGACGCGGGTCGGGTTCTTCGAGCCGGGCTTCCAGGGTGGGGTGTTCGTCGGCTGAGGGCGGCCGACGACAGGCGGGGCGTCCGACCCCCTGCCGATCGGCCGCAACCGGCTCGGAAAGTCACTGACCACCCCTGCCCCTCGGGCACCACCGCCGGGGCTCGTCTGTCCGCCGTGGCGCGGTCGGGGTGTTGGGCGACGTCAAACGCCACACCGGCGGAGCTCATTCAGGCTCGCCCGCCCGCCGGAGGAGTGCGGCCACGTCGGACCAGAGGCGCGTCCACTGCTCGCACTCCCCGCCCGGGAGGCGGGCGAGGGCGAGGACGCCGCGGACCCCGGCGAGGTCGGGGTCGGCCTGCCAGTGTCGCATTTTCTGCTGGACCTGGGCCCGGGCCCGGGCGTCGCCGCCGTCGAGGGTCCGGCTCCACCACTCGAGGTCCTGGCGGAGCCAGGCAAGGGCCTGCCGGCCCCAGGCGGCGCGCCCGGCCTCGTCCAGTGATCCCGCGTCCGCCCCCCGCCCGCACCGCGCCAGCGCCGCGCCACAGGCGGCGTTGTAGCGGGCGAACGTCGGCACCGCGTCGGCCAGCCCGGGCTCCGCCGCGAAGGCGTCGCGGTAGAGGCGGGCGGCCGTCGCGTAGTGCCGCTTGAAGTGACACAGCTCGGCGAACGCGACCCGCTCGGCCCCGCCGGCGGGCGTTTCCGTCCCCCCGAGGAGTGCGGGGAGCCGGGCGTCCAGGGCGGCGAACCGGGCGCACTGCCGGTGGTACCGCCGGGCCTGGTCGCGGAGCGCGCTGTCGTCGGGCAGGTACGCCGCGGCCGCCGCGAACGCGGCGGCCGCCTCGGCGAACTGGAACCGGTCCCGAAACCGGAGCCCGAGGTGCATGTGCGGCTCGGTGAGGTCGGGCTTGTGGGCGATGGCCGTCCGCCAGGCCGCCTCGGCGTCGTCGCCCCGACCCCGCGCCAGCAGGACGCTGCCGAGGTTGGTGTGGGCCTGGGCGTGGCCCGGTTCGAGGGCAATGACCGCCCGGTAGGCGGCCTCGGCCTCACGGCCCCTCCCGATCTCGCGGAGGCCGTTGCCGAGGTAGTAGTGCGCCTCGGGGTTGCCCGGCTGGAGGGCGACGGCCGTCCGCCAGGCGGCCACCGCCTCGCCGCGCTTCCCCAGCCCGGCGAGGGCGTTGCCGAGTGTGAAGTACCCCGGGGCGAGGTCCGGGTCGAGCTCGAGGGCCTTCCGACTGGCCGCGGCCGCCGGGGCATACTTGCGGAGGCCGGTGAGGGCGGTGCTCAGGTTGCTGTGTGCCGCGGCGCGGGCCGGATCGAGGGCGACGGCCGTGCGGAAGGCAGCCTCGGCCTCTCCGAACTGGCGGCGGGCGCACAGGCTGTTGCCGAGGTTGTTGTGCGCCTCGGCGAGGCCGGGCCGGAGGGCGATGGCCCGCCGGTAGGCCGCCTCGCCCTCGGCGTACTTCCCGGCGCGCACCAGACAGTTCCCGAGGTTCACGTGCGCCTCGGCGAGGCCCGGCTTGCACTCGATCGCCCGGCGGTAGGCCGCCTCCGCCTCGTGGGGCCGCTGCCGGGCGTCGAGGACGCCGCCGAGGTTGTGGTGGGCCTCGGCCAGGTCCGGCTTGAGGTCGATCGCCCGGCGGTAGGCCGTCTCCGCCTCGTCGTATTTCTGCCTTCCCTCGAGTGTGCGGCCGAGATGGAACCACGGGGCGGGGTGCCCCGGCTGCTGGCGGACGAGCTCCTGCAACACCCCCTCGGCCTGCGCGGCCCGGCCCGCGCGCGCCAGCGCGGTGCCCAGCGAGATGCCCAGGTCGCGGCGCCGCGCCCGGACCGCCCGGTAGTACCCGATCGCCTCCTCGAGCCGGGCGGGCCCCTGCTTCTCCAGGTGGCGCCCGAGGAGGTCGAGGAGCACCACCTGATCAGGGTGCGCCGCCACCGCCCGGACCAGCACCTGCTCGGCGCCCGCGGTGTCCCCGGCCGCGGCGAGCGCCTGGGCCAGCAGCACGACCGTCAGCACCGGCTCGGTCCGGGGGTCGATCTCCTGACGGATGCGATGGAGCTGCGGCCGGATGTTCCCCCGCGCCAGTTCGGCCAGCACCGGCCAGGGCGACCCCGCCCCGACCAGTGCCGCCACGCCGTCCGCCCGCGGCGGTGCGGTAGCAACGAGCAACACACGCAGCCGCCGCCGCTGCTCGTTCCGGTCGACCTGCTCGGCCACCCGGAGGAGGCGCTGCCACCCCGCGTCGGCGCGCCGCAGCCGCCGCTCCAGCATCCAGTTGTCCAGGGCCGCGATCAGCTCCTGTACCACCCCGTCGGGCTCCTCGGCCAGCCGCGCGACCACCTCGGCCTCCGGGGCCGCGTCCACGTCCAGCGCCCAGGCACGGAAGGCGGCGGCGTACTGGTCGTCCACGCTCGGCTGGGCCAGCACCCGGCCCGCCTCGTCCCGGACGTAGCCGCCGGTCTCCCAGGGGGAGGACACGTCCAGCAGCGCCCGGAGCAGCGCGTGGGTCTTCCGTGCCCGGTGCAGCCGGCCGGCGGCGTCGCCGGCGAACGCCTCGGCTTCCTGCCGCACCCCCGTGCTGGCCTCGCCGCTGTGGGCGATCCCCTCCGCCTGTTTCCCTTCCGCCTCGGCGTCCTTCAGCTTCTCCAGGTCGGCGGCCCGCCAGCCGTCGGCCAGCAGGACGCGGGCCCGGGCCAGGTGCCCGCCGACCTCCCGGTCGGTCTGGGCCTGATGGGCGCGGGCGGCGGCCTGGTGCTGGTAGAGCAACGCGGCCCCGGCGGCCCCGGCCGCCCCCAGCAGCCCCACAGCGACCAGGAGCCCGGCCGCCGCCGGGGACCGCTTCGCCCGGTTCCACACCGCCTCCGCCGTGCCGACCGGCCGGGCGGCCACGGGCTCGCCGCGGAGGAACCGCCCCAGGTCGTCGGCCAGCGCCCGGGCGCTGGGGTAGCGGTGCCCCGGCTGTTTCCGCAGGCACTTGAGGCAGACCGTCTCCAGGGCGCGGGGGACCGACCGGTTGAGCCTCGACGGGTGGGCCGGGTTCTCGTCGACGACCTGTCGGAGGGTTTCCGCGGCGGACTCCGCCAGGAACGGCGGCCGGCCCGTCAGCAGCTCGTACAGGATCGCGCCCAGGGCGTAGACGTCCGTCGCCGGCCCTACCTCGGCCGCCCGGCCGCGGGCCTGCTCCGGCGCCATGTACCCCGGCGTCCCGACCGCGGCCCCGGTCCCGGTGAGCGCGGCCTCGTCGCCGACCCGGCGGGCCACCCCGAAGTCGCAGACCTTGGTGACCCCGTCGGCCGACACGAGCACGTTCGCCGGCTTCAGATCGCGGTGGACGATCCCCGCCCGGTGGGCGGCCTCGACCGCCCCGGCCAGGTCCGCCACCAGTGCGGCGGCGTCCCGCCCCGGGAGCGGCGTGCCGGCCGTCTTCTGGGCCAGGCTGCCCCCGTCGAGGTACTCCATGGTGAAGTAGGGGCGTCCCCCGGCGTCGCCGACGTCGTAGACCTGGACGACGTTCGGGTGACACAGGGCCGCAACCGCCTCCGCCTCCCGCCGGAACCGCTCCCGCTCCCGCGGGCCGGCGTGCGGCCCGGCCAGCAGCATCTTGACCGCGACCAGGCGGTTGAGGCGGAGGTGCCGGGCCCGGAACACGACGCCCATCCCCCCGCGGCCGACGACCGCCTCGACCTCATACCCCGGGATCGCGGGGAGTGCCAGGACCTCCGGCGGGTCTGGGAGCTCGCGCCCGTCTGGGCCAGTCTCGGACGGGAACAGGGCGTCGACCTCGGCCCGCGCCCGGCAGAGCCGCCGCCACCGGGCGCGGACGACGGGCAGCAGTTCGGAACACCCGCCGCAGACCTCCTCGGGGGTGGCCTCCCCGTCGAGCAACTCGTCGAGCAGCTGTCGGACGCGTGGGTCGTCGGGCATCACTACCTCCCGTCCCGCTTCCCGGCGTGATCGAGGCACCGGCCGCGCCGGGCGTTCTGGCGGCCGTACGGGCCGTGGGCGAGGTCGCCGTCGGCGGGCACGAGCCCGTCAACCACCGCCGCGGCCGCGGCTTCTAGTCTAAGCGTCGGACCGGGTCAGGCGACTCCGCCCGCACGTGCGGTGCCGGAGGAGGGATGATTGCACCGGGCGCCGCGCCGGATGGCTCGTGCCCGGATCGTAGTCGTGGGGATGCGCTCCGGGAGGTCAGTCCGGGTCACGGATCGAGTGAGCGGCCTGTCGCTTCAGCTCGCTCTTGAGGTTGTGGATCTGCGACCGGAGCTTCGCACCCGGAACGGTCACGCCCATCGCCTCGGCCTGGGCAAAGACCGCGTCGGCCGCCGGGATCGACCGGAGGCAGGTTGGGCCGGAGCGTGTGGTTTTCGGCTCCTACGTCCCGAGTCGACAGTGCTTGAGCCGAAGAGATTCGGGAGGCGCTGTCGAAGGAGGCCACGACCTTGGTACGGCCCTCAGCCGCGCTGCCAGACGAGGATCTCGCCCTTACCGGGCACCGCGGCGTCCCCGGCGAAGCGCCGGTAGGTGCCGTCGGCGGGCAGCGGCAAGCCGAGGGCGGCGAGGTGCCGGGCGTAGAGCGGGAGGAACGAGGGGCTGTACTCGCAGGCGAAGGCGAACGTCGGCAACAGGCGAAGGGGCTTCAGGCTGATGATGGTGCCGCGCTGCATCCACGCCCCGGTGCGCTGTTCGGCGCCGCCCATGAGCACGACGGTGCCGCCCTTCATCTGCAAGCCCGCGAAGTCCCGTACCGGGCCGCGGACCGCGATCAGCCCGCGCTTCATCCGCATGCCGAGCTCGATCCCGGCCGAGCCCTCGACGAGGATGGTCCCGCCGCTCATGCCGGACATGCTGCCGCGGTAGGCCGAGCCGAGTTGCCCGCCGGCGTCGCCCCGGACGCGGATCGTGCCGCCGGCCATCTCACCGCCGATCCAGTCGGTGGCGTTACCCGTCACCTCGATACTGCCGCCGGTCATGTACGCCCCGAGGTGCATCCCGGCGTTGCCGTGGACGTGGACGCGCCCGCGGCTCATCCCGCGGCCGACCCACTTGACCTTGCCGAGGTCACCGCGGAGCTCGATCTCGTCGGACCCGTCTCCCTCGACGTCGAACACGTCGTCGAGCCGCAGGGTCCGCTTGCCGAGCATCACCGGCAGCGAGCGGACGTCGGCGTGCGTCAGCGGCGCGAGGGCGTCCGGCGAGAGGCATTCCGCCTCCAGCGGCACCGCGGTCGGCTCTTTGAGGGTGAGGGTGAGCATCGAAGGGTGAGGAAGGGTGTCAGGTGGCGGGATGACCAGGGAACTCTTCAACGTACTTCGCGTCGGTAACCGGGCTAACGTCCAGGCCCGAACCGCGAACGACCAACCGTTCTCCGTGCACAGTGCGAGCCTCGAACCGAACCTCTGACTCCACACTCAGCGGCAGTGGAACAGCGTTGCGAAACTCGATGCCCCCGGTGACAAAGCCGTCGCCCAACGTGCAGGGTAGGTCGGTGAGCGGGCACTCGATGACGCCGTTCGCGAAACGCAACTCAACCTCTTGGACCCAGCCGGTACCCGGGTCTATTCCCGGCCGTCCTGTGGAGCGATGAACGTAGGCCGGCGAGAGCCTTACCACTACCGTCGATCCCGACTCGAAGACGGCCGAAATGGCTGAATCGTGCAATTCGATCGCGGTGTTCATCCCGCGTCTCGCGCCCCGTCCACGATTTCCAGGCCGTGAACGCGCTCCGGGGCCACCGGGTAGTTCTCGAACGACATCGTGTAGTGCTGCTGGAACAGCGGCCGGAGGTAGTCCTCGACCGCCTCGTCGTACCGCGGCTTCACCGCGAACTGCCGGCCTTCGGGGGACTGCCGCAGCTCGCCCTCCTCGACCACCACCTCGCCGCCCTTGATGACATAGCGCGGGTGGGCGAACATCGCCGCCACGTCCGTGTTGTGGTTGTAGACGGCCACGTCCGCGTCCGCCCCGACGCCGAGGTGACCCTTCTGCGCCAGCCCCAGCGCCCGCGCCGGGCCGGCCGACGTGATGACGGCGATGTCGGACAGCGTGTACTCCCGCGTCAGGTCCGGCAGCACCATGCGGCTCCGCGTCGCGTCCGGGAATGCCTTGAATTGCTCCTTGCGGAAGTCGGCGCTCATGAGCAACTGCACGATCTCGGGGTAGCGCCAGAACGTCGCCCCGTTGGGGTGGTCGGTCGTCAGGCAGACCCGCCACGGGTCGTCGATGAGCAAGAGGAGTTCCAGCCCGACGGCCCACTGCACCGCGTTGACGACGTTCTTCTCCTTGTAGACGTACGGCACCACGCCGCAGCCGGTCTCGTTCTCGACGTCCAGGTTCGCCCACTTGCGGCCGGTGAGCTGGTAGAGCAGGTGCTGCCAGGGGCCGTCGGCGGTGACGGTGACCGTGGTGCCGAAGAGGACCGCCCCGGCGTCGGCTGTCAGGTTCGGGTTCGCGTTGAAGTGGTCGGCGACCTCGGCCGCGGCGGACCTCATGGTGAACCAGTCGTCGCCGCCGTAGGCGTGGTACTGGAGGTGGGCCAGGTGCGCCCGGCGCCCCTCCAGCACCTTCATCGTCTCGATGGTGGTCGAGGCGTTGCCGGGGGCGCCGAGGTTGTTGCAGTGGAGGTGGACCGGGTGCGGCAGGTTCAAGTCGTCGCCGATCCGGGCGAGCGCCGCGATGATCTTCGCCGGCGTCACCTTCTTGTAGCCGGGCACCACGTCGGCGAGCCCCTTGCAGTCCTTGCCCCACTTCCAGCCGGCCACGCCGCCGGGGTTGACGGCCTTGATGCCGTAGGCCTTCGCCGCCCAGATCTGCCACGCCGCCACCTCTCTGGCGCGCTCGTACTCGTCGTTCTCCAGCAGGTCGAGGATGAGCTCGTTGTTGGCCATCAGGACGCAGCAGGTCTTGTCGATGATGGGCGTGTCGCGGAGTTCCTCGTGGGTGTGCTTGGCCGAGAGGATCGGGACGGCGGCCTCGTTGGCGGTGGTCCAGCCCATGCCGGCGTAGACGTAGCCGGTGGCGAACGTGGTGGGCGTGGTGCCGACGATGCCGGCCCGGGTGTGTGGGGTGTGGAAGATCGGCGTGGCCTTGCGGTGCTGCTCGGGGATGAGCCCGCGGGCGAAGTTGAGCGCCGCCCCGCCGATGTGCGTGTGGACGTCGACCCCGCCGGGGAAGACGATCATGCCCGTGGCGTCGATGGTCCGGCCGGCCTGCGCGGGGTCGTCGGCGACGACCTTGCCGCCCGAGATGCAGATGGTCCGCACCTCGCCGTTGACGTTGTTGGCAGGGTCGTACACCGTGCCGCCGCGAATCCGAAGCATGTGAGGCTCATTCTCCCGCCGGTGTGCACCGTGATGCACTCCTACGCCGTCTGTGGCGCGTTGGTCGGCACCGGGTACCACGGCGGCTTCCGCTGCACCGCGGCGATGATGCGGCGCACTACGTCCTCGTCGGTCGGATACGGCGACGTCAGCGCCGGGCGGAGCGGCAGCGGGATCTCGTCCATCCGGTAGACCGTCCCGCCGGCGCTGATGCCGGTGGCGGCCGTGGTGATGTGGACACGGGCCAGCCTGCTCGTGTGCGTCACCTTCGGGTCCAGCACGATCGTCGGCGTCCGTCGCAGGTGTTCGATCGCCGGTTGCGGCATCGTCGCCCCGGGGTCGGCACCCAGCACCAGGGTCGCGTCCACGTCGCCGCGGACCAAGAGGTCGATGGTCGAGTACTCGCCGGGGTTGAACCGCGGGTAGCCGCGGGTCAGGCTGATGCCGAACGGGTAGGCCAGCGTGTACCGCATCACCACGTCGGCCCCGGTCACGTTGCCGTGGCCGCGCATCGGCATCGCCACGAACTTCGTGAAGGCGTTCAGCTCCGCCGCCAGGGTCAGCGCCGCGGCACTGTTCATGTGCTTGCCGCGGGTCATGGACAGGCCCATGCCGAAGAACAGCACGCCGAACTTCGCCGCCTTCATGCGCCCGACGAGATCCTGAAGCTGCTCCAGCGTCAGCCCGGTTTCGGCGACCGCCTCCGCGTTGACCCGCTGGCCCTTCACCAGCGCCCGCAGGACGGTGAGCACCTCGAAGTCCTTGCCCGGCCGCACCTGGAGGAAGACGTCGGCGGCCTTGGCGCTAGGCGTCTCGCGGATGTCCACGAGCACCATCGTGCGGTCCTTGCGGCCGCGCGGCAGGAACTTCCCCTTCGGGGTGAGGGTGTAGCGCGTGAAGTGCCGCGGGTGGCACTCGGCCGGGTTGCCGCCCCAGTAGATGATGAGGTCCGCCCGGTTCTTCACTTCGCCCAGCGTACAGGCCACCTTTCCGCCCAACTGGGCGGCCACCTCTGTGGGGCCGTGTCAGAGCGAGGTGTGGCTGTCGATGACCGCGCCGACGAGTTCGGCGAGCCGGACCGCCTCCCGGGTGGTCTCGCAGGTCACGTTGGAGAGGCCGTAGACCAGCGGCATGTCCGCGGCGTGCAGGAACTCGGCCGCGGCCTCCACCGCCTCGTCAACCGTCGCCTCCCGGCCGTCGATGAGGGCGTCGGGGTAGAGCCGCTCGGCGGTGTGGTTCTTGAACCACGACTCGCCGAGGATGCAGGCGCGCTTGGTCTCGACGATCCGCTCGGCGTCGGCGTGCAGCTCGATGTCGTCGCACACGCACCCGCAGAACGTGCAGGTGGCGTTCTTCACGACCGTCAGGCTCATCGAGTCACCCGGGAGAGGAGTCGGGAAACGGTTGTGCCTACGACTGTGGCGGGCCGTCCGGACCGGACGGCGGGGCGACAAAACTTCACCCCCGTGCCCGCCCCCGGCAACTGCCGCGGACGCGCCGGGGCATGAACCGCCCGGGCTCGACCTGCTCCCACGCCGCGACGTCGGTCTCGGCGGGTTGGTTGGCGGCGCGTTCTTGCGGGTCGTTCTCGTTCGCGGTGTTCATGTCGTCGCCTCCTCCCCGTCGGGTCGCGGCTAAACGGGCTCCACTTCCACGTCCCAGCCCTTCGAGGTGGGCATGCCGGTGCCGTCCGTCTCGCCGCCCATGAGCTTGCTCGTCGGCGGGCCGTAGGGCACGAACAGGAGCCCGCGCGGCACGTTACCGTCCTTGCACTGGAACGTCGTCTCGCCGGTCTCGGTCCGCACGCGGACGGTCGCCCCCGCCGCGACGCCCAGCTCCGTCATGTCGTCGGCGTGCATCGTGAGCGTGTTCACGATCGCGTGGTACTCGGCCCCGTCCTTGCCGACGTTCACCTGCACGCCCTGCTTGTTGGTGCGAATCGGGACCAAGACGAACCGCATGAACGCCCCATCGTAGTAGGCACACTCCGCGTGCCGTCGCCGACGCCGTAGCGGACGGCACGCGGGGGGTGCCTGCTACTCTCGGATTCGCCATCCTAATCGGTTGCGGCCGGGACATCAAAGGAATACACGATTCCCTACCCACCGCCGGAGGCACCACGGCCGTGCTCACCGTCAACTCCGTCGAGATCGAGGACGCGTTCGCCGAGGCGTTCCCGATGACCGCGGCGCGCGTCGTGGTCACCGCCGACACGCCGGGGTGGGCGCGCGCCGCCGGGCAGGCG
>JAFKFQ010000483.1 GCA_017308215.1 bacterium | reverse complement strand
GCTGGAGGAGGATCGCCTCGCGAGCGTCCGGGGTGAACATGAGAACGCGAGACGCTTCGGGCGGGGGCGGGAAGTCCGTCACCGCTTCGCCGGTGGCCGCGTCCCACACGGCGAACGCCCCGCCGCGCCCGTGTACCAGGCCGACGGTGAGCCGTCGGGAATCGGGGGAGAAGCAGAGGCGATTGGGCGGGAAGCCGTCCGGCACCGTGAGGCGGTGGAGTCTCCGGCCGGTCGCCCGGTCCCAGACGGCGACCTCGTTCGGGTCGTCGCTGGACGCGGCGAGGAGCTTCCCGTCCGGGGAGAAGGCGACCGCGTGGACGCCGCCCGGGTGGCGGAAGCGGGCGGACCCGAGGCGGGCGACGGCGCCGGGCGGGAGCGGCCCCTCGGCCTGGGCCGTCGGGGGTTCGTCCCGGAGTGACGGACGCGGGGTGGGAAGGCCGACCAGGACGAGGGGAAGGGCGAGGGCGGCCATGAGCGTCCCGAGCGCCACACGGTGACGGTGTTCGGGGGTCACGATGGGCTCCTCCTGACAAGCGCCGGCGACCGGTCCGGCCCCAGCCTACTCCTTGCCGAACACCAGGTCCACGGCCCGCCCCCGCAGGCCTGCCGGGCCGTGAGGGCCGCGTTAGACGTGGCGGAGGGCTTCGACCGGGTCGAGCCGGGCCGCCCGGCGGGCGGGGAAGACCCCGGCCATCAGCCCGACCACCAGTGACACCCCGAAGGCTAACACCGGCGACCACAGCCGGATGATCGCCGGCAGGCCGGTCAGCCCGCTCACCGCGAAGGACAGGCCGATGCCGAGGGCCACCCCGACGAGCCCGCCGCAGCACGACAGGAGGATCGCCTCGGCGAGGAACTGCGCGGCGATGTCCCGTTGCCGCGCCCCCAGCGCCCGGCGGATGCCGATCTCCCGCGTCCGCTCGGTCACCGTCGCCAGCATGATGTTCACGATCCCGATCCCGCCCACGACCAGCGAGATGCCGGCGATCAGGCCGAGGATCATCGTGAACAGCCGCTGCGTCTCCTCCGCCCGCCGCAGCAGGTCGAGCGGGACGGTCACCACCACGTCCCGCCGCGGGTGGAACTGGTCCAGCAGCGACTGAACGGCCTTGGCCGTCCGCGGCACGTCGGACACGCTCCCCACCCGCACCGTCACCTGGCTCACCTCCAGCCGTTCGACCGAGAACGACCCGGCCTTCAGGGTGATGAGCTCGCGGCCGAGCCGCACGCGGTCGGTCTGGAAGGGGATGAACACCACCCGGTTGAAGTCGGAGTCGCCGCCGTCGCCCCCGGCGGCCAGCGTCTTCGGGGCCACCACCCCGACGACGGTGAACGACCGCGACCGGTCCGGGCTCTCCAGCGTGACCGACCGGCCGACCGGGTCCTGGGTCGGGAACAGCGTCTCGGCCGCGGCCGACCCGAGGACCGCGACCGGGGCGTACGCCTCCTCGTCGGCGGCCTCGATCCCGCGCCCGGTGGCCACCCGGATGTTGTGCTGGCGGAGGAAGTCCGGGGTGACCCCGATCACCCGGGCCTCCATCTTCTTCTCCTGGTAGCGGACCGTCTTGCGGTACTCCCGCATCGGGGTCGCGTCCGACACCGTCGGGATGGTCCCGCGGATGCGCTCGATGTCCTGGAACGTCAGCCCGTAGGCGAGCAGGTCCACACCCTGCCGCTGGGCCGGCTCGTCGGTCGGCTTGACGCTCCGCAGCAGGATGGTCGTCGCCCCGAGGTCTTCCAACTGCTTGAGCGCCTGGTAGCGGGCCGCCTCGCCGACGGCCAGCATGACGATCACCGACGCCACCCCGAGGACGATGCCGAGCGTCGTCAGCAGGGTCCGCAGCCGGTGGCTGGCCAGGCTCCGCAGCCCGAGCTTCAGGGGGTGGGTGAACCGGGAAGGGAGCATCGGGGCGAGGGGGTCGGTGTGCGTTGCGGCTCGGGTTTGAGCCCCGAAGGGGCGGTAGTCAATAGCCCAGGGCGTGAGCCCTGGACAGCGTCGGCTGTGGATCGTGGGAGAAACGCACCCCGGCCACCGCCCGCGTCAATAGCCCAGAGTTCACACCCTGGGCTATTGACTGCCGCCCCTTCGGGGCTCAAACCCGGTCTACTTAGCAGCCTTGTCGCCCTTCGCGCCGGCCGGCGGGGACGGGTCCGGGGTGCCCAGCTCGGCGGCCGCCCGGCTGCGGGCGTCGAGGGCCACCCGCTCCCCGGCGGCGAGCCCGTCGAGGATCTGGACCAGTTGGTCGTTGCCGTCGCCGATGGTCACTTCCCGGCGCTCGACCCCGCCGCCGGCGACCACGTAGCAGATGTGCTTGCCGCGGGCCTCGGTCACCGACTGGACCGGCACGGTCAGCGCGTTCGGCACCGTCTTGGCCAGGATCTTCACCTCGGACGACATACCCGGCCGGAGGCCGGCGTCCTTCGGCAGCTCGGCGATCGAGACGATGGTCTCGTACTCCTTCACCCCCGCGCCGCGCCAGTCGTCGCCCTGGGCCAGGGTGGCGACCGACACCACCTTGCCGTGCAGGAACTTGCCGGGGAGGGCGTCGAGCTTCATCGTCGCCGTCAGCCCGGGCCGCACGCGCTTCACCACCGACTCGTGGATCTTCATCTTGACGTTCATTCGGCCGAGATCGGGCAGGTTGAAGATCGGCTGCTGGAAGAACACCTGCGCGCCCGGGCGGATGCGCGACGACTCGTCCCACGGCCGCTTGAAGTAGATGACGATGCCATCGCCGGGCGCCTTCACCTCGCACTTGTTCAGCTGCTCCTTGAGCCGCTCGAACTGCCGCTTCTCCAGGTCGGCGGTCTTGCGGGTGGCGGTCACCTCGTTCTTCGCCTTCTCGGTGGCCGCGGCCTGGCTCTTCTCCGTCCGCTCCAGGTCGCGGACGGCCTCCTTGGCCTTGGCGTCCAGCTCGGTGACCTTCCGCTTCTTGGCGTACTCGACGAATACCCGTAGGTCGGCCTCCTGCTGCTGGACGGCGTACCGCTTCCCCTCGTGGGTCAGCTCCATCACCCGCACCTGCTCCAGCTGGGCGAACCCCTTCTTGACCAGCCCGCGGGTGAACTCCAGGTTGTCCTCGGCCTCTTTCAGCTCCTTCTTGCCGATCTCCAGCGTCCCCTTGCGCTTGTCCAGCTCGACCTGGTACTCGCCCTTCAGGTACGCCTCCAGGTCGATCTCCGCCAGGGTGAGGGCGAGTTTGGCCTTGGCGACCTCGCTCTCGGCCTTGTTCCGCTGCACCTCCAGCTCGCTGGCGGCGGCCTTCACCTTCCCCTCGGCCTGCTCCCACTTCACCTCCTGCTCGTTGATCCCCTTCTGGAGCGCGTCGGTGTCGAACCGGGCGACCACGTCGCCCTTCTTCACCTGCGTCCCCTCGGCCAGGATGGTGGTGATCTTGCCACCGCCCTCGATCTCGCACATCACCTGGACCGACTCGGCGCTCTCGAGTTCGCCCTTGTCGGTCACGAGGATGTCGAAGTCGCCGACCGCGGCGGCGGCGGTGAGCACGTCCTCGACGTGCCGCCCCGACCACCACCGGGCGGCCGCCAGCCACGCCACCCCGCCGACC
This sequence comes from bacterium, assembly GCA_017308215.1. Classification (GTDB taxonomy): domain Bacteria; phylum Planctomycetota; class Planctomycetia; order Gemmatales; family Gemmataceae; genus Urbifossiella. Next base: position 11,691 of record JAFKFQ010000483.1, on the reverse strand, counting down.
ACCGCCGCGGCGGCCGCATACCGGGCCGTCCGCCCGAACCAGCCGGGCCTACGGACCGACCGGGCGGGGGGGAGGGAGCGGGCGGGGCTCACCGGGAGGGGGGACGGGAGCGGGACTTCCGGCTTCGTCTCGGCCGCCGCCACCAGCGCGACCGGGGACTCGTGGGGCGGCATTGGTCGGGAACCCTCGGTGGTCGAGCTGGAGCTCCTCCAAGTCTAACAGCAGCTGGAGGCGGCGCTGCTCGAATAGGACGAAATTCGCCGCCAGGGCGTTCCGGGCCGCGAGCAGGTTGCTCAGCGCCTGGAGGAGGTTCAGGGTCGTGGCGTCGTTGGCCGCGCGGCGGTCGCGCGGCCCGATCAGTATCAGCCGGGCGTTCTCGTACTGCCGGGCGGCGGCGAGCACCTGCTGCCGGGCGATGGCGAACGCCGACCGCGTCCGCCCCAGCTCGCGCAGGTCCTGCCGGATCTGGAACTCGATCTGGTCCGACTGCGCGACGTAGGCCCGCTTGGCCCGCTGGTAGGTGATGAGGCTGGCCCGGTAGGCGTTCCGCTCGGCCTGCCGGTTGAGCGGGGCGTCGAGCTGGACGCCGACGGTGTAGGCGTTGGCCTCGGCGGCGAAGTTGAACGGGTTGTCGTGGTCCGGGTCGGAGGCCAGGTTGGCGGTGGCGACGACGTCCACCCCGCCGCGGAGGGCGTTGGCGGCGACCCGCACCTTCCGCCACGCGTCGGTCGCCTGCCCGAGGCGGTTCTGGAGGTCGAGGCGGTACGACTTGGCGAAGGCCAGGGCCGGCCCCTCGGACACGTCCACCTCGGGGAGCTCGATCCGGTAGATCCGCGACTGCGTCTGGACGGCGATCACCCCGTCGAGGGCAGACAGCAGGAGCTTGGCGTCCTGCACCGCCGCCTCCCACGCCTCCTTGCGGGCCTCCTCGGTCGCGGCCGCGGCATCCCGCTCGACCTTCGCGGCGTGCTTCGTCAGGTCGGCGGCGGCCTCGGCCAGGGTGGTCTTCAGGGCGGCGAAGGTGGCCCGGTCGCGCTCCCGCTGCTCGGGGTCGTCGCCCGGCCCGGCCGGGCGGTCGAACTGCTGGCCGAAAGCGTCCAGGTCGGCCGTCGCCGACGCGACCGCGGGCGGCCCGTTCCTGGCCAGCCTGCTCAGCTCGGCGAACGCCCGGCGGAGGACGTCCAGCGGCGGCGGGGCGTCCAGTTCCCGCAGCCGGGCGCGCTGGAACTCCTCGAGCAGGTCCCGGAGGCGCTCGACGTTCGGGTCGGTCAGGATGAACGGGTCGAGCGGGGAGTCGTCCAGGTCGACGGGCAGGCGGGGCGGCAGGCCGAGTACGAGCTTGAACTGGTCCTTGGCGCTCTCCAGCGCGACCCGGGTGTTGATCACGTCCTGCCGGGCCGACTGGAGGCTCTGGTAGAACTGGTCCACCTCGACCACCGACGCCCGGCCGCCGCGGAAGAGTTCGTTGTACAGCCGGTACGTCTCCTCCTGGCGGCGCAGGTTCGCCTCCGAGTTGCGGAGGGTCTGGAGGGCGAGCAGGAGGTCGAGGTAGCCGCCGCTCTGGACAGCCACGGACACGTAGAACTGCTTGCGGAACCGGGCGAAGTCGCGGACGGCGTAGAGCACGTCGCGCTCGGCCTGGGTCAGCCCCTCGAGGCGGACCGCCCGGCCGAAGTTCCGCAGCAGCGGCTGGGTGAGGGTGAACAGCGCGTTCGACCGGACCCGCCCGCTCGCGCCGCCGGTGTACTCGTAGACCACGCTGTTGGCGAAGTCCACGACCAGCTGGCCGCCGGCGGCGAAGTTCCGGGCGAACCCCAGGTTGGAGTTCGAGGTCAGGGTGTTCGACTCGGCCGGGAGCGAGCTGGTGCCGGTGTGGGCGTAGGTGGTGACGTTCCGGCCGAACCAGCGGACGTCGAACTCGAACCGGTTGAGGGTCAGCGACAGCGCCGTCAGGTAGACGCTCTCGAGGGCCGTCTGGTACTCCCGGCTGTTGAGCAGGGCGACCTCGACGGCCTTCTCCTGGTCGAGCCGGACGGTCCCCGCCGCGTCCGGCGCCAGCACGCCCTCCCACCCGACCGGCTCGATCAGGTCCGTGTAGCCGTCCTTCCCCCAGTGGCTCGCCCCGTGGAACTTGTACGGGTGGGCCATGAGGACGCCCGCCGCCGGGTCGTCCGGCGGCTTGGGCGGGCGGTCCGGGTCGAAGGGGTCGGAGAGCCGCGACCACGGGGGCGGCTCCAGCCGAAGCCGGCCGATGCCGTAGCCGTACCCGAGCGTCTCCCGCTCGGCCACGATCGGGTACGTCTCGCGGTCGGCCGAGTTGCGGTAGTGGGACCGGGTGCAGCCGACCGCCAGGAGCGCCACTGTGAGGAGAGGCATCGTCGCGCGCATGAGCTCCCGGAATCGGCGACGGCAACTGGCGGGCACGGTGGGAGCCGGGGTATAGGAGCCCGTTGCGCTTATCGCAATATGAGTTTCGCCTTTTGGCCAATCCACTCCTGACACTCCGATCATTCCCTTGTCGGACGCGAACAGGCCGAGAGGCTCGCGGTGTCGGTCGCGGGCTCGATCACGAAGCCGTACCGTCGTCTATCACGACCCCCGCACGAGTCGGTTTCACCATTTTTCGCCGAGCACGAGTGACTCGGGCGGCAATTCACCTCCGGCCGGTGGCGCCCCGCGCCCCCATCGGCCGAACGGCGAGATCACCTGCCGCGGCCGGTGTCAGCGGCGCTACGCAGGAACGCGATCGAAGCCCGTGACGACAGCCTGGTCTGTGGCGGCGAAGATGTGCCAGCAAAAATAACGCACACAAACATACACTAATAATATTGCCGTTCGATACGGCGATCCCTGTCCCCTCCGCAACCCGCGGGCCTGGTGCCCGCACCGGCCGGGTCACGCTCGGGGCGCCAGGATCAACCCCTTCCCGAGCTCGAGGTGGCGGACGATGAGTTCCGCCGCCCGGACGCCATCGCCGCCGAGGACCGCCGCGGCGATCGCCGCGTGCTCCTCGTAGCTCGTCTCCGTCCGGGCCGGACACAGCCGGAACACCTGCGTCACCACCCGCCGCATCTTCTCGCGCAGCTGGCGGATCACCCGCAGGATCTCGCGGTTCGCCAGGAACTCGGCGAACAGGGTGTGGAACTCGGCGTCGAGCTCGACCCACCGGGTCACGTCGCCGGTCCCCCGGAGCTTCGCCTGGGCCGCCAGGTTGGCCCGCACCCGCGCCGCCTGGTCCGGGCCGAGCCGCCCGGCCAGCGTCCGCACCGTGTACGACTCGAGCGCCAGGCGGATCTCGTACTGGTCGGCGATCTCCCCCACCGACAGCTCGCGGACGACGATCCCCTGCTGCGGCGACACCGCGATGAACCCTTCCGATTCGAGCCGCTCCAGCGCGGCCTTCACCGGCGTCTTGCTCATCCCCAGTGTCTCGGCGAGCTGGCGCTCGGAGAGGAACGTGCCCGGCGGGTAGTCGTCGTCGAGGAGCCGCTGCTTGATCCGGTCGTAGGCCTGGTCCTTGAGGAGGGACCGGGCGTGGCCGTCGGCGGGGGCGGCGGGGCGCGTGCCCATCGGGGACTCCGGACCGGAGGGGAGCGGCGGGGCGGGAAAATTGGCGGGCGGGGAGAAATTCCACTTGCATCCTACTGAGATCTCAGTAGGATCTCAAGCACTCCTGGGTGCTTTCCTGGGAATTCGGAGTCGAGCCGAATGCGCCTCGCTCTCCTGGTCGCGCTCGCCGCCGCCATCTCCGCCCCGTCGGGCGCGGCGGCCGACCCCGCGCGGCGGTTCGTATACCCGGGTGCCGGCGGCCGGCTCGAATACCCCGCCGACGCCCGCGGCAACCGCGTCCCCGACTTCTCGCACGCCGGGTACGGCGGCGGCGCGGCGCTTCCGGACGCCGCGGTTCGCGTGGTCGTGGCCCCGCGGCCGGGCGACGCCACGGCGCGCATCCAGACAGCGATCGACTTCGTCTCACACCTCGAGCCGGACGCCGCCGGCATTCGCGGCACCGTGCTGCTCCGCGCCGGGCGGCACGAGGTCGCCGGGCGGTTGCGGCTCACGGCGTCCGGTGTCGTACTCCGCGGCGAGGGAAAGGGAACCGTTCTCGTCGCCACCGGTACCGACCGCCGGCCGCTCGTCCACGTTCGCGGCCGCGCCGACCGGACCGACGCCGGCGACGCGTGCCAGGTGACCGATTCGTACGTGCCGGTCGGCGCCGCGGTGCTCCGACTCGACCGCACCGACGGCCTGAAGGCCGGCGACCGCGTGACCGTGACGCACCCGTCGTCGAAGGCGTGGGTTTCCGCGCTCGGGATGGACCGGTTCCCGTCGCGGGACGTGGGCTCGTACCTCGACTGGCGGCCCGGCACGCTCGACGTGCGCTGGGACCGCGTGGTGACGAAGGTCGACGGGGCGGCCGTCACGCTCGACGCCCCGCTGACGACGGCGCTCGACGCGGCGCACGGCGGCGGCACGGTGCGGGCGTACGCGTGGCCCGGCCGGGCGCGGCGCGTCGGCGTCGAGCACCTGCGCTGCGAGTCGACTTCCGACCCGGCGAATCCACACGACGAAGATCACGCCTGGGTCGGGGTGACGGTCGAGAACGCCGAAGACGTGTGGGTGCGGAACGTGTCGTTCGCCGGGTTCGCCGGGTCGGCGGTCAGTGTGTGGGAGACCGCGACGCGCGTCACCGTCGCCGATTGCGCATCGGCGCGGCCCGTGTCCGAGCTCGGCGGCTACCGGCGGCACACGTTCTTCACCGCCGGCGGGCAGACGCTGTTCCTCCGCTGCACGTCCGACGGCGGGCGGCACGACTTCGCCGCCGGCCACCTCGCCGCCGGGCCGACCGCGTTCGTCCATTGCGCCGCAACGAACGCGACGCAGTTCAGCGGGCCGATCGGCAGCTGGGCGAGCGGCGTGCTGTACGACAACGTCTCGATCGACGGCGCCGGTCTGAGCCTGACCAACCGCGAGACCGACGGCCAGGGTGTCGGCTGGGCGGCGGCGAACAGCGTGCTGTGGCAGTGCTCGGCGCCGGTGGTGACGTGCCGCGCGCCGCCGACCGCACAGAACTGGGCGATCGGCGTGTGGGGCCGGTTCGTCGGCGACGGGCACTGGCGCGAGCTGAACGAGTTCGTCCGGCCGCGGAGTTTGTACGAGGCGCAGCTGGCCGAGCGCGGCGGCGCGCTGCCGAAGGTGACGAATCCGATTCCCACGACCCCGGTCGGGACGAAGTCCGCGGACGAGCTCGCGCCACCCGTTCGCCAGCCGCAAGCGGCGAAGCTGCCTTTGCGGCTGGCGAACGGGTGGCTCACGACGGGCGACAAGCTGCTCACGGGCGGCCGGCTCGGGACGGCGTGGTGGCGCGGCACGGTGCTGCCGACGCGCCTCGGCGAGCACGGCGTCGGCGTCACGCGGTTCGTCCCGGGCCGTGACGGCGCCGGGCTCACCGACGACCTCGACGCCCTCGCCGACGGGATGAAGGCAGGCGGCCACGCGGTCCTCGACCACCACTACGGGCTGTGGTACGACCGCCGCCGCGACGACCACCAGATGGTCCGCCGGCCGGACGGCGACGTGTGGCCGCCGTTCTACGAGCAGCCGTGGGCGCGGAGCGGTCGCGGCCTCGCGTGGGACGGGCTGAGCAAGTACGACCTCACGCGCTTCAACCCGTGGTACTTCGCCCGGCTGAAAGCCTTCGCCGAGTGCTGTGAGCGGCGTGGGCTGGTGCTCTGCCAGCAGATGTACTTCCAGCACAACGTCCTCGAAGCCGCCGCGCACTGGGCCGACTGCCCGTGGCGGCCGGCGAACAACGTGAACGACACCGGCTTCCCCGAGCCGCCGGAGTATGCCGGCGGGAAGCGGGTGTTCATGGCCGCGGCGTTCTACGACGTGACGCACCCGGCCCGCCGCGACCTCCACCGCCGCTACATCCGCCACTGCCTCGACGTGCTCGGCGGTTGCCCGAACGTGATCTTTCAGGTCGGCGAGGAGTTCACCGGCCCGGTCGAGTTCGTCCGCTTCTGGCTCGACACGATCGCCGAGTGGCAGCGGGAGACGGGCAAGACGGTGCTCGTCGGGCTGAGCTGCCCGCGCGACGTGCAGGACGCGATCCTCACCGACCCGCGGCGGGCGGCGGTCGTGTCGGTGATCGACCTGAAGTACTGGTGGTACACGCCGGACGGCGGGGCGTACGCCCCGAAGGGCGGCGAGAACCTCGCCCCGCGGCAGCAGCTGCGGGAGTGGAAGGGGAACAAGTCGCGGTCGCCGGCGGCGGTAGCGCGGGCCGTCCGCGAGTACCGCGAGCGATTCCCGGACAAGGCGGTCACGGTGTCGCTCGACGGCGCCGACGGGTGGACCGTACTCACCGCCGGCGGGTCGGTCCCGAAGTTGCCGGCGACCTCCGACGCGGCGTTACTCGCCGCCGCGGCGCGGATGCGGCCGGTCGCGGGCGTGCTCGCCGACCCGGGGCGCGACTACCTCGTGTGGGCGCCGGGCGGCGGGCCGGTGCGGCTCGACCTGACCGGGCAAGTCGGAGAGTTCACCGTGAACCGGGTGAACCTTGCCACCGGCCGCGTGACGCCCGACGCGGCGGCGGTCCGCGGCGGCGGGGTGGTGGATCTCGGCCGGGCCGCCGGCCCGGCGGTGGTGTGGCTCGCGCGGAAGTAGGTGGTCGGACTCGCACTCACGTCTGGAGGTCTCGGTCATGTGCTCCTCTCCTTGGGGCGTGCGCCGGCGCGCGTTCACGCTGATCGAGTTGTTGGTCGTCATCGCCATCATCGCCATCCTGATCGGGCTGCTACTCCCGGCCGTGCAGAAAGTCCGCGAGGCGGCAGCCCGGGCCAAGTGCAGTAACAACCTCAAGCAGCTCGGCATCGCCATGCACTCCTACCACGACACCGTCGGCCGGTTCCCGTACCTCCGCTCCGGCGGCGGGCAGAACCGGCACACGTGGGCGTTCCTGCTGCTCCCGTACATCGAGCAGGCGAACATCCACCGGGCGATGACGACGCCGATCTCGGGCGTGAGCCAGACGGACGGCGTGAACAACATCAACTCGACCGACGCCGCCGTCGTCGCGGCCCGGTCGGCCGGGGTGAGCGTGTTCCTGTGCCCGAGCCGCCGCGGCCCCGGGGTGCTCAGCCCGATCGACACCGGGAGCACCGTCACCGGCCAGCCGGGCGACTACGCCGCCTGCTCCGGCGACACCGGCACCGCCCCGACGACCGGGTTCTTCAAGCTCGTGAACTCGAACCACATGACCGCCTCCAACCGGTTCGCGGACGTGACCGACGGGACGAGCAACACGGTCATGATCGGCGAGAAGCACATCGCCCAGACGGCGGTCGGCGACGGGGTGCAGGACGCGATCATCTACAGCGGCAGCCAGAACCTGAACTACCACCGCCGGGCCGGGGCGTCGTGGCCGCTGGCCCAGAGCCCGCAGACGCCGATCAACAACCAGTTCGGGAGCTGGCACACCGGCGTCTGCCAGTTCGCCCTCGGCGACGGGAGCGTCCGCGCGTTCCGCACGTCGCTGCCCGGCACCACGCTCGGCTACCTCGGCAACATCAACGACGGGAACGTGGTGAACGCCGACTGAGCGCGTACACGGCCCCCGGCTTGCCGGGGGTCCTGGGTTCGGCCCCCGGCAAGCCGGGGGCCATCTACCACGGTGCTCTATGTGCCGACCCATCATTCTCGCCGCCGTCTCGCTGCTCGCCGTCGGGTGTAGCGGGCGCGCGACCGTGACCGGCCGCGTCACCTACCCGGACGGCAGCCCGGTCGAGTCCGGGAACGTCGTCGCCGAGGGGACGGTGAACGGGAAGCTCGTCCTGGTGCAGGGGGCGATCAGCCCGGACGGCTCGTTCCGCCTCGGCGGCGACCGCCCCGGCGACGGCGTGCTGCCGGGCCGCTACAAGGTCGCCGTCCACCCCGTCAGCCTCGGCGACCACGAGCTGTCGGCCGGGAAGCAGCCGGCGGTGGACGGGAAGTACACCCGCTACGACTCGTCCGGGTTCACGCTCGAGGTGCCGCCCGGCGGGACCGAGCTGAACCTGAAGGTCACCCGCCCGACCCCGCGGGGGAAGCAGAATTGAACGCGCTGTTCCTCGCCGCCGCGCTCGCGACCCCCGCCGCACCGCCGCACGCCGTCGTCGAACCCGTCGGCCTCGCCGACGCGCGCTGGACGACCGGCTTCTGGGCGGAGCGGTTCGAGACGTGCCGCACCGCCACAATCCCCCACATGGGCGACCTGATGGCGGGCACGGAGCGGAGTCAGTTCCTCCACAACTTCCGCGTCGCCGCCGGCCTCGCCGCGGGGCGGCACCGCGGGCCGCCGTGGAACGACGGCGACTTCTACAAGTGGCTCGAAGCCGCCGCCGCGGTGTACGCCGTCGCGCCCGACCCGGCGTTGCTGCGCCGCGTGGACGAGGCCGTCGAGGTCATCGCCAAGGCGCAGCGCGCCGACGGCTACCTGCACACGCCGGTGCTGATCGCCAACCGGAACGGCGACGCCGACGCGCAGCCGTTCGCCGACCGGCTCAACTTCGAGATGTACAACTTCGGCCACTTGTTCACGGCGGCGTGCGTTCACCACCGGGCGACCGGGAAGCGCACGCTCCTCGACGTGGCGGTGAAGGCCGCCGACTTCCTGTGCCGCGCCTTCGCGACGCCGTCGCCCGAACTCGCCCGCAACAACGTCTGCCCGTCGCACTACACGGGCACGATCGACCTGTACCGCCACACCGGCGACCGCAAGTACCTCGCGCTGGCGGTGAAGTTCCTCGACCTGCGCGACACGGCGGTCGGCGGCACCGACGACAACCAGGACCGCGTCCCGTTCCGCAAGCAGACGCAGGCCGCCGGCCACGCCGTGCGCGCCAACTACCTCTACGCCGGCGCCGCCGACGTGTACGCCGAGACCGGCGACCCGACGCTGCTGGCGCCACTCCGCTCCGTCTGGTCGAACGTGGTGACGCGCAAGATGTACCTCACCGGCGCGTGCGGCGCGCTGTATGACGGCGCCTCGCCGGACGGCTCGAAGGACCAGAAGCAGATCGCCCGCGTCCACCAGGCCTACGGCCGCGACTACCAGCTGCCGCACGGCACCGCCCACAACGAGACGTGCGCCGCAATCGGCAACGTGCTGTGGAACGCGCGGATGCTCCAGATCACCGGCGACGCGAAGTACGCCGACGTGGTGGACCTGGCGCTGACGAACGCGGTACTCGCCGGCGTCAGCCTCGACGGGAAGCGGTTCTTCTACACGAACACGCTCCGCCAGCTCGACACGATGCCGGCCCCGCTGCGCTGGGCGCGCGGCCGCGAGGAGTGGATCAGTTGTTACTGCTGCCCGCCGAACGTGGCCCGTACCGTCGCGCAGGCGCACACGCTCGCCTACGGCCGCTCGGCCGGCGCGGTGTGGGTTCACCTGTACGGCGGCAGCACGCTCGACACGACGTTGCCCGACGGCCGCCGGGTCAGGCTGAAGCAGGAGACGCGCTACCCGTGGGACGGCGCAGTGAGGCTGACGGTCGAGACGGCGGGCGACTTCGCGCTGCGCCTGCGCGTCCCGGGCTGGGCGGCCGGCGCGACACTGGACGGCGAAGCCGTTCCCGCCGGCCGCTACGCCACGCTGCGGCGGGCGTGGGAGGCGGGCGATGTCGTTGAGCTGTCACTGCCGATGCGGCCGCGGCTGGTCGAGGCGCACCCGCTCGTCGAGGAGGCGCGGAACCAGGCGGCGGTGACGCGCGGGCCGCTCGTGTACTGCCTCGAATCGCCCGACCTGCCGGCCGGCGTGTCGGTGCAGTCGGTGGCGCTGCCGCGCGCGATCGCGCTAACGCCGCGGTTCGACCCGAAGCTACTCGGCGGCGTCACCGTACTGGAGGGCCGTGCCGAGGCGGCGGGCGACGCGGCGTGGGGGAACGACCTGTACCGCGAGCTCCGCCCGGCGGCGCCGCGGCCGGTCGACGTGAAGCTCATCCCGTACTTCGCGTGGGCGAACCGTGGGCGGTCCGAGATGACCGTGTGGCTCCCGCTGGGACGGTGACGCATGATGACGCTCCGCCACACCCTCGCCGCCGTCGCCCTCGTGCTCGCCGCCGCACCTGTGTCGGCCGCCGAGGTCGAGCGCTGGGGCACGTTCGAGCTCGCGCTCCCCGGCCCGGCCGACGGCAACCCGTTCGTCGAGGTCACGCTGGCGGCCACGTTCACGCACGGCCCGACGCGCGTCACCGTGGACGGGTTCTACGACGGTGACGGCACGTACAAGGTGCGGTTCATGCCGACCGAGGTCGGCGAGTGGGCGTACACGACCGCGAGTAACCGCCCGGCGCTCGACGGCAAATCCGGCCGCGTCACCGCCACGCCGCCGGCGGCGGGCAACCGCGGCCCGGTCGGCGTGCGGAACACGTACCACTTCGCGTTCGCCGACGGCACGCCGTACGTCCCGGTCGGCACCACCTGCTACGCCTGGACGCACCAAGCCGACGCGCTCCAGCGGGCCACGCTCGCGGCGCTGCGCGGCGGGCCGTTCAACAAGATCCGCATGTGCGTGTTTCCGAAGTGGTACGCCTACAATCGCGCCGAGCCGCCGTGCTACCCGTTCGCCGGCACGGCCCCGGACCGCTGGGACTTCGACCGCTTCAACCCCGAATTCTTCCGCCACCTCGAACGGCGCGTCGGCCAACTGCGCGACATGGGCGTCGAGGCCGACGTGATCCTGTTCCACCCCTACGACGACGGGCACTGGGGCTTCGACCGCATGGGCGCGGCCGCGGACGACCGCTACGCCCGCTACGTCGTCGCCCGGCTCGGCGCGTACCGGAACGTGTGGTGGTCGCTGGCGAACGAGTTCGACTTCGTGGAGCGGAAGACCGACGCCGACTGGGAGCGCCTCGTCCGCGTGGTGACGGACGCCGACCCGTACCGCCACCTGTGCTCGATCCACAACGGCACCCGGCTGTTCAACCAGACGAACCCGCGGCTGACGCACGCCAGCATCCAGAACGGGTCGGCGGTCGCCGACTTCGGCCGTGCGGGGCTGTACCGCGACGTGTACCGCAAGCCCATCGTGTTCGACGAGGTGAAGTACGAGGGCGACTTCGACCAGCGCTGGGGGAACCTGTCGGCCGAGGAGATGGTCCACCGCTGCTGGCAGGGCGCGATCGCCGGCACCTACGTCGGCCACGGCGAGACGTACCGCGAGAAGCCGACCGAGGTGTGGTGGTCACACGGCGGGGCGCTCCGCGGCAAGAGCCCGGAGCGGCTCGCATTCCTCCGCCGCGTGCTCGAAGCCGGCCCGGCGGACGGGCTGGAGCCGATCGACAAGTGGCAGGACGAGCGCACCGCCGGGAAGACGGGCGAGCACTACCTGGTCTACTTCGGTAAGGAGAAGTCGGGGGCGTGGCCGGTCGATCTGCCGCGGGCGGGGGTCGACACGCCGCTGACACTGACCGCCGAAATTCTCGACACCTGGAACATGACCGTGACGCCGGTGCCGGGGGCGTTCACGGTGAAACCGGCGGGGCGCTACCGCCTCGCCGCCGACCCGCCGGCCCGGATCGCGCTGCCGGACCAGCCGTACCTGGCGGTGCGACTGCGGGTAGTGAAGTAAGGCGAACGGCCCGGCGTCGGCGGCCGGTTCTTGATCCGGAGTTCCCGATGCGCTTCGTTGCTTCTGTCGTCCTC
>JAFKFQ010000509.1 GCA_017308215.1 bacterium | reverse complement strand
AGCGGGTCGGCGACCGCCCGGACCGGGTCGAGCCCCGCGCCCGGAAGCGGCGGCCGAAGCACGGCGCCCTCCTGACCAAGCCGCGGGACCAGGCGCGGGCCGAGCTACTCAAAGGCGTTAGGACTTGAGGAAGCGACATTCGGTGCAGCACGGGGTTCGGGCGTCTTCGCCGAAGCACTCCGGTGCGCGACAGACTGCCGGCCTTTCAATCCTGCCTCGCCCCGGCCCGCCGCTGCGCCATGTAGTAAACTGCGGGCACACAGCCGGACACCGTTCGGGCCGCCGGAGCATGAGAGAACCGCGGGGCCGACGTACGCCTTCCAGCCAACTACCTGAGGAAGATTCGGTGAACATTCGTCCCGCATCGAACCACCCCCTCTCGACCTGTCGCGCGCGCCGCCTGACCCTTGAGGCGCTCGAACCGCGCTGCACTCCCGTTGCCAACGTCGTCGCCCAGACCGGGGCCGCCAACCCGTTCGCCTCCGCAGGCTCGGTCTTTACGCCCGCGTCGGCCCTGGGCGACCTGGACGGCGACGGCGATCTGGACGCGGTCGTCGGGATGTCGGACGGGACGTTCGCATACCTCCGGAACACGGGCACCGCTTCGGCACCGAACTTCGTCCTCCAGTCCGGCGCGGCCAACCCGTTTAGCGGCATCGACGTCGGCAACTTTGCCGACGCGACGCTCGGCGACCTGGACGGGGACGGAGACCTCGACCTCCTGGCGGGATCAACCTCCGGCACGATCAGTTACTTCCGCAACACGGGCACCGCGGCCGCCCCGGCTTTCGCCGAGCAGACCGGCGCCGCCAACCCGTTCACCGGCCTGGACCTGGGAACCTTCTCCTCGAGCGCGCTCGGTGACCTGGACGGGGACGGCGACCTTGATCTTGTCGGCAACGCCGAGAACACCAACCTTCGCTACTTCCAAAACACGGGCACCGCGGCCGCCCCGGCTTTCGCCGAGCAGACCGGCGCCGCCAACCCGTTCGCCGGGATCACCGGCGACTCGTACGCTTTTCCGGCCCTGGGCGACTTTGACGGCGACGGCAAGACGGACCTCCTCATCGGGACCGAGTTCTTGGGTGCGGCCTTTTACCGTAATACCGGGACGGTCGCGGCCCCCACGTTCACGCAGCAGACCGGGTCCGCAAACCCTTTCAACGGCGTCAATCCGGGTTCCAGCACCCAGCCGGCGCTCGGCGACCTGGACGCGGACGGCGATCTCGACACCGTCCTCGGTTACTTTTCCGCCGGCACCTGGCGTCTGACCTTCTACCGCACCAACCAGTCCCCAGTCCTGACCGGCCTCTCGGCCTCGGTCACGTTTGCCGAGAACACCGTCAATGCCGGCGCCCAGCGCCTCGACTCCGGCGTGACCATTTCCGACGCGGACGGCGGGAGCTTCCAGGGTGGCAGCCTGACGGTCGACAACACCGGCACCGGGCAGGAGGGCATTGGCATCGGGACCGGCTTCGGCAACGGGATTACGGTCTCGGGCACGTCGTTCCTCTTCAACGGCAACACGATCGGCACCGTCCCGGCGTCCGGCGCCGGGAGCGGACTGGCCGGGAATAACCTCGTCGTTTCGTTCACCACGGCCTTCGCCACCCCGGCCGCGGTCGAAGCGTTGATCGAGTCCCTGACCTACCGCAACACTTCGGACGCCCCGGCGGCGGCCCGCACGCTAGCGGTCACCGTCAACGACGGCGCCGGCGGGACCAGCATGGCGAGCATCATTGTCAACGTCACCGCTGAGAACGACGCGCCGGCCTTCGCCAGCACGCCGGTGACGGCCGCCACGGAGGACGCCGCGTACTCCTACGCTGTCACCGTCTCCGACCCGGACGCGCCCGCGCAGAACCTGACGATCACCGGCACCACAGTCCCGGCGTGGCTGACGCTGACCGTCATTGGTAACGGCACGCCGGCCGCCTCCGCCACGCTGACCGGAACCCCGACGAACGCCGACGTCGGCGACCACACCGTCACCCTCACCGTCTCCGACGGCGTCGCTTCGGTCGACCAGACGTTCACGATCACGGTCGCCAACACCAATGACGCGCCGACCTTTACCAGCACCCCCGTGACGGCCGCGACCGAGGACGCCGCGTACTCCTACGGCGTGACGGTGGCGGACGTCGACCCGACGAGCCAGAGCCTGACGATCACCGGGACGGTCGTCCCGGCGTGGCTGACACTGAATGTCACCGGTAACGGTACGCCGGCCGCCTCCGCCATCCTGACCGGGACGCCCACGAACGCCGACGTCGGTGACCACTCGGTCGTCCTGACGGTGTCCGACGGGGTGACCAGTACGCAGCAGACGTTCACGATCACGGTCGCCAACACCAATGACGCGCCGACCTTTACCAGCACCCCCGTGACGGCCGCGACCGAGGACGCCGCGTACTCCTACGG
>JAFKFQ010000482.1 GCA_017308215.1 bacterium | reverse complement strand
GGCTAAAGCCTGCGACTACCAATCGACACACCGCCGCCGAAACAACACTAGCTGCCCTTCGGCGTTTGCTCTCGGAACACCAAGAGCAACCCGGCCAGGATCGCCGCCATGCCCGCCATTGCCGGCGTCGGCATGGCATTGTCGAGGACCAGGTAGTCGAGGATCACCGTGACCACCGGCACCAGGAAAAAGAGACTGGTGACGTTGACCAGGTTGCCGCTGTGGATCATCCGGTACAGCAGAAGTTGTGCGCCGACCGAGATCACCAGGCCCAGGTAGAGCAGCGGGATCAGGAACCCCACGCGCGGCTCGAAGTGGAACGGTTGGAACGGCACGACGCACAGGTAGAGCAGCAGGGTCACGAGGTACTGGAGCGGCAGCACCTCGGCGGGCGCCTGGCGGACGCGCTTCTGCAGCACGGCCCCGGAGGTCATGCACAGCAACGCGCCCAGCGCGAAGCCCGTGCCGAGGCCGGACAGCTTTGCCAGTACCAGACTCTGGTAAACCACCAGCACCAGGCCCGTCAGGGCCAGTAGTAGGCCCAGCAGTCGCCACACCGAGAACCGTCGCTCGGTGAGCAGAAGGGTGAGGATCGGCTGGATGCCGAGAAGCGTCGCCAGCAGGCCCGGCGTGATGCCGTGCGCCATCGCCTGGAAGTAACAGACGGAATAACCGCCGATCAGCAGCAGTCCCGTTCCGGCGACCTGCCAGCGTGTCCCCGGTTTGGGCAGCCAGCGTCGGCCGGACGGGTCGATCAGGAGCAGGGCACCGAGTGCCAGGGCGTAGCGCAGGATCAGCACCGCGAACACGGACCCGTGGTCGAGCGCCCAGCGCGTGAAGATGGCCGCGCTACCCCAGAGCAGCACGAACGTGGACATGGCGGCGCAGGCCGCCCATTTGGAGGCGTCGGAAGTCATGATGTACTCACCCGTCGAATACGTAAAGACCCCGGCCGTCACCTGACGCGACGGCGTCGGTGGAGCCCGGTACGGGTCAGCAGGGGCCGTGAATGGGGATGGTCAGCGCAGAACGATCGCACGCGGCGGGTGGGCGCCGGCCGCTGCGATGTCCGCCGGAGGCGAGACAGATGAGGTGGGGGGAGGGTTTGTCGTGCGCAGCAGGCCGCCGACCACGGTGTTCGTGGTAACGGCCGACGGGGGAGTGTGCGCAGGCGAAACCATCGGGCGGAGCTGCTGAAGGGTTGAACTCGAAACCCGAACCAAGATCGCTGCTTGGTTCGGGTTTCGAGTTTCGGAGTTCGAGTTTAGCTCGGCGGGTTGTCCGCGAACTCCTCGAGCCGGGCGCTGCGGATCGGCTGGCGGAGCTTGAGCAGGCCGCGGGCCTCGATCTGGCGGATGCGCTCGCGGGTGATGCCGTACAGCCGGGCCACCTCGTCGAGCGTCTTCGGGGTGCCGTCCTTGAGCCCGAACCGGAGCTCGATCACCGCGCGCTCGCGCGGGGCCAGCGACCGCAGCACCTCGACGATCCGGTCGCGCAGGAGGCGCTGGTCCACGTGCTCGCCGGGGGTCGGCGCCTGGTGGTCGCTCAGGAAGTCCTCGAGCGCCCGCTCGCCCTCGCCGCCGACCGGCTCGTGCAGGCTGACCGGGTGCCGGCCGACCACGCGGAGGCTGCGCGTCTCCTCCGTCTTCACCCCCAGCGCGATCGCCAGCTCCTCGTTCGTCGGGTCGCGGCCGGTCGCCGCCGACATCTCGTTCCGCTTCCGCTCGATCTTCGCCATCATGCTGATCTGGTGGCACGGCACGCGGACCGTCCGGGCGTGGTCGTGCAGCGCCCGGGTGATGCCCTGCCGGATCCACCACGTCGCGTAGGTGCCGAACTTGAACTTCAGCCGCCACTCGTACTTGTCCACCGCCCGCATCAGCCCGCGGTTCCCCTCCTGGATCAGGTCGGCGAACGGCAGCCCGCGGTTGCGGTAGTTCTTGGCGATGCTCACCACCAGCCGGAGGTTCGCCTCGGCCAGCTCGCGGCGGACGCGCTGGTACCCCAGCCGCCGCTTCCGCAGTACGCGGACCAGCGAGGTCAGCTCGTCCGGCGTCATCCCGGCCCGGAGGGTGGTGTCGCGCAGCGCCTTGTCGGCCTTCTGCCGGTCGTGGCCGACGGCGAGGTTGCGGGCGCGGATCAGGTGCTTGAGCTCGTCGGCCAGGTCGGCGAGCTCGTCGGTCCAGCGCTCGAGCAGCTCGGTCCGCGGCGACAGCTCGGCGGCCAGCTTGCGGCACTTCAGTGCCCGCAGCAGCCGGGCGCGGCGCCACACGGCGCGGTCGCCGGGGAACTCGTCGCGGACGCCGGCGGCGAACTCCTCGGCCTCCTGCGCCAGCAGGAACCGGATGGTGGCGAGGTTCTTGCCGAGCCGGTTGAGGATCTGGGCCCGGGTCAGCGCCAGGTCGGGCGACGAGTAGACGTCGACGTGCGGGTCGATGGGGGCGCCGCCGGACAGAATCTGCTCGAACTTGTCGGCGACGCGGGCGAGCACCCGGCCGCACAGGAGCGCCGCGCCGCGGAACCGGTCGCGGTGGTGTTCGAGCTTCTGCGCCAGCGCCGTCTCGCGCTCCTTGTTCAGGAGCGGGATGGCGCCCATCTGGCGGAGGTACAGGCCGAGGGCGTCGTCCGGCCCGCCGGCGAAGTCGTCCTCGGCCGGCGCCTCGCCCTCGGCGGGCGCGGCCCCCTCGGCCTCGGCCTCGATCTCGTCGTCCTCGTCGTCCTCGTCGATCCCGTTCAGTTCCGGGTCGTCGGCCTCGTCGAGGAGGTCGTCGGCCTCGGCCCGGGCGTCCGGGTCGTCGTGGGCGGTGGTCGACTCGTGGTGAAACATCCGGCTCATGTCGCGTCCGTTCCCCGGCCGGCCAGACCCCGGCCGGTAAAGGCGATGTATCGGTCAGCGGCCGGTCGCAGGGGCTGTGGGACGGCGGGACGGGGGATGTTGGGACCGAGAGGGATTGGAGTAAATCAGTCCCTCAGTCTCCCAGTCCCGCCGCCCCACAGTCCCCCGATCCCCCGGTTCCGGGGCGTTGCGAGCCGCTCAAACGTTTCAGACGACCCAGGAACCCGAAGGGTTCGCCGGGGGTGGGAAAAGCTTCAAGTCCGCTTCCATTATACCCGACGCTTTTCGCCGCCGTCGGGAAACGGGCCGCAAACTTTCCCCCGGCTACCGGGTCGGACCGACCGGACGGGTCGGTCCGTCTTCGCCAGTCGCGCCGGCCGCCGTTCCCCAGTCCCCAACTGCATCCCGCGCACCGGGTTACCCCGGCGTGCAGCCGGGTTCACACCCGCCCGAGTGCCCGGCGCTCGGTTGTGCGGGTTGTGAAGGGGGTGCGGCCCGGCACCCCCTTTGCGGTTCGTACCAGGCCGGTCGTACCCGGCGTCGCCCCACTCCAAAGGAGTGAGCCATGCGATTCCTGACCCGGTCGTTTGTTGCCGTCTGCTTCGCGGCCCTCGGCCTGTCCGCCGCCGCCCTGGCCCGGCACCCCGACAGCCCGCGCCCGCCCGACGCCCCCCCGAAGGCCGTGTCCGACGCCGACTTCGTGACGAAGGCGGCCAGCGGCGGGATGTTCGAGGTGCAGTCCAGCAAGATGGCGACCGAGATGGCGAAGAAGGCCGAGTGCAAGGCGTTCGCCGAGAAGATGATCGCCGACCACTCGAAGCTCAACGACGAGCTCAAGGCGGCGGCGGGCAAGGCCGGCATCGCCGTCCCGAGCACGTTGGCCGCGCACCACGAGAAGATGCTGGCCGACCTGAAGGGCGCCCGCGACTTCGACGCGGCGTACCTGAGCGCCCAGGTGAAGGCGCACGAGGAGGCCGTGGCCCTGTTCACCGCGGCGTCGGCCAGCGTGAAGGACCCGGGGCTCCGTGAGTTCGCCACGAAGTCGCTGCCGGCGCTGAAGACGCACCTGGAGCACGCCAAGAAGCACGCCGGCTCCGGCACCATCAGTAGCCGGTAGGGCGGGGCTCGGGGCTACCGGTTGATGGTGGGCCAACCGTGGCGTCGGAAGGATTGGTAGCCGCAGGCTTCGGCCTGCGGCTACCAGCGTCTACCAGCAGCATCGCCAGAGCGCATCCCACCCGCCCGACACGCGTCTTCGTCGTCACGGCCCCGAGCGGCATGACCGGCGCCGCCGGCCTCGACGGCAGCTTGCCCCACTTCCTCGACCACCACCTGCCGTACCTCCACACGCTCCCGACGGCCGTCATCGGGAACATCGCCGGGAAGCCCGAGGACGAGTTTGTCGGGATGGCGTCGTCCGCGGGGCCGTGCCGGCACGCGCTGTTCGCGGCGGTTGCGACTGATCCCGGCGATCCGCTCGTGCCAACGGCCGCCATGTTGGCGGAGGTCGATGCATATTGGACGTTATCGATTTTTCTAAAATCAGTGTTTTCGTTCGCCACTGCTTCGGTTAGCCTGTGCGTGTTGCCGCATGCCCTCTCCCACATGGAATCGCCACCATGATCGCTCGGTCCATCGCCAGACTGGCAGGCAATCTGCTCACGCGTCGGTCGCGGCGGGATCGGAGGCGGGCGGCGCGGCTCGGGGTCGAGCCCCTGGAGGGGCGTGACGTGCCGGCGTCGGTGTTCACCGTCGAGGCTCTGGCCGACGCCACCGAGGGCGGGGCGGCCGGGGCGGTCCGCGTCTCCTACACCGGCGAACCCGGCGACCCGTCCGACGGCTGGGCCTACCTCATCCAGACCGGCGGGACCGCCGACGCGGCGTACGACCTCGGGAGCGGGTGGATCGGCTACCTGGGGTACTTCGCCGTCCCGGCCGGGGGGTACACCGACGTCCCGATCGAGGTGGCGAACGACGCCATCCCCGAGGGGGACGAGACGATCACCCTGTCGCTGGTCGTGTACTCCCCGTCGACCGCGACCGTCGGCACCCCCGGGTCGGCCACCATCACCATCCACGACCCGCCCCCGCCGGTGGTGTCGGTCGAGCGGGTGAACGACGCGGTCGAGGGCGAGACCGACGGCGCGTTCCGCTTCACCCGCACCGGCGACCTCAGTCAGCCGCTCACCGTGACGTACAAGGTGGCGGAGACCGGCCCGTCGCTGGCGACCCCGGTCGACGACTACACCCCACTGACCGAGACGGTGACGTTCGCCGCGTACGCGTCGGCGGTCGACGTCCCGGTCGCGCCGGCCGACGACAGCACGGTCGAGCCGGACGAGGTGGTGATGGTGACGATCGCCGCGGCGTCGACGTACACGATCGGCACCGGCGCCGCGAACGTGTGGATCGCGGACGACGACGGCGGGCTGATGATCTGGGTGGCCGCGTCGCCGGGGGACTGGTGGGAGCCGTCGAACTGGCAGGCTAACCGGGCGCCGGAGCCGAACGACCACCTGTACTTCATCGGCAGCTACTCGCAGCAGAACATGACCTCGCTCGGCTCGCTGCCGCTGACCTACGCCGGCATCCACGTCGCGAGCGACTACACCGGCACCGTCTCGCTGACCGCCCCGGTGTCGGTCGGCACGCTGGAGATGGCCGCCACGGGCGGTACGATCGACCAGCCGAACGGGACGGGCTCGGCGCTGACCGTCACGTCCCGCTTCGAGTGGACCGGCGGCACGATCAACGCCTCGGCGACGGTCTCGACGGTGACGGTGCAAACGGCGGTGGCGCTCGTCTCGACGGCGGCGAACGCGTCGGTTACGCTGGGGAGTGATCTCGTGTTCGATGCCGCGGCGGAAGCCGCCGTCGAAGCCCAGGTGAACCTGACCAACCCGACCGGCATCGACGTCCTCGGCGGGAGCGGCCTCACCCTCGGGGCGGGCACGTCCATCCTGTCGGCGATTCAAGCGATTGGGGAGCGAAACACCATCCGGGTCGGCGGCGAGCACTCCCGGTTCTTCACCCGGGGCGCGGCCACGGCAGACCTCGGGCTGTGGGTGAACGGCGGTACGGCGGAGTTGCGGGGTGTCGCGAACGGAGAGGTGGTGGTGACCTTCCGAGGAATGATACGAGATACGAACGGAGTTCCGGTGACGGGCGTGGAGTCTACCTCCGTTTACATGACGGGTGGGAAGCTCATCATCGGAGAAGGGGCGAGACTCAACGTTCCTTATCCCCGGGCCGTCTTTGTCCAAGGTGGGAAACTCGCAACGCGGGTGACCGCCGGGCGCCAAGACCATGTCGCCTCCATCACCGCCCCCGGCGGCCTGTACGTCGCACAGAAGGCTGGTGGGGCGCCGACCGAGGTCGTGATCTGCGACCCGTCCCTTAACCCCCCGGGCGATAGCGAGTTCCACTTCGGCGAGCTCAGTGTGACCGGGTTTGTCGAGTGGAGGGGTGGGACGTACCGACCGCTCCTCAGCCCGACTGGTGTCGGGTCGACCACATGGATCGCGAGTGGCGGGTTCCGAATCGGCCGCGACGGTGTCGTTCCAGGGCCGGTCCTGGGTCCGACCTCGGGTTCGCAACTCCCGCCGGCCCCCAGCGAGTTTCTCGTCATCTCTGCCAGTGGCACAGGTCGCGTCTACCGAGAAGTCACACCCATGTTCGAGGCGGGTAACCCGAACTGGACGATCAAGCCTCCTGCCAACCCCGACACGCAATTTGTGCTCAGGCAACCATGAAAGAGGCTGCTGGTGGTGCTGTCGTCTCACACACGTATGGGGAACGGCCATGGACAGGAGACTTACCGCCATCGCTCTGGTGGTCGGGGTCGCCCTCGCGGGCGGGGCGTCCGCCCCGGCGCGGGACGGACTCGCCCGACTCCGCGCGTTTGGCCGCCCCGTACAGGGTGGTGGCGGCCCTCGGATTCTGGCCTTCGGGCCGGTGACCGCGGTCGACGACCGGTCGGTCACGATCCGCAGTTGGTTCGAGATGGGGTTCGAGAACGCGAAGGAGGAGGACGAATCCGGGACCGGCCGGTTCGGCCGCCGGGTCCGCCGCAACCCGATCAAGCCAATCATCCTGTCGTGGCCGGGGTGGGAGGTGGACTGCGACAGCATTCGGTACACGCCCGAGGGCATGGTCGTCACCGTCGTCACCCAACAGGAGGTGCTCGTCCGGAACGCGGACCGGCCCGCCCGCCGGTTCCCGGCCACCCCCGAACTCTTCCGGGGCGCCCCGCACGTGGCGTTACCCAATCCCGGGCGGCGGCAGTGCCACCTCCTCCATGAGCTGCGGGTCGGGGACGAGGTCCAGCTATTCCTCGCCGGGCCGGCCGGGAGAGAGGAGTGCGCCGGGGTGACCATCTGGCGGCGGCCCGGCGGCCGGGTGCCCCACTCGACGGTCGCCCCGGAGTCCTTCCGCGAGGCGATCGACGGGTTCAACGCGTACCAGGCCCACGAGGAGAACGGGACGCCGATCCCGGAGCCGTTCCGCCGGGACCTGCAGCGACTGCGCCGGCCCCCGTTCCCGGGGGACGAGGCGCCGGCGGTCCCGCCGCCGAAGCGGCCGTGACCGGGCGCTCCTGAAATGCCCGGCCCGCCGCGACCGTCCCTTCCGTGCGGCCGCCGCACGCCCCGGACGGCTCACCCTCCCCCCGGGCACGGCCATGATCCGGACGCTCACCGCCGTCGCTCTGGCGACCGGGGTCGCTCTCGGTGGCGGAGCGCCCGCCCCCGCGGATGATCCCCCAGCGCCCGCGCCGAACGGCCTCGACCGCCTTCGCGCGTTCGGCCGTCCCACCCCCGGCCCCACGAGCTCTCTGTACGGCGCCGCCGGACCGGTCACCGCGGTCGATGGTCAGTCGATCACGGTCCGCGACTGGTTCGGGGGCGGGGTCGAGAACGCGAAGGAGGAGGACGACTCCGGGACCGGCCGGTTCGGCCGCTGGGTCCGCCGTGACCCGACCAAGCCGATCGTCCTGTCGTACCCGGGGTGGGAGGTGGACTGCCATACCTACCGGCACACGCCCGAGGGCATGGTCGTCACTGTCGTCACCGGGCAGGAGGTGGTTCTCCGGAACGCCGACCAGCCGGCCCGCCGGTTCGCGGCCGCCCCCGAACTCCTCCAGGGCACCCGGCATCCGGCACTACCCGGCCGGAAGCACTGCCACCTTCTCCCGGAAGTGCGGGTCGGGGATGTAGTCAGTCTGAACCTCGCCGGGCCGCTCGGGAAGGAGGAGTGCATCGGGGTGGCCATCCGGCGTCGGCCCGGAGGCCGGGTGCCCCACTCGACCGTCGACCCGGAGTTCTTCCGCGACGGGATCGACCGGTTCAACGCGTACCAGGCCCACGAGGAGCGCGGGACGCCGATCCCGGACCGGTTCCGCCGGGACCTGCGGCGGCTGCGCGCGTTCCCGCCGGACGAGGCTCCGGTGGTCCCGCTCCCGAAGCGGCCGTGACCCACGCCCCGGCCGGTTCACTCTCCCGCGGGGGTACGGTCATGATCCGGACGCTCACCGTCGTCGTGCTGGTCGTCGGAGCCACATTCGCGGGCGGGCCGACCGCCCCCGCAGATGACCCCCCGAAGTTGGACAGCGTCGCCCGGCTCCGCGTACTCGGCCGACCCACCATTGGTCCCGCCGCGGCGCTGATCCATGCCTACGGAACGGTCGCCGCGGTCGACGACCGGTCGATCACCATCCGCAGTCAGTTCGGGGATGGCGGTATGAACGCGAAGGAGGAGGACGACTCCGGGACCGGCCGGTACGGCCGCTGGGTCCGCGAGGACCCGACGAAGCCGATCGTCCTCCTGTACCCGGGGTGGGTGGTGGACTGCCTCGCCTACCGGCACACGCCCGAGGGCATGGTCGTCACCGTCGTCACCGGGCAGGAGGTGTTGGTCAAGAACGCCGACCTCCCCACCCGCCGGTTCCCGGCCACTCCAGAACTCCGGAACGGCGCCCCGCACTCGGCGATACCCACTGCCGGTCATAGGCACTGCCACCTCCTCGCGGACGTGCGCGTCGGGGACGAGGTCACCCTGTACCTCACCGGGCCGTCCGGGAAGGAGGAGTGCGTCTGGGTGGGCATCCGCCGCCGGCCCGGCGGCCGGGTTCCACCCTCCCAGCACCAGAACGTCTTCGGCGAGACGATCGAGCGGTGTAACGCGTACCAGGACCACGAGGAGAACGGGACGCCGATCCCGGACCGGTTCCGCCGGGACCTGCAGCGACTGCGCCCGCGTCGGTTCCCGCGGGACGAGGCGCCGGCGCCTCCGCCGCCGAAGCGGCCGTGACCGGGCGCTCCTGAAATGCCCGGCCGCCGCGACCGTCCCTTCCGTGCGGCCGCCGCACGCCCCGGTCGGTTCACACTCCCCCGGACACGGTCATGATCCGGACGCTCACCGTCGTCGTGCTGATCGCCGGGGCCACGCTCGCGGGCGGGCGCCCCGCCCCCGCGGACGACCCCCCGAAGTTGGACGGCGTCGCCCGGCTCCGCGCGTTCGGCCGCCCCATTCCGGGAGGCGGCAGCGGCGGGTTGGTGGCCTACGGAACGGTGACCGCGGCCGACGACCGGTCGGTCACGATCCGCAGTTGGTTCGAGCTGGGGATCGACAACGCGAAAGAGGAGGACGAGTCCGGGACCGGGCGGTTCGGCCTCCGGGTTCGGAACGACCCGACCAAGCCGATCGTCCTGTCGGACCGGGGGTGGACACTGGACTGCCACGCGGTTCGGTACACGCCCGAGGGGATGGTCGTCACCGTCCTCTCCGGGCAGGAGGTGCTCGTCAAGAACGCCGACCTGCCCGCCCGCCGGTTCCCGGCCGCCCCCGAACTCCTCCGGGGTGACCCGCACCCGGCGAACCGGAGGCAGTGCCACCTCCCCCGGGAGGTAAAAGTCGGAGACGAGGTCTATCTGGTCCTCGACGGGCCGCGCGGGAAGGAGGAGTGCGTCGGGGTGACCATCCACCGGCGGCCCGGCGGCCGGGTGCCCCACTCGACGGTCGCCCCGGAGCGGTTCCGCCCGATTATCGATCGGTACAACGCGTACCAGGACCACGAGGAGTACGGGACGCCGATCCCGGACCGATTCCGCCGGGATCTGGCGTCGTTGCGCCGTGAAGGCATTCTGCGGGACGAGGCGCCCCCGCCGCCGAAGCGACCGTGACCGGGCGCTCCTGAAATGCCCGGCCGCCGCGACCGTCCCGTCCGTGCGGCCGCCGCACGCCCCGGACGGCTCACCCTCCCCCCGGACACGGTCATGATCCGGACGCTCACCGTCGTCGCTCTGGCGACCGGGGTCGCTCTCGCTGGCGGAGCGCCCGCCCCCGCCGATCCTCCCAAGGCACTAGACTAGACAGCGTATCCTCGCTCCGCGCGCTCGGCCGTCCTACACCCGGCCTCGGCGCGGCCTCGCGGTTCCAAACCAGTGGACCGGTCACCGCGGTCGATGACCGGTCGGTCACGATCCGCAACTGGCTCTGGCTCGGAGCCGAGAATGCGAAGGAGGAGGACGACTCCGGGACCGGCCGGTTCAGTCGCATGGTCCGCGACGACCCGACGAAGCCGATCGTCCTCTCGGATCCGGGGTGGGAGCTGGACTGCCACACCTACCGAGCTACGCCGGAGGGGATGGTCGTCACCGTCCTCTCCGGACAGGAGGTGCTCGTCCGGAACGCCGACCTGCCCACCCACCGGTTCCCGGCCGCCCCCGCTCTCCTCCACGGAACCCCGCATCGGGTGCTACCCAGTCCGAAGCACCACTGCCACCTCCTCCCGGACGTGCGGGTCGGGGACAAGGTGCAACTGTACCTCTTTGGGGCGCTCGGGAAGGAGGAGTGCGTCGGGGTGACCATCCTCCGCCGGCCCGGCGGCCGGGTGCCCCACTCGGCCGTCAACCCGGAGTTCTTCCGCGGCCTGACCGATCGGAATAACGCCTACCAGGACCACGAGGAGCTCGGGACGCCGATCCCGGACCGGTTCCGCCGGGACCTGCGGCGGCTGCGCGCGTTCCCGCCGGACGAGACGCCGGCGGCCCCGCCCCCGCCGCCGAAGCGGCCGTGACCCACGCCCCGGCCGGTTCACTCTCCCGCGGGGGTACGGTCATGATTCGGAAGTTCGCCGTCGTCGTGCTGGTCGTCGGGGCCACGCTCGCGGGCCGAGCACCCGCCCCCGCGGACGACCCCCCGGTGCCCGCGCCGAACAGCCTCGACCGACTCCGTGGGTTCAGCCGCCCCGCCATCCGCCCCGTCGGCGCGCTGTCCTATGCCGCCGGAACGGTCACCGCGGCCGACGCCCGGTCGGTCACGGTCCGCAGTTGGTTCGGGACGGGGATCGACAACGCCATGGAGGAGGACAGATCCGGGACCGACCGGTTCGGCCGTTGGGTCCGCCAGGACCCGACCAAGCCGATCGTCCTCCTGTACCCGGGGTGGGAGGTGGACTGCCACGCCTACCGGCTCACGCCCGAGGGCATGGTCGTCACCCTCCTCTCCGGGCAGGAGGTGGTCCTCCGGAACACCGACCGGCCCACCCGCCGGTTCCCGGCCGTCCCAGAATTGATCCGGGGCGAGCCGCACCCGGCGCTGCCCACCCGGAAGCATCACTGCCACCTCCTCCACGAGGTGCGGGTCGGGGACGAGGTCGGCCTGAACCTCACCGGGGCATTCGGGAAGGAGGAGTGCGTCGGGGTGACCATCTCTCGCCGGCCCGGCGGCCGGGTGCCCCACTCGACGGTCGCCACGGAGCGGTTCCGCTCGATGATCGACCATGACAACGTGTACCAGGACCACGAGGAGAAGGGGACGCCGATCCCGGAGATGTTCCGCCGGGATCTGTGGTTGTTGCGCCGTGAAGGCCTTTTTCGGGACGAGGCGCCCCCGCCGCCGAAGCGGCCGTGACCGGGACGCACCCGGTCGGTTCACACTCCCCGGTGCGGTCGTGATCCGGACGCTCACCGTCGTCGTGCTGGTGGTCGCGGCCGCTCTCGCGGACGCCCGTCCGGCGTCGGGCGGCTTCGCCCGTCCGCCGGCGCGTATCCTACCCGCATGACGCGCCTCCTCGCCGCCCTCTTCCTCGCGCTCGTCCCCGCCGCGGCCCGCGCCGCCGACCCGCCGCACATCCTCTTCCTCCTCGCCGACGACTGGCGCTGGGACACGCTCGGCTGCGCCGGCAGCGTCGTCCGCACCCCGCACCTCGACGCGCTCGCCCGCAACGGCGTGCGGTTCACGCAGTGCCGCGTCACCACGTCGATCTGCTGCGTCAGCCGGGCCACGCTTCTCACCGGGCAGCACATGGCCCGCCACGGCGTCGACCGCTTCGGCCTGCCGTTGACGCCCGAACAGTGGGCGAACAGCTACCCGGCGCTGCTGCGGGCGGCCGGCTACCACACCGGGTTCGTCGGCAAGTTCGGCGTCGGGAGGCTCGGCGAGAAGGCGTTCGACTTCCAGCGCGCCTACGAGGGCGTCCACTGGATGCCGGACGGGAAGGACAAGACCGAGAAGGTCCACGTCACCGCGAAGAACGAGCGCGACGCGCTGGCGTTCCTCGCCCAGCGCCCGAAGGACCGGCCGTTCGCGCTGTCGGTGTCGTTCTTCGCCGCCCACGCCGAGGACAAGGCGCCCGAGCAGTACCTGCCGCAGCCGTGGAGCGCGAAGCCGTATGAGGGCGTGACGATCCCCGTCCCGCGCACCGCCACCGACGCCCACTTCCGGGCGCTGCCGCCGTTCCTGGCGACCGAGGTCAACGAGGGGCGCGTGCGCTGGCGGAAGCGGTTCGACACGCCGGAGCGCTTCCAGCAGTACATGACGAACTACTACCGCCTCGCCACCGAGGCGGACGCGGTGGTCGGCCGGCTGGTCGAGGAGCTGCGGCGGCAGGGCGTGCTGGAGAACACGCTGATCGTGTTCACCGGCGACAACGGCTACTTCCACGCCGAGCGCGGGCTGGCCGACAAGTGGTTCCCCTACGAGGAGGCGCTGCGGGTGCCGCTGGTCGTGTGCGACCCGCGGATGCGCCCGGGCGTCCGCGGCACGACGAGCGACGGGTTCGTGCTGAACCTCGACGTGGCGCCGACGCTGCTGGCGGCGGCGGGGGTACGAGTGCCGGCGGTGGTACAGGGGCGCGACGTGTCGCCGCTGTACACGGCGGAGAAGCTGCCGCCGGGGCGGGACGAGTTCTACTACCAGCACCCGGTGATTCTGGGGCCGGACCGCATCCCGCGGTCGGAGGCGGTGGTGCGGCGCAACGTCAAGTACGTGTGGTGGCCGGACTACGACTTCGAGGAGCTGTACGACCTGCACTCCGACCCGGCCGAGGAGCGGAACCTGGCCCGCGACCCCGCGCACGCGGTGACGCTGGCGGGCCGCCGCGTCGCGCTGGCGGCGGGGCGCGAGGCGGCGCGGTGAGGGGATTGGGGCGAACGGCCGGCGTGAGCCGGCTGGTCGTTGGTCCGGGTGCCCATGACGGCCCGCGACCCCGCCGGGCGAACGGCCGGCGTGAGCCGGCTGGTGGTTGGTACGGGTGCCCGAGCGGACCACCCGGGTGACCGGTCTCCGTGTCAGGTGCCTGGACCAACGACCAGCCGGCTCACGCCGGCCGTTCGCCCCGGACCGGTGTGCCACACCGGGCGCCGCCGCAGGCACGAGTACCAACGACCAGCCGGCTCACGCCGGCCGTTCGCCCGGAGGATGTCTTTCCGATTCGTCACCCTGCGCCCTGACGACCGGTGTGTACCACACCAGCCACGCCCCGCCCTGGCCCGCGACGTAATCGACAGCCCCCGTAACGTTCCCGTCCTCCCGCAGAACCCGGCGCGAGCCGGACTCGGACCACCACGACCCGTTCGGCGGGCGTCCCCACCGCCGGTTGAGCCGCCGCGCGGCGTAGCTCTTGAAGTCGCGGAGGACGTCGGCCCCTTCCGGATCACCCTCGACCCGCACGACGAGGTGGACGTGCGTCGGTGTCACGGCGACGGCCAGCAGCGCCCAGCCGCGGTAGGTCGCCGTCTCGCGGAGTTGCGCGAACACGTCGGCGGCGTGGCGTGAGTCGAGCCGAATGGGCTCATCGCGCATCCGTGAGCGGGCGTAGTCGCGGAGGGGCGGACAGGGGTCGTGCGTCGGCTGGCCTGGTTCGTTACCGAGGCCGCGGGTGCCGATCGGATCGAGGGCCGGGCCGACGAACCCGCGGTCGTCGCCCGGTAGCCAGGTGCCGTACGTGCGCCAGGTCAGGAACCAGTGCCGGTGCGTCCGGTGTTCCATCGGGAAGTCCCCGTTCGCCCGGACGCCGTCGCAGCACCCGGAACGTCTCCCCCCGCAGCCCCGGCACCTCGGCGAAGCGCGCCAGCTCCTCGGCGAACGGCGGCCAGCGCTCGAACATCGGCCCCGTGACGTCGTGGACCACCACCACGTCCGCCCCCCGCAACTGTCTCAGCAAGTCCTCGACCTCCGCCGGCGTCGCCACCGGCGGCAGGAGCACCCACGAGCGCACGCTATCGACCTCGGGGAACAACACCCGCCCCGCCCCCGACGGCGTCAGCACCAGCACCCGCTCGCGCACGCCGAGCTCGCGCACCCGGCCCCACGCCTCGGCGTCCTTCGCCGGCGCGAACAGCCCCTCCGTCGCCGCCGGCCGCACGCGGTCGGTCCACAGCGCCGCGCTGTACACCGCGAACCCGACCCACCCGCACACCGCCACCACCGGCAGCCCGACCGTCAGCCACCGCGGAGCCACGCCGGCCCCCGCCCACCGCCCCACCACGCCCGCCGCCGCCATCACCGGCAGGAACGAGTAGTAGAGCCACGACATCTCGTTCCCGAACAGCAGGCACACGAACAGGGCGTGCAGCGCCACGCACGTCAGCAGTGCCGCCGCCCGCGGGTCGCGCCGGTCGCGCACGAGCCCCGGCACACCGGCCAGCGCCACCAGCGACGCCAGCAGCCAAAACCCCGCCGGGCCGAACAGGTAGAACAGCAGGCTCGGGTTGTCCGGCAGCCAGAACCGGCGGCCGATGCCGAAGAAGAACCCGAAGTTCTCCCCCTCGTAGGTCTTCGCCCCGGCCAGCGGGAACAGCGTCTTCACCACCGGCGTCGCCCCGAACCACCCGACCAGCAGCGCCAGGACGGCACACCCGACGACGGCCCCCGGGATCAGCTCGCGGAGCCGGGTTCGCCAGCCCGTCGGGACCGCCCGCGGGCCGAACAGGATCAGCGCGAGCAGCCCGGTCGCGTAGACCGACACCAGCGCCGACTTGACGAACACGCCGGCGACCGCGCACGCGAACGCCGCCCGGAAGTTGCCACGGGCCTGCCACGCCAGCGCGTGCGCGAGCAGCACCGCGTCGAGGGCCTGCGTGGGGCTGGTGTACCGCAGCGGCATCACCGCCACCGGCACCCCGGCGACGAGCAGCCACCGCGCCGCCGGCGGCAGTTCGACGGCGCGGCCGAAGCGGACCAGCGCCCACGCCAGCAGCAGGTTGCAGGTGAACAGGAACAGCGTGTCGGCGACGGCCG
>JAFKFQ010000481.1 GCA_017308215.1 bacterium | reverse complement strand
GCTTCGCGCCCGCCGCCGGCGCGAACCCGCCCTTCGGGTCTTCGAGCTTGGTGAGGTAGCGGACGGTTTCGAGCTTGGCGCGGACGGCGGCGTCGATCTCGGGCGTCTGCGCCCGGACTGCGGGGGCGGCGAGGACGAGGTACGCGAGCGCGGCGACACGCATGGGGAGGCTCCAGAGGTGGCGGCGATCGGAGGTTCGACAGGATAACAGGATGAACAGGATCACCAAACCCCGCGCCGGGTTTCGATCCTGTTCATCCTGTTATCCTGTCCAATTGCTCGGGGCGAATCGTTTGCCGGCATGAAGAAGAGACGGTCGATACCGGTCGGGCATTTCACCGCTCACAGTTTCAGGGCCGCGAGGTTCTCGACCCAGCCGGCGACGCTCGGGTCGAGCCAGCGCATGATGAGGCCGGGCCACACGCCGAGCAGGATCGCCAGCGCCGCGAACGGGACGAGCACCGCCGCCTCGCGGGCGTTGATCTCGGGGAACGCCTTCGTGTCCGGGTTCGTGCCGAAGTACACGCGCTGCCATGCCCACAGCAGGTACGCGGCGGTCAGGATCACGCTCAGCACCGCCGGGATGGCGAGCGCCGGGGCGTAGTTCCAGGCGGCGGTCAGCACCGTGAACTCGCCGACGAACCCGCACAGCCCCGGCAGGCCCATCGACGCGAAGAACAGCACGGCGGCGAGGCCGGAGTACGCCGGCATCGGCTCGTACAGCCCGCCGAGGCGGTTCAGGTCGCGGTGGTGGGCGCGGTCGTAGACGACGCCGACGGCAAAGAAGAGGGCCGACGCCGTGATGCCGTGCGCGACCATCTGGAACACCGCCCCGCCCACGCCCCACTCCCAGTACTGAGCCTGCGACCCGGTCGACCACGCCGCGAGGCCGAGCACCACAAACCCCATGTGCGACACCGACGAGTAGGCGAGGAGCTTCTTGAAGTCGGTCTGCCCCATCGCCACCAGCGCACCGTACACGATGCCGACGACGCCGATCAGCCCGACCCACCACGCCAGCTCGTTCGCCGCCCACGGGCAGATCGGGAAGGCGAAGCGGATGAGCCCGTACCCGCCGAGCTTCAACAGCACGCCGGCGAGGATCATGCTGACGGGCGTCGGCGCCTCGACGTGCGCGTCCGGCAGCCACGAGTGGAACGGCACCAGCGGTACCTTCACCGCGAAGCCGACGAACAGCAGCACGAACACGAGGTACTGGAAGTTCGCCGTACACACCGGCTGCGCCTTGAGGCGCGCCACCGCGGCGTCGCGGTCCACCCCGGGAGCGAACAGCTTCACCGGCCCGCCATCCGTTCCGCCGGCGGGGTCGAGCGGGGTCGCCTTCGCGGCGAGGCGGTCCTCCTGGCCGGACAGGACGAGCATCACGGCGCGGCCCGCCTTCGCCAGCGTCACGAAGTCGAACGTGTGGACCTCGACGCGCTCCCGCGCCTCGGCCTCGGTGAGCCCCGGGTTCCGTTTCCGCAGGTCGGTCGCCTCGTAGGCCACGCGGTCCTGCGGCACGAAGTCGCGGACGTTCACCGAGTAGAGGGCGATGATCGCCACCAGCAACCCGACGCTGCCGACCAGCGTGTAGAGGACGAACTTGAGTGCGGCGAACCGCCGCCGCCCGCCGCCCCACAGGCCGATGAGCACGTACATCGGCAGTAGCATGACCTCGTAGAAGACGTAGAAGAGGAACAGGTCGAGCGCGAGGAACGCACCGAGGACGCCGCTCTCCAGTAGCAGGACGAGGACGAGGTACGCCTTCACCGACTTCTCGATCGTCCAGCTCGCGGCGACGGCCAGGAAGGTGACCAGTGTGGTGAGGACGACGAGCGGCAGGCTGATGCCGTCCACGCCGAGGGCGTACTCGGCGTCAAACCGGTCGATCCACGGGCGGCGCGCCACCCAGTCGTCGGTGCGGTACTCGGGGATGGGCTTCGCCGAGTTGAACGCCGCGAGGTCGGCGCGGGCGTCGAGCCGGGCCGAGGCGGCGTGCCCGGGGCGGCCGCTGCTGCCGAGTTGCTTGCTGATGGCGTCGTCGTAGCCGACGGCGACGCACAGCGACACGGACAGCGCGCCGGCGCTGCCGAACAGCGCGACCCACCGCATCGCCTCGACCCACCGCGTGGGGACGGCGAGGAGCAGCGCGGCGACCGCGGCCGGCAGGAACACCAGCCACGTCAACCAGGACAGGTCGGCTTCGGGCATTCCGTACCCTTCTTGGGGGACTCGGGGACACAGGGATGGAGGGACACAGGGAGGGTCGTTCTCCCGGCCTGCTTGTTCTCCTCTGATCCCTGTGTCCCTCCGTCCCTGTGTCCCTGAGTCCCTAACCAGACAGGCCCACGAGCATCCCCAACAACCCGGCGACGGTCAAGGCCAGCACCAGGACGTAGCCGCGCAGGCGGCCCGTCTGCACCAGCCGCAACTCGCGGCCGGCGGCGCCGACCAGCTGGCCGACCGTCGTGATGAGGCCGTCGAGCGTGCCGAGGTCGTAGCGGCGCGGCGGCGGTTCGGCGGCGCCGGGCGGGGCCGGGCCGTCGGTCGGCCGCTTGTCGGCGGCGGCGGACGCGAACGCCAGCCCGACGGTCGGGCGCACGAGCGCGGCGTCGTACGCCTCGTCGAAGTACCACTTGTTCAGCAGGAACGTGTACGCCCCGCCGGCCCGCGCGCGGACTGCGGCGGGGTCGAGCTTCGGCCGCCAGTACATCGCCGCCGCCAGCCCGGCGCCGAGCGCTGCGGCGAGGAGCGCCAGCACGCCCGCGACGAGATGGTGGTCGTGCGCGGTCAGCCGTTCGGGGCCGAACGCCACCCGCACCGCCGCCGGCTGGCCCGCTTCGAGCAGGTGGCCGAGCGCGCTGGCGTCGGCGTCCCACAGCGGCCAGCCCCACGCCACGCCGACGCTGAACAGCGCGAGGATCACCAGCGGCACGGTCATCACCGCCGGCGACTCGTGCGCGTGGTCGTGGACGTGGTGGTCA
Organism: bacterium; assembly: GCA_017308215.1. Lineage (GTDB taxonomy): Bacteria > Planctomycetota > Planctomycetia > Gemmatales > Gemmataceae > Urbifossiella. The sequence continues at coordinate 13,301 of JAFKFQ010000481.1, read as the reverse complement.
CGCGGCGCACCCGCGAATGCCAGGAACCAGAGGCGGAACATGTAGAAGCCGGTCATGGCCGCCGTCAGCAGCGGCAGGACGAACAAGGTCATGTGCTCGCGGTGGACGAGCCCGTAGCCGAGCGCCGAGGAGAGAATCTGGTCCTTGCTGTACCAACCACTGAAGAACGGCGCGCCGGCGATGGCGAGCACGCCGACGAGCATCGTGAAGCCGGTGACGCGCATCTTCGTGAGCAGCCCGCCCATCTTCCGCAGGTCCTGCTCGTGGTGGCAGCCGTGGATGACGCTGCCGCTGCCGAGGAACAGGAGCGCCTTGAAGAAGGCGTGGGTGAGGAGGTGGAGCAGCCCCGCCGCCCACCCGCCGACGCCGAGGGCGAGCATCATGTACCCGAGCTGGCTGCACGTCGAGTACGCCAGCACGCGCTTGATGTCGGTCTGCACGAGCGCGATCGTCGCGGCGACGAACAGCGTGACCGCGCCGGTGTACGCGACGCCGAGCAGCACCTCCGGCGCGAACAGCGGGTAGCAGCGGCCGACGAGGTACACGCCGGCGGCCACCATCGTCGCCGCGTGGATGAGCGCGCTCACCGGCGTCGGGCCTTCCATCGCGTCCGGGAGCCACGTGTGCAGCGGCACCTGGGCGCTCTTGCCGACGCAGCCGAGGAAGATGCCGATTCCCATGACCACGAACAGCCAGTACGGCATCGCCCCGAAGTCGAAGTAGGTCTGCCGCGCCGGGGCGGTGAACTCGCGGTCGTTGGTCCGCGCGTGGCCGAGGCCGTGGAAGTGCGTCGGGTCTTCCCACAGCGCCGGGTACAGCGCCAGGTGCGTCCCGGTCTCGCCCTTCGCCGGCAGCTCGTAGGTCGGATTCCCCTTCTCGTCCGGCTGCCCCGGGTTGACGCGGACGAGTTGCCCGGCGAGTTCGAGGCTGCCGTGCGTGTCGCGGTCGGGGGAGCGGAGGCGGCGGGCCAGCTCGTCGATGTTCAGCGTGCCGAGCGACGTCCACGCGACGAGGATGCCGACCAGGAAGCCGGCGTCACCGACACGGTTGACGATGAACGCCTTCGCCGCCGCCCGGCTGGCGCTCGGCCGCTCGTAGTAGAAGCCGATCAGGAAGAACGAGCAGACGCCGACGAGCTCCCAGCTCACGAACACCTGGAACAGGTTGTCCGCGACGAGCAGGTTGAGCATCGAGAACGCGAACAGCGACAGGTACGCGAAGAACCGCCCGTACCGCCCGCGGCGGGCGAAGTGGTGCGTCCCCGGCGTCTGGTGATCGACCTCGTGGTCCTCGACGGTCTCCTTCGTCTCGTCCCGCATGTAGCCGAGCGAGAAGACGAAGATGAGCGTGCCGATGACCGTGACCATCGCCACCATCAGCGCCGTGAGGTGGTCGATGCGGTAGCCGAGTTCGAGCGCCCGCCCGCCCCGCGGGACCGGCGGCGCGGCGGTACTCTCGTCGCGCACGAGGCGGGCGCTGTCGGACTTGTCCCACTCGGCGGGCGTGGCCGGGTCGGTGTTGCCGACGCGGATCCAGTCGGTGCGTTCGGACCAGCGCGCCGCCAGCTCGTCCGGCTTCAGCCCGCGCTGCGCGTCGCCGAGGAACATGACCAGCCCGACGACCGCCAGGACGGCCGCGAGCCCCATGAGCGCGGTGGCGAGGTACGCACCGGTGGCGAGCGGCTTGTCGCCGCCGAGGAGCCAGTACAGCGACCCGGCGCGGCCGCCGCTCGCGCGGAGCGGGCGGCACAGGTTCCGCGCCAGCCCGGCGAACAACAACAGCAGCGCGCAGCCGACGAGCGGCAGCAGTGTCGCTACCACGTAGAGGCGGCCGGGGGTCGTGGCGAACCACTCAGGCATTGTGTTTGGTGTTTGGCGTTTGGTGTTTCGTGACCAAGGTTCGCGTTACGCCGGCCGCGGCCGGCCAAACACGAAACACCGAACACGAAACACTACCCTCGCAGGTCGTCGGCGCGGTCCACGTCCACGGTGGCGTGGTTGTTGTAGAAGTTCAGGATGATCGCCAGCGCGACCGCCGCCTCGGCCGCGGCGAGCACCACCACCAGAAGCGCGAACACTTGCCCTTCGACACGGAACGCCGGGTTGTAGCGGGCGAACGCGACGAAGTTCAGGTTGGCGGCGTTGAGAATGAGTTCGACGCCCATCAGTACGCCGATGGCGTTCCGCTTCACCGCGAGGCACGAGACCCCGCACGCGAACAGGAACGCGGACAGGAGCAGGAACGGCGGCAGCCCCAGCTCGATCACGCCTTCGCCCTCCGCTTGGCGCGGGCGAGATAGGCCGCGCCGATGAGCACGACGAGCAGGTGGACCGACACCACCTCGAACGGCAGCAGGTACGCCACCGGCGTCCGCGGGAACACCTTCCCATCCGGCACGCCGGTCACGTTCGCCGCCGGCGACGCGTCCGGGAAGCCGAGGAACGCCAGCCCGAGCGGACCGACACCGGGGAGCGGGCCGTCCGGCGGGGTCACCGCCGGCGGGGCGTGCGGCCCGAGTGCGAGCGCGGCCAGGAGCCCGAACAGCGCCGCCGCCCGCACGCCGCCGACCGCCCACTCCGCCGGCCGCGCCGCGAGGCTCCGCAGCGGCCCCTGCGCCGTCAGCATCACCCCGAAGACGACGAGCACCAGCGTGCCGCCGACGTACACGATCAGCTGGGCGGCGCCGACGAACTCGGCCCCGAGGAGGAGGTAGTTGAGCGCGACGCCGATGAGCGTGAACAGGAGCCAGACGGCGGCGCGGACGATGTTGCGCGACAGCACCACCCCGAGGGCAGACGCGCCCGTGGCGAGCGCGACGACGGCGAACAGGGCGACGGCAAGCGACATCACACACGGCCCGCCGGAGAGGGAGTGGGGATGGGATAAGGCCACAGCCGCCCGGCGGCAACCTGGCGGGAACGCCGAATGACGAAGGACGAATGACCCACCAATGACGAAGGAAAGCCGCGGTCGTCTTCCTTCGTCATTGGTGGGTCATTCGTCCTTCGTCATTCGGCGGCGCCAGAAGCCAATGGCACCGCACCCGACAGCCCCAACAACCGAGCAAGCGCTCACCCACCACCCGACCCGGTACGACCGCGGCTCGAACGCGAAGACCGCCTCCTTCGCCCCCGGCGGCAGCGCCACGGCGCGGAACGCGTGGTTCGCCCGCTCGACCGGCACGTCCACGCCGTCGATCCGGCACACCCACCCCGGGTACCACACGTCGGCGAGGACGAGCCACCCGCCGCCGTCGCCGGTCAGCTCGACGCGCACGCGGTTCGGCCGGTACTCGGCGACGCGCGCGGCCGGCACCGCCACGGCCGGCGGCGGGAGCGGCCGCGCGGTCGTGAGCAGAACGGTGCGGCGGAAGTCGGCGGAGGTGAGGGCCGCGTACTCGCCCCCGGCGGGCATCGGCCGGGCCTCGGGCACGACCCAGGCCCGGGGGAAGGCTTGGGCGTTCTCGTACACCGTCTGCCGGGGAAGGCCGCCCCCGCCGAGGAGTGCCCGGGCCGGGAACGGCGGGACGGCGACGGGGTTCGGGTCGTAGGCCACCGGCCGCCACCCGGGCGGGGCGTGGGGCCGGAGGGGGTCGTGCTGCCACGGCCGGCCGACCGGAATTCCTCCCCCGTCGGCCGGGGACGCCACGTACCGCAGGCCGGCCATGTCCAGGAGTGACTGGTGCGGGTACTGCACGATCGGCACGGCGGGCTGCGTGAACGGCCCGTTCGCCTGCAACGGTTCGTCCGTCCCGGCGGCGAACGCCAGAAACTCGCGGTAGTGTTTGACGTCGATCGAGTTGTACCCTCGGACGGTGTCGATCCCGTGAACCAGCGACCGCGGGGCGCCGACGCCGAGCAGGGAATCGGCGTCCGGTCCCTCCGGTACGTCCAGGACGCGGCCGGTGCCGGGCGGCAGGTGGTCGACCAGGAACCGGACGGCGAGTTGGTCCCGTTGGATCTGCGACTGCGGAAGAACCACCGGGAACAGGGCCGTCGGTGCCACCCGGTCCAGGAGCAGGACGAGGAGCCAGCCCGCGAGCCGCAGGTCCGGCCGCCCCGCGACAGGGCGGAGCACCCAGAGGGCGACCGGGAGGGAGACGGCGAACACCGCCCACCCGACCGGGCCGGCGAGCCAGAACGGCGAGGCCCACGCGCGCTCGCCCCCGGAGGTAAACCCGAGCACGTACCAGGAGTAGACGCCGCACGGGACCAGAACCAGGGCGAGCGGCACCAGCCACTGCCGGGCGGTCCGGCGGCACGGGTCGGTCCACCCGGTTCGCACCAGAGCGTCGGTCGTGGTGCCGGCCAGGACGGCCAGCGGGAATCCGGCGATGAGGAGCATCCGGTTGGGGATGCGGAACAGGTTGAACCCCGGCAGCCACTCGACCAGTACCGCCCCGCCGACGCTGAAGAACACCAGCCCGAGGAGCACCAGCCGCCGGCCCCGGGCCGGGGCCGCGAGCGCGGCCGCGACCCAGACCGGCCCCAGCGCCGCGTACCCCTCCCAGGCGATCGGCTCCGTCGGCTCGGGCGACGGCACCACCGCCCCCAGGAACGTCGGCAACGCGAGGGCCAGCGACCCGGTGGCCGCCACCCCGCCGGCCCGCGACGACTGCCCGGCCGCTTCGACCGTCGGCAGCAGCTGCACCGCGGCCAGCCCCACCGCGACGGCGACCGCCCCGGCCCCGGTCAGCAGCCAGCGGCGGACGTGCGCCCGCGGCCGCCCGGCCGGCAGCGTCCAGCAGAACGCGAACACGCCCGCGTAGAACGTCCACTGTGGGTGCGTGCCGAGGATCATCAGGGCCAGCGCCGCCCCCGCGAGCAGCACCGGGCCGGCGCCGCCGGCCCGGGTGCCGCGTTCGAGCCCGAGCAGCACCAGCGGCAGCCACGCCAGGCCGACCGTGATCGTCTGCCCGGCCAGGAGCAGGTGCGTCATCCACTTCCCGGCGAACATCCAGCCGACGGCGGCGACCAGGCTCCCCGCCTCGCCCAACCCCTGCCAGCGCGCGTACGCGAGCGTGAAGCCCCCGGCGGCCAGCACGTGCAGCGCCACGACCCAGCTCATGACAGCCCCGGCTTCATCCTCGGGGAACAGCAGCGTGACCGCGTACGGCGGGTAGAAGGCGCCGACCTGGATGTCGTGGACGGCCGGCGTCCCGCAGAAGTGATACGGCTTCCACAGCGGCAGCTCGCCGGCCGCCCGCCACTCGCGGACCTGGAACATGCGGGCCGGCAGGTGCTCGGTCAGCATGTCCGAGTACGGCGCGAACAGCGTGTGCGTCGGGTGGAGGACGAGCGGGTGGAAGTACAGTGCCCAGAGGGCGAGGAGCACGAAGTAGGGGCGAAGGGGCACGCGCATGGTGAAACCGGTCCTGGTCTACTTCCGCCCCGCCGTCAGCGGCGTCGCGCGGCCCGCCCACGCGCCCGGGAGGTGCCCCGCCGGGCCGGCCGCCGCCGGCGGGCGCAGCACGCTCGCCACCAGCAGCAGCAGCGCCCCGAGCGTGCCGAACGCCAGCACGTAGCGCGTCGCGGCCGTCACCGCCGGCGGCGCGAGGAGCTGCCACAGACACACGCCGACGAGCAGCGCGCAGGCGATCGGCAGGAAGTACTGGAGGCACGTCGTCATCACCTGGTCGATGCGGAGCCGCGGCAGCGACCAGCGCATCCACATCATCACCAGCACGAGCGCCCAGCACTTCGCCGCGAACACCGCCAGGTTGAGCAGGTTCCCGAGCCAGAAGCCCCACTCCGCGGTCGGTTCGAAGGGCAGGACGCCGGTGTGCCAGCCGCCCAGGAACAGCAGCGCCGCCAGGCCGCTCACGGCGAACATGCTGCCGTACTCGGCGAGGAAGAAGATCGACCAGCGGAACCCGCTGTACTCGGTCAGGAAGCCGGCGACGAGCTCGCTCTCGGCCTCGGCGAGGTCGAACGGCGCCCGCTTGCAACTCGCCGTCGCGGTGACGAAGAACACGAAGAACGCCAGGAACGTGAACGGGTCGTGGAACAGGTTCCAGCCCCAGAACCACCCCGCCTGCTGGGTGCCGATGGTGGTCAGGTTCAGCGTACCGGTCACGCACACGGGCACGACCACGCACAGCGCCCGCGGCACCTCGTAGCTCACCACCTGCGCCGCCTCGCGCACCCCGCCGAACAGCGACCACTTGTTCGCCGACGCGTACCCGGCGAGCACCACGCCGAACACCTCGCTGCTGAGCACCGCCAGCATGAAGAACGCCCCGACGCTCAGCTCGGCGGCGACGAGGCCGGCGCCGAACGGCAGCGCAATGTACCCGCAGAACGCGGCGCAGAACGCCAGGTACGGGGCGAGCCGGAACAGGAGGCGGTCGGCGCCCGCGGGGGCGTGGTCCTCCTTCGAGATGAGCTTGATGCCGTCGGCGAGCGACTGCAACAGCCCGAACGGGCCGACGCGCGTCGGGCCGAGGCGGTCCTGCATCCGGGCGCTCACCTTCCGCTCGGCCCAGATGGCAAAGAACGCCGACCCGCTGATGAACCCGAAAATCGCCGCCACGGCCGTCACGCCGAAGGCGATCCCGCTCAGCGGCGGCTGGAGGAAATCGGACCAAAACGACGGCACGGCGACCTGCCTTCCACGACGACGGCCGGACGGGTACGCTGACGCGGCTGACCCCGGAAGTGTACCGAACACCGCGCCGAGCCGCCATGCGCCCCGCCGTCCACGGTTCCGCCACCCGCCGCCCGTTTACGACGCGCCCCGGGAACGCGCCGCGCCCCGCGGTCTTCCGCGTCCTTACCGCGCCGGCCGAGGTGCCGCCGGACGACCCGCTGGCGCGCGACGCGAAGCTGGCGCGCGTCGAGGCGGTGCTCCTGATCGCCGACGAGCCGCTGACGGCGCGCCGCCTCGCCGACGCCGCCAACCTCGCCGACGCCGCCGACGCCCGCGCGCAGGTCGAGAAGCTCCGCGGCCTCTACGACGCGGACGGCACCGCGTTCCAGGTCACCGAGATCGCCGGCGGGTATCAGCTCCTCACGCGCCCGGCGGTGGCGCCGTGGCTGGCGCGACTCCGCCGCACGGGTCACGATCTGCGGCTGACGCCGGCGGCGATGGAGACGTTGGCGGTGATCGCCTACCGCCAGCCGGTGATGCGCGCCGAGGTGGAGCAGGTGCGCGGCGTGGCGTGCAGTGAAGTGGTGCGTCAGCTGATGGAGAAGGGGCTGGTGCGCGTCGCCGGCCGTCACGACTCGCTCGGCCGCCCGCAGCTCTACGGCACGACGAAGAAGTTCCTCCAGGCGTTCGGCCTGAACACGCTCAAGGACTTGCCCGAGGTCGATTCGCTCCGGGGCGGCGCGAAGGGGTAACGCCACCGAAACATCGTGTGCGGGTTCCCGGGGCAACGTCCCCGGGCGTGCGTGGGCAGGCAACTGGGCCGGTAGAGTGGGGTTGAGGTGTCGGGTGTGGCCCCACCGACTCCGCCGCGGCCCGGACCGCGGCCGAGGTATCAGGATTCGGCGCACACACCCGGACTGTGTCTTCCTCCCCAGTCCGTTTGCCGCGCGGGGTGCACTGTCATGGTGCGCCCGCGGGGGCGGTCGTCCGGGCGACCGAGCAGGTAACCCCTGCGACCCCCGCGGCACGAGCGGCCGGCCTGGGGCACCGCGCCGGAACCCGACACCTCGACCACCGGCGGCCGCCGGTCCGTGTAGCAATGCACGGCCGACGGCCGCCGCGTGGCGTTTTGCCGCCAACGCCACCCCCGCCTCCCACGTCATACTTGATCCCACTCCGCCGCGCCGGGACAATGACCCGTACGCCCCCGCCGAGGTGCCGCCGATGCCCCGCCGCTCACTCCTGGCCGCCGGCCTCGTCCTCGCCGCGCTCGCGGGCGGCGCCGTCGCCGACGTCGTCATCCTCAAGGACGGGTTCGTCATCCAGGGGAACGTGAGCAAGGAGAAGGAGCTCATCCGCGACCCGGCGACGGGGCAGTCGTTCGTCGTCCCCAAGGGGAACGGGTTCGACTTCCTCGACGACGGCGCCCGCCTCGTCATCTTCAGCTCGCACCACAAGCAGCTCGGCGAGATCGGCAAGGACGTCAAAATCCGCCCGGACTACAAGGGCTACAAGAACACGTTCGGCGCCCGCAAGAAGAACTACCCGCCGCCGGCCGCGTGGGCGCCGAAGAAGACGCCGGACTTCGACGACAAGTGGCGCCGAACCATCGAGCTGACCATCCCCGGCAGCTTCGAGCGCGTCGAGCAGCAGGTCACGTACCTCGACCCCTACTGCTGCTTCGTGTCGTCGCCGACGCACCTGTGGACGATCACCTACCGCACGTCCGAGATGGAGCCGGCGCTCGTCCGCAAGCTCCTCAGCACCCACCCCGATCTGGTCGAACCCGACAAGAAGGCCGACCCGCTCAAGCGCGCCGCCATCGCCCGCTTCATGAAGGACGTCGGCTGGCTCAAGCTCGCCCGCGACGAGCTCGACGCGCTGGCGAAGGCCGCACCGGGGCCGTACGCGAAAGAGGCTCAGGAGGAGGTCGATCGCTGCAAGAAGGAGATCGACGCCGCGGAGGGGGAGTTCGTCGCCGTCGAGGCCGAGTTCGCGGTCGCGGCCGGGCGGTACGAGCGCGCCGACCTGCTGTTCCGCGCCTTCCCCGAGAAGACCGCCGACCCGAAAGACCTGGACCGCCTCACGAAGGCGAAGGCGAAGTGGGAGACGGCCCGCGACCAGTACACGCTCGGCAAGCGCCTCCTGGCCGCGCTCACGGACGAACTCACGGGCTCCGGCAAGGCGGCGCCGTTCGTCGCCGCCGGCGGCGGGCTGGTGCGGTTCGCGCTGCCGCCGCCGAAGATCGACCCCAAGACCGCCGCGCTCGCCGCCGCGGCCGAGACCGTCGCCGCCGAGCTCCACCCGGACTCGGCGGCGCGCGTCGAGTTCTTCGTCGCCCTCGCCGCGCAGGCCGAGAAGGAGCGGCGCGACGGCAAGCAGCCGACGCGCACGCCGACCGAGCTGCTGGCGACGGCGGTGAGCGGGTGGGCGAAAGGGAAGACGGGCGCGTCGCCGGACGCGGACCGGGCACTGAAGGTGTGGAACGCCCGCGAGGCGGCGCTGGCGTACCAGCGCGGCGCCACCAAGCTCGACCGCAACGCCGCCCTCGCCAAGTACCAGTCGACGAGCGCCGTCGGGCTCGACGAACTCGCGCAGGTCATCTCGCTCCTGCCGCCGGCCGAGCCCGAGAACCTGGCCGCGCGGACGGGCGAGGCGGTGAAGGCCGGCGGGAACGTGCCCGACGGCGTGTACCGCCGCAGCAGCGCGTCGCACGGCAACCGCCCGCTCGGGGTGCCGTACTGCGTCCGCCTCCCGGCCGAGTACCACCACGGCCGGGCGTACCCGGTCGTCGTCATGCTCACATACCCGGGCGTGAAGCCGGAGGAGTTCCTGGGCGCGGCGTCCGGCGACGCCGACCGGCACGGCTACATCCTCGTCGCCCCGGACTGGCCCGAGGTGTTCGGCCCCGGGCGGACGCAGTGGGAGTGGAAGGGCGAGGACCACGACATCGTCACCGAGGTGCTCCGCGACACGGTCCGCCACTTCACCGTCGACACCGACCGCGTGTTCCTGCTCGGCGCCGGCGAGGGCGCGGACATGGCGATGGACGTGGGCGCCTCGCACCCGGACCTGTTCGCCGGCGTCGTCGCCGTGTGCCCGAACCCGAAGTGGCAGGGGCTGTTCATCAACTACTGGAAGAACGCCCAGAAGCTGCCGTTCTACGTCGTCAGCGGGCAGCTCTCGGGCGACGCCAACCAGAACCTGCGGTTCATCTACGAGCGGTGGATGGCGAACGGGTTCCCGGGGGTCCAGGTCGTGTACAAGGGCCGCGGCATCGAGTGGTACCCGGCCGAGGTGCCGGTGTTCTTCGACTGGATGGCCCGCAAGCGCCGGGCCAACGGTACGGCGACGCTCCAGCTCGGCACCGGCGCCCGCTACGGGTGGCAGACGAACCGCGAGACCGACAACCGTTTCTACTGGCTCGGCGCCGACCGCATCGCCACCGCCAACCTGACGAACCCGATGGCGCCGAACCGCAACGTGACGCCGGCGGAGCTCCAGGGCGACATCCGCGGGAACAACCTGCTGGAGCTGCGCGGGCGCGGGGTGCGCACGATCTCGGTGTGGCTCGGTCGCGACATGATCGACTGGTCGAAGCCGGTGCGGGTGAACCTGAACGGCGCCACGGCGCCCGGGTGGCGGCCGCAGGTGATCCCACAGGACGTGTCGGTGCTGCTGGAGGACTACTACCAGCGCGGCGACCGCCGAATGCTCTACCTGGCCCGGCTGGAGTTCCAGAGCCCGTACTGACCCAGACATGCGAAGTTCTTCAAGTCGGCGAGTCTTCAAGTTGGGTAGTGACTCCGACCTGAAGACTCGCCGACTTGAAGACTTGAAGACTGATCACCGCCCGCTTTGGTTGTTCCCGCCGCGGCGGCGTGATACTCTGACGACCGAATTCGCCCCGGAGTCGTCATGGGCACGCCCCCCACCCCACCGTCCGACCCGGCCGTCGCCGCGTCGGTCCGCGTCCTTGAAAGCCTCACCCGGGGCTTCGCCGGAGGCGTGGCGGCGCGGTTCTGGACCGGCGACACCTGGGCGGCTGGGCCGCCGGCCGGGTTCACCCTGGTGTTCAAGCACCCGGGGGCCGTGCGAGCGATGCTCTGGCCGTTCGACCGGGTCGGCGTCGGCGAGTCCTACGTCTTCGACGACTACGACGTCGAGGGCGACATGCTCGCGTTCACCGGCTGGCTGCGCCACCTGGTCGGGGTGATGACCGGCTGGGGGCTGCGGGCCCGGCTCGGCGTCCTCAAATTGCTCCTGAACCTGCCCCGCCGGCGCAACCCCCGCGACCCCGCCAAGGCCGGGCGTCCGCGGACGGCGGGGCAAAACACGGAGGCCGACCGGCGCGGCATCAGCATCCACTACGACCGGCCCGGCACCTTCTACCGCCTCTTCCTCGGCCCGGCCATGCAGTACACCTGCGCGTACTTCCGCTCCCCGGACGACGCCCTCGACGACGCCCAGCGGCAGAAGATGGACCACATCTGCCGGAAGCTCCGCCTCCGCCCCGGGCAGCGCCTCCTGGACGTCGGCTGCGGCTGGGGCGGCCTCCTCCGCCACGCCGCCCGGCACTACGGCGTGACCGGCGTCGGCGTCACGCTGGCCGGGGAGCAGGCCGAGTGGGCGGTCCGGGCCAACCGCGAGGCGGGGCTGGACGGGCGGGTCCGAATCGAGTTCTGCCACTACCGCGACATGCCCTACGCGGCCGAGTTCGACGCCGTCTCCAGCGTCGGCATGACGGAGGAGGTCGGGAACCGGAACCTGCCCCAGTACCTCCGGGGCGTCGCGCGGGCGCTGAAGCCGGGCGGGGTGTACCTCCACCACGCCATCAACCTCCGGCCGCACACGCCGTTCCCGCGGTGGACCGCCTTCGCCCGCAAGTACGTGTTCCCGAACGGCGACCTCCAGACGCTCCCGGCCGTGGTCGGCGGGGCGGCCCGGGCCGGGCTCGAGGCCCGCGACGTGGAGAACCTGCGGGAGCACTACACGCTCACCCTCCGCGCATGGGTCCGCGGCCTGGAGGCGAACCGGGCCGAGGCCGTCCGGCTGACCGACGACGCGACGTACCGCATCTACCGGCTGTACATGGCCGGGGCCACGATGGGGTTCGACGCCGGCCTGTACCAGTTGAACCAGATCCTGTTCGTGAAGCCCGCCCCCGACGGGACCGCCGGCCTGCCGCCGACCCGGGCCGACTGGTACGCCCCGGCGTAGCCCGGTCGCGCCGGCACGCGTTCTGCCCTATACTGCACAGCACCGCCCGCACCGCGCACCCCGAGCCGCTATGTCCGCCCCGTCCCCGTACGGCCCCGAGCTGGAACGGAACATCTGGAAGATCTACCAGGAGTTCTTCGACCTCGCCGAGCGGCGGCGGCGCTGGAACCTGCGCGACGACATCCCCTGGGATCAGTGCAACCCGAACACCAGCAAGGCGGTCGCCGACGTCCTCGAGTCGTTCTGCGCCGTCGAGCTGTTCCTGCCGGACTACGTTGGCAAGTTTCTGCCGCTGGTCCGCGGCACCCGCGGGCGGGCGTGGTTCGCCGCCAACTGGGGGTACGAGGAGTCGAAGCACTCGATGGTCATGCAGGAGTGGCTGGTCCGCTCCGGGCACCGGACCGAGGAGCAGCTCGAGGAGGTGCAGAGCTGGGCGGTGATCGGCGAGTGGGAGCTGCCGACCGACGACGTGCGCGGGCTGGCGTGCTACACGATGTCGCAGGAGCTCCGCCGACGACCGCGCCGGGACGATCGAGCAGCTCAGGCGGGTGCTCAACGGGTTCGCCATGCCGGCGACCCACCTCCTCGCCGACAGCCGCCGCCGGGTCGCGGCGGTGAAGGCGCTGAACATCTTCAACGAGGACAACTTCTACGCCGAGGTGTACCAGCCGATCCTGACGGCGCTGGGGATCGACAAGCAGGAGATGCGCAACCGGGCCGCCAGCCGCAAGAGCATCGTCACGCCCTGACCCGTCACGCGGCGCGGCGGAGCGGCGCCGCGTCCGGTTTGCGGGCGAGTAGTGCCACGTCGTCGCCGCGCCCGGCCCACTGCGCCGCCCGCGCGAACAGGCTCCGCGCCGGCCGCAGCCGGCACGCCCGGCCGACCCACTTTGCCCCGCCGCCGGGCTTCGCCGCCGAGTAGCCGACCCACTTCGCGTGCCCGATCGTCGTCACCGCCTCCACCACGAACCCGCAGCCCGCGACCGCGCGCCGCAGCGTGTCCGGGGTGAAGTGGAGGAGGTGCCGCGGCGGGTCGAGCGGGAACCAGGACGTGCCGAACACCCGGTAGCCCCACCCCGCCAGGTTCGGGACCGACACGTAGACGTGCCCGCCCGGCTTGAGGGCGTCGAACACGGCCGCGAGCAGCCGGCGCGGGTCGTGGACGTGTTCGAGCACCGCCCGCAGGGTGAGCAGGTCCACCGTCCCGGGGCGGACGGCCGGGTGCGGCAGCGCCCCGTGGACGACCTCCAGCCCGAAGTTCCGCCGGGCCGCGGCCGCCGCGTGGGCGCTGAAGTCCATCCCGCGGGCGTCCCACCCGCGGCCGCGCATCCGCGCCGCGAACCACCCCGACCCGCACCCGTAGTCGAGCAGCACCCCGCCCGGCGGCACCCGGTCGACCAGCGACCGCTCGCCGCGCACGCCGAGGCGCTCGCGCAGCCGCCGCAGGAGCCGCCCGCGCCGCTTCGGCGGCTGGTACGGCGCGTAATCGGCCG
>JAFKFQ010000508.1 GCA_017308215.1 bacterium | reverse complement strand
GCCGCCGCGGTGACGGCGGCGGCGACCGCGGCGGCGAGCAGGAAGCGTGTCATCGTGGGTCCGGTGAGCGGCGCGGCGTCCGGGATGGACAGGGTACGCCGGACCACCCCGACCGGCTCACTCGCGCAGCGCGGCGACGAGCGCGTCGGCGAACGCGGCGGCGCTCTCGGGGCCGGACGCGGTGACGATGCGCCCGTCGGTCCGCACGCCGATCCGCTCGCGGGTGATCTGCGGCGACAGGTACGGCCCACCCAGTTGCGCCGCGAACGGACTCTCGGCCACGCCCTTTCCGTCCAACAAACCGTGCTTCGCCAGTACCACCTGACCGGTGCAGATGCCGCCGAGGACGAGGTTCCGGTCGCGCGCCTGCCGGAGCACAAGTTCGGTCACCTGCATCCCGTCCTTCGGCGGGCCGAACTTCGCCTTGTCCCCGGGGCCGGGGGGACGCGGCCGGACGAATTCGTCCACGTCCTTCCCGACGAACACGACCGCCCGGAAGCTGGTCAGGTCGAGGCCGGGGTAGTACTTCAGATCGGCCCGCACCGGCGGGTACTCGTTCCCGGCCTCCGGGGCGGGGTACGAGTAGCCTGGTTCAAACGGACCGAACGGCGGGGGCGGGCCGACGGCGACTTTAACCCCCACCCCGGCCGCTTCGAGCCGCTCGCGGACCGGAAGGTAATCACCCACCCACAATCCCTTCGCCGGCAGGACGAACAACACCTGCGGCGCCCCGCCCTTCCACGGCGCCGGCGAAACCACCGGCTCGGCCGCCTTCTTCCCCGCGGCGGGCGAAGACGGGCGCGTCGGCGCCGGGCGCGCCGGCGGTTCGGCGGGCGGGTTCGCGGCGGCGGTCTCGGTCGGCGCGGCGGGGCGTTTCAGCACCGGGCGCACCACCGCCGCGCCGACGAGCACCGCCACCAGTACCCCGCCCAGCGCCGCCCACCGCGCCGGCGACCAGCCGCGCCGCGTCGACCTCTTCTTCCGCTTCGGCGACTGCGGGCGCGGGGTGACGATCACCGCCGTCGGCTCGGACTCGAACCGCGGCAGCGGCGTGACCGCCGGCGGCGCGATCACCGCCTCCACCACCGGAACCGCCTCGGGGACGACCTCGGTCGGCGCCGCGCCGGCGCCCTCGCCGCGGGCGAACGGGGCCAGCGCCGCCGCCGCCTCGGCCGGTGTCGCGTAGCGGGCGCCGGGGTCTTTCGCCGTCATCCGTGCCAGCACCTGCTCCAGCCCGGCCGGCACGTCGAGCCGCGTCGCGGCCAGCGGCGGGTGCGCCTCGGTGGCGTGGGCCAGGAGCTTGTCGAAGACCGACGCGGCCCGCTCGAACGGCGGCCGCCCGGTGAGGAGGAAGTACAGCGTGCAGCCGAGCGAGTAGACGTCGGCCCGGGCGTCCACCGCCTCGCACCGGGCCTGCTCCGGCGAGAGGTAGTCCGGCGTGCCCATGACCATGTTCACCGCCGTCGCCGCGGTCGCGGCCGGCGCGGCCCCGTCGGCCGACGCCCCGGCTACGGGCGCCTCGGCGGCCGGGTCACGGGCGAACCGGGCGAGGCCGAAGTCGAGCACCTTGATCTGCCCCTTGCGGGTGACCATCAGGTTCTGCGGCTTGATGTCGCGGTGGACCATACCGCGCTCGGAGGCGTGCTGGAGCCCGAGCGCCGCCTGCCGGATGAACTGGCACGCCAGCGGCACGGCCAGCGGCCCCTTGCGGGCGACGAGCTTGTCCAGGCTCGTCCCCTCGACGTACTCCATGACGAGGAAGTGGAGCCCGCCCGCCTCGCCGGCGTCGTGGTAGATGATGATGTTCGGGTGGCTGAGCCGGCCCGCCGCCTTCACCTCCTGGCGGAAGCGGGACACTGCGGCCGGGTTGGCGGTCAGGTGCGGGGCCATCACCTTGAGCGCGACGACCCGGCCCATCACCTTGTGCTGCGCCCGGAAGACGACGCCCATCCCGCCCTCCCCGAGCTGGTCGAGGAGCTTGTACTGCGGGTGGTCGGCGAGGACCGAGCGGGCGTCGGGGAAGGCGAGGACCGGCGGCGGCAGCTCGGGGTTCGAGGCGTTGGTGCGGTCGCCGGCGTCGGCCGGGGTGCCGGCCTCGCGGAGCAGGTTGATGAAGCTGTCGTCGCGGCAGTCGCGGAGCACGGCGCAGCAGTCGGCACACGTCGAGACGTGCTCGGCGATGGCGGCGAGTTCGTCCGGCGGCAGGGCGCCGCGGCCGAAGGCGGCGAGGGCGTCGCGCGGCGGGTGGGTGAGGGCGGGCACGACGGCTCCTCCGGTGTGTGGAAGGTAGGATGGCACACCGCGGCGCAAACCTTTCAGGAAAAATGGCGAAGCGTCCAATGTGGCGAATGGCCGGCGCGAACCGGCCAAAGTCGCCGGCACACTCCGTGCGCCGTGGCCGAAGAACGGCACACAGTAGTAGGCACACCCCGGGTGCCG
>JAFKFQ010000480.1 GCA_017308215.1 bacterium | reverse complement strand
CCGCCGGGAAGTAGATGTAGTCGCCCGAGACCGCCGCCACCCGGGAGCTGGTGGCGGCCAGTTCGACCCCTTCCAGCGCGGGGAGCGCCTTCCCCGTGTCCGCGTCGAGAACGACCGGCGCCACCCACCCGCGAACCGCCAGGAGCCGCGGGGCCCGGCCGGCGAAGGCGACGAACGCGGGCACGGCCGGGTATGTCCCCGACCCGACCCCGGGGATGGTGAAACCGGCGAACGGGAACCCGCCCTTACCGCCGCGCCCCTCGTTCACGACGCGAATCTCCCTCGCCTTCGCGGCCGGGTCGGCCGCCCACAGCCGTCTCCCGTCCGCGGCGTCGTAGAGTTCCACCGCCCCGGCGTCGGTGACCGCCGCCACCCGCTTCGCGTCCGGGGCGAATTGCGTGGCCTTGAACGTCCCCTCGAACCGGCCGAGCACCACGTCCTCGTTGTTCCGCAGGTTGTACTGACGAACTTCGACCCGGCGGATGCCGGCCTTGTCCGATTCGCGGACGACGTAGCGTACGCCCGTGCCGGTGGGCGTGAGCAGGTAGCCGTCGTCGGGGACGGCGACCGGGGCGACCGGGACCACGCGCAGCGTCCGGGGGGCTGTCGCATCCGGGCCGTTCCGGAGAACGGACAGCTGCCACTGCTGGAGCGTGGACCCGCCGCTGATGAGGCCGGGCTCGCGGGCCACCGTGAGTAACCGGCCGTCGCCCGTGAACCCGACGACCCCGGCCCGGATCGGGAGTGGCTGCGGCTCCGACAGAATCTCCGGCTCGTCGAACGGGACGAGGACGAATTCGTTCACCCCGCCGCCCGGCCGCGGCCCCATCACCGCCACCCCGTCGGCGTTCCCGGCGACGGCCCCTTGCACGACCAGCCACGCCCCGTCCGGGCTCCACGTCGCGGACTGAATGGTTTTGAAGTTCAGGTCCACCTTGCGAGTCAGCCGCGGCGCCCCGGTCCTCTTCGGCGGGGCGTCAGCCTTCTTCGGCTGCTGTTCCTCCGCGTCCTGCGCGACCGCGACGGGCGGCTCGGGCGGGCGCGGCGGGTCGGCCGGGCGCGGGGCGCCGGGCAGCCCGGCCGCGAGGACCGCGCCGGCCGCGAGCGTGAACGACAGGACGCCGCCGAGTAGTACGCCCCTCATCGGAAACCCTCCGCGGGCGAGCCGGACGACCGCGGCGGGCAGCGGTGCCCCCGCCGCCCACGCCGCCGCCAGCCCGCAGGTGTTCGAGACCAGTTCGTCCGGCACCGCCGCCCGCCCGCCCGCGACCGCCGCCGGCAGGGCCGCCAGCGACAGCGCCACCCCGCGCCGCGTCAGCCGGTCGGCGAGCCGCTTCCGCCCGTTCGCCAGCCGGCTCGACAACGTGCCTTCCGCGATACCCAGCGACCGCGCCGCGTCGGCGCGCGACAGCCCTTGCAGGTCGCACAGGACGATCGGCTCGCGGTGGAGCGCCGGCAGCGCGGCGAGTTCCTCGTGCAGCGCCGGGCCGATGTCGGGCGGCGGGGGCGCGGGGTCCGGCGCGGGGACATCCGGGAACGCGGCCACCGTGACCTCCCGCCGCCGGCGCCGGGCCGCCGCGCGCCGCGCCCGGCCGGCGACCCTCACCGCGACGCCGTAGAGCCAGCTGCCGAGCCGCTCCGGCGTCCGCACCGTCCCGGCCGACCGCGCTAGCACCAGGAAGGCGGCCTGGAAGGCATCCTCCGCGTCCTGCGGGTGGCCGGTGATGCGTCGGCACACGGCGAGGACCATCGGCCCGTGGCGGCGGACGAGGGCGGCGAACGCGGCCGGGTCGCGGCGCCCGGCAAACCGGGCGAGCAACGGCCCGTCGTCCGGGTCGGCCGGGTGCAGGTGCCGGAGGATCGCCCCCGGCCGGGTCGCGGACATCGCCTCCCCCTCCGCCCGTGTAGTGCCCGGTGGCGCCCGGGCGCGTCACCGGAATCGTGAAAGCGCGTCACCGGAATCGTGAAAGTCGTCGTGACACCGCCGACGCCGCCCGGGGTTGCCACCCCGAGTGTCGGGCGAAGCGCGTGTCACGTCGTCCCCGTCATTTTCTCGACTACCTCGTTTGCGTGCGCGCGCCGGCGCCGTTATATTCCTCCCCACACCCACCCCTCCCCCGCGGCGCTGCGACCCATGATCGCACTCGACGAAGCCACCGTGGACGGCCTCGCCACCAACTCCGACGCCGCGAAGAACGGCAAGGCGCTCATCGCCAAGAAGAAGTTCACCAAGCTCCACGTCTCGGACGACGGTGATCTGCTGTTCGGCGAGTGCCAGGGGAGCGGCAAAGACCCCTACAAGTGCTCGGTCGACTACGCCCGCGCCGACCAGCCGACGTTCCGCTGTTCTTGCCCGAGCCGGCAGTTCCCGTGCAAGCACAACCTCGGGCTGATGTACGCCTACGCCCAGAAGAAGCCGTTCACGAAGGCCGCCGTCCCCGCCGACCTCCAGGAGAAGCGCGAGAAGCTGAGCGCGAAGAAGGAGAAGCAGGCGGTCGCCGCCGCGGCCCCGCCCAAGCCGAAGCAGGTGAACGTCGCCGCCCTCGCCAAGAAGGTGAAGGCGCAGCTCGACGGCATGGACGTGCTCGAAAAGCTCGTCCACGACGCCGTGCGCCTCGGCGTCGGGAACATGACGGCGAAGCTCGCCAAGCAGATGGAGGAGCAGGCGAAGAAGCTCGGCGACGCCTACCTGCCCGGCGCCCGCATGGCGCTCAACGGCTACACGCAGCTGTTCGCCGACGAGGGCGGCAAGTTCACCAACAAGAAGCCGAGCGCCGCCCAGACCGAGCGCACGAACACCGAGGCGCTCGACCAGCTCGCCCGGCTCCACGCCGTCATCAAGCAGGGCCGGGCGTACCTCAAGAAGCGGCTCGACGACCCGAACCTCGAAGTCCCCACCGACACCGCCATCGCCGCCTGGCTCGGCCACGCCTGGCAGCTCGCCGAGCTGAAGGCGCGCGGGCTCACCGAGCCGGACGCCGAGCTCGTCCAGCTCGCGTTCAACTCGCACGACGACCCGGCGCGGCAGGAGCTGGTCGACACCGGCATCTGGATGACGCTCGGGTCGGGGAAGATCCGCGTGACGCAGACGCTGCGGCCGTACAAGGCGCTGAAGTTCATCAAGGCCGAGGACAGCGTGTACGGCGTGGTCCACGTCAAGGAGCTGTGCGTGTACCCCGGCAGCGTGAACCCGCGCGTCCGCTGGGACGCGAGCACCACACGCCCGCTCGAACTCGAGGACTTGAAGAAGGTGCGGAGCCACGGCCGGGCCGACTTCGCGGCGGCGGTGAAGGACGTGAAGAACGTCCTCAAGGCGCCGCTCGCCGACCGCACGCCGATCCTGGCGCTGAACTACAAGACGCTTGGCAAGGTCGGCGGCGAGTACGTGATCGAGGACGCCGCCGGCAACCGCCTCGTGCTGACCGACGTGGGCATGTCGGAGGAGCCGCCGAGCCTGGGGATGCTGCCGCTCCTGCCGCGGGCGGTGTTCGCCAACCAGATGATGATCGCCCGCTTCCGCCACGACCTCGACTCGCGCCAGCTGCGCGTGAAGCCGCTCAGCCTCGTGACCGAGCGTGAGGTGATTCGGCTGACTTTGTGACTAAGGGACACAGGGACTGAGGGACACAGGGACGCAACCCCAAAGCCGGGACGGGGCTGGATGAAGATTCATACGCACAAGGATCTCCGTGTGTGGCAGGATGCGATGGACGTCGCCATGCGCATCTTCGATGCTGACGAAGCGGTTTCCGCCGGAAGAGAAGTACAGCTTGGTCGATCAGGTCCGCCGGTCGTCCCGGTCGGTGGCAGCGAACGTCGCCGAGGCGTGGCGCCGCAGACGGTACGAGGCGTCGTTCGTCAACAAGCTGAACACGGCTGAGGCCGAGGCGACCGAGACGCAAACCTGGATCGAGTTCGCCCGTCGCTGTGGCTACCTGTCGCCTGACGAGTGTGGCAACCTCGACGGGTGCTACGACCGGATAGTCGGCCAGCTCGTGAACATGATGCGGGATGCCAAGAACTGGGTACTCGTAGACGTCCCACTCCCGCGGACCCCCAAGTAGCAACCGTCCCTGTGTCCCTCCGTCCCTCTGTCCCTCAGTCCCAAATGAGCATCGCCGTCCTCTCCCAGGTGTACGCCGAGGCGCGCCGGCTGGCGGTCGCCGGGAGCGTCGTCGCCAAGGGCGACTTCCGCCTCAAGAAGCTCATCCCGCCGCTCCAGCAGGCCGGGGCGCAGGCGCCCGTGTTCGCCAAGGTCGCCGAGGCCGCGACCGCGGTTGTCGAGGGGCCGGAGACCGGCTCCGCCGAGGCGCTGCTGGAATTGACGGCGCTCGCCAGCGCCGTCCTGTACACGCAGGGCGAGACCGGCATCGACGGCAAGCTGGAGCCGGTCGAGTCGAGCAGCCTCGGCGGCAGCACGCTGCAAATCCCGGCGCGCGAGATGAAGCCGCTCCTCGAAGCGCTCAAGGGGAAGGGCGGCGGGCGGTTCGCGCCGATCAAGGAGGCGGTCGAGAAGGGCCACTTCCGCGACCTCCGCCTCATCCGCCCGGCGCTCGCCGCCATCGACGACGGCTACGCCGACGTGGCCGACCTGATCGCCGACAAGGTGCTGCCGATGTACGGCAGCGCGGTGCTCGACGAGCTGAAGGCGAAGTACGACCTAAAGGGGACGAAGGGGCACCCGCGCCGCCTCAAGTTGATGCACCGTCTCGACGCCGCCGGCACCCGCGAGCTCGTCAAGGACGCGCTGGACAAGGGCTCGAAGGAGGTGAAGGTCGCGGCGATCTCGTGCCTCGGCGCCGAGCCCGAGGACCGCGACTACCTGATCGAACAGGCGGCCTCGAAGACGCAGGACGTGCGCGCGGCCGCTTACGAGGCGCTCGCCAAACTCGATCACCCGGACGCCGTGGCGGTGCTGGCGAAGGCGCTCCAGGGGAAGGACCTGTTCTTCGCGCTCCGCGCCATCGAGGAGAGCAAGAACCCGAAGCTCGCCGTCCTGCTCGCCACCGAGGTCCGCACGTCGGCCGACGCGCTGCTCAAGACGAAGGACAAGAAGAAGGCGTCCGACATCGCCGACCGCATCACCGACATCCTGAACTCGCTGCCGGACGTGACCGCGCCCGAGCTCGACGCCGTCCTCCTCGACCTGTTCGCCCGCCGGGCCGAACTGGCGAAGGTGAAGGGGACGACGTTCTCCGGGAACGACGTGGTCGAGTCGGTGGTGATGCAGATGGCCGACGGGTCGATGGCGGCGCGGAACGCGCTCGTCGCCGCCCACGCCGAGTTGGAGCCGAGCCAGCTCCAGCAGGCGTTCGAGGCGGGCCGCGTGTGCCTCAGCTCCGAGAAGCTGTACGACACGTTCGCGCCGTACCTCACGGCCACCGCCGACCGGAAGCGGAAGAAGGGGAAGGACCCCGAGTGGGACAAGCGCGAGTCGATCCTCGACGGGATCGACAGCGACTTTTACCTGTACCAGTGGCTCGACCCGGACGACGACGAGGACGATTCCGACCTCGACGACTCCGACCTCGACGACGGGCCGGTCCGCGAGCGGCCGAAGCCGAACCCCTACGACCCGCGCTGGCTCGACGTTGCGGTGGCGCTGAAGCACACCGACGCGGTGCAGGCGCTGGCGGTGCCGGACCACGCGGGGGCGCTGGCGTTCGCGCAGGCCGAGTTCGACGCCGCGCTGAAGAAGGCGAAGCAGCCGGGCGAGGTGCAGGACCAGATCGTCACCCTGCTGCGGGTCGAGCACCCCGGCGCGGCCGACGCCTTTTTCGCGGGGCTGGCGAAGCGGCCGAAGAAGCCGCAGTACTACCAGTATTACTGGTACTCGAACATCATCCCGCGCCTGCCGGCGTCGGCGATCCCGCGGCTGGAGGAGGCGCTGGCCGGCTTCCCGAAGGAGATCGTCGAGCACGTCGCCGAGGAGTGGCAGGAGCGAATCACGAAGCTGAAGGCGAAGCACGCCCCGGAATCGTCCGACAAGTAACGGAGATCGTAGTAGCCGCAGGCTTTAGCCTGCGGCTGCCACCAAACACGACACACCCCAGCGAGCCTCCCTCATGGCGAAGAAGAAAGGCGACGACGCCCCCACCGCGGCCGCCGCGCCCGGCCTCACCGGCGCCGCGGCGCAGATGCTCCGCGCCCCCGCCGAGACGCTCTACTCCGAGGAGCTGGAGCAGCTCGTCAAGACCGACACGCACCCCAAGCCGCCCGGGTGGCGCATGTCGCCCCGGGCCGTCGCCACGTACATCTGCGGCGGCAAGGCGGGGTCGCTCACCATCACGCCGAAGTACATCGGCCACCGCCGGCTCGTCGAGATCGCCGTCTCGACGCTCGTCACCGACCGGGCACTGCTCCTCATCGGCGAGCCGGGGACGGCGAAGTCGTGGCTGAGCGAGCACCTCGCGGCGGCGGTCAACGGCGACAGCACGAAGGTGGTCCAGGGGACGGCCGGCACCACCGAGGAGCAGATCCGGTACACGTGGAACTACGCGATGCTGATCGCCCGCGGGCCGAGCCCGGAGGCGCTCATCAAGTCGCCCGTGTTCCGCGCGATGGAGAGCGGCACGCTCGCCCGCTTCGAGGAGATCACCCGCTGCGCCGCCGAGGTGCAGGACGCACTCATCTCGCTCCTCTCCGAAAAGCGCCTCGCCGTCCCGGAACTGGCGACCGAGGTACCGGCGTCGAAGGGGTTCTCGGTCATCGCCACCGCCAACACCCGCGACCGCGGCGTCAACGACATGTCGGCGGCGCTCAAGCGGCGGTTCAACACCGTCGTGCTGCCGTCGCCCGCCACGCTCGAAACGGAAGTCGAGATCGTCCGCAAGCGCGTCTCCGAGCTCGGCACGCACCTGGAGCTGAAGGCGGCGCCGCCGTCGGAGGACGCCGCGACGCAGGTCGTCACCATCTTCCGCGAGCTCCGCAACGGGCAGACGCTCGACGGCAAGGCCAAGCTCAAGACGCCGACCGGCGTACTCTCGACCGCCGAGGCGATCTCGGTGCTCACGAACGGCATGGCGCTCGCAGGTCACTTCGGCACGGGCGAGGTGAGCGCGCTCGACCTGGCGGCGGGCCTCCAGGGCGCGGTGGTGAAGGACGAGGAGAAGGACAAGGTGGTGTGGGGCGAGTACCTGGCGAACGTGCTGAAGAAGCGCGGCGCCGACTGGCGGCCGCTGTTCACCGCCTGCTCGGAGGCGAACTCGTGACCGCCGCCGGCCCGGTCCACGTCTTCGGCGTCCGCCACCTCTCGCCCGGCGGGGCGTGGCACCTCCGCGCCATGCTCGACCGCGTGAAGCCGAAGTACGTCCTCGTCGAGGGGCTCGCCGACGCCGGCCCGATGGTCCACCACCTGACGAAGAAGGGGACGAGGCCGCCGGTCGCCATCCTGGCGTACACGGACAGTGTGCCGGTGCGCACGCTCGTCTACCCGCTCGCCGCGTACAGCCCGGAGTTCCAGGCGCTCCTGTGGGCGAAGGAGAACGGCGCGAAGGTCGAGTTCATCGACCTGCCGTCGGACGTGTTCCTCGGCCTGCAGGACGTCGAAATCGAGCGGCTGGAGAAGAAGGCGAAGGGGCCGGACGAGCCGCCGCAGCCGGACGGGACGGCGGGCGAGAAGGAGGCCGAGCTGGCGTGGCGGCCGGAGCGGGGGCAGTCGATCTACGAGCGGATCGCCGAGCGCGAGGGCGAGCCCGACTACGACACGTACTGGGAGCGCCGGTTCGAGCACAACCTGAGCGACGACGCCTACCGCCGGGCGTCGTTCGAGCTCGGCCGGGCGCTGCGCGACGAGGACGACGAGCCGGTGTGGCGGGCCGAGAACCTCGTCCGCGAGGCGTACATGCGCCGCCGCATCCGCGAGGTGCTCGACGGCGGGGTGAAACCCGAGCAGGTGGTCGCAGTGGTCGGCGCGTTCCACGCGCCGGTGCTCGGCCCGGACCTGCCGGCGATGACCGACGAGGAGTTCGCGTCGCTCCGTCGCCGTCCCGGCAAGCTGACACTGATGCCGTACTCGTACTTCAAGCTGTCGAGCCAGTCCGGGTACGGGGCGGGGAACCGGGCGCCGGCGTACTTCGACCTGTGTTGGGAGCTGATGCAGACCGACGGCCTCGCCGAACTGCCGCATCGCTACCTGTCCGAGGTCGTCCGCCACCAGCGCGCCGCGGGAACCTATCGCTCGACGGCCGAGGTCATCGAGGGCGTGCGCCTCGCCCGCACGCTCGCCGCGCTGCACGACGGCACGGCGCCGACGCTCGCCGACCTGCACGACGCGGCCGTCACGCTGATCGGCCACGGCGAAACGGCCGCGATTTCGGAAGCGCTGGCGAGCGTGGACGTGGGGACCGCCATCGGCGCGCTGCCGCAGGGGGTCAGCCGGACGTCGATCCAGGAGGACTTCGACCGGCAGATGAGCCGCCTCCGGCTGGAGAAGTACAAGACGACCGTGGCCGCCGAGCTGGAGCTGGACATCCGCGAGGACCGCCGCGCGAAGACGCCGGACGCGGCGTTCACCGACCTGCGCCGGTCGTCGTTCTTCCACCGGCTGCGGGTGCTGGACATCAGCTTCGCCAAGCAGCTCAAGGCCGGATCGGACCAGGCGACGTGGTACGAGCGCTGGAAGCTCCAGTGGACGCCCGAGAGCGAGATCGCGCTGGTCGAGGCGGTGCTGCTCGGCGAGACGGTGGAGCTGGCGACCGGCTACAAGTTCAAGCAGAGGCTCGAAGCCGCGACCGGGATCGCCGAGGCGGCCGACGTGGTGATGGACGCCTGCGTGTGCGGGCTGGCGAAGTCGATGGACCTCGCCCGCAAGCGCCTCCAGGAACTCGCCGCGGTCAGCTCCGACCTCGCCGCCATCGCCCACGCCGCCGCCCGGTTGAGCCAGGTGGTGCGCTACGGCGACGTGCGCAAGTTCGACCCGGCGCCGCTCCTGCCGCTCATCGAGGAGCTGTTCGTGCAGGGCGCGCTCGCGCTCCTGCCGGCGGCGAACTGCGACGCCCAGGCGGCGGCGACCTACGTGGAGAGCATCGACCAACTGAACCGCGTCAGCGACGACCACCACGACCGGGTGGAAGTGGAGATGTGGGTGACGCAGCTGCGCAAGCTCTCCGACGCCGACGACCGCAACCCGCTGCTGTCGGGCTACGCCTGCGCCGTGCTGCTGGAGCGCGGCGCGATGGCGACTGAGGATCTGGCGCGCGAGGTGTCGCGCCGCCTGTCGCCCGGCATCCCGGCGGACCTCGGCGCCGGGTGGTTCGAGGGGCTGTCGAAGCGAAACCGAGGCGCGCTCCTGGCGCGGCAGCCGCTGTGGGTCGAACTCGCCGGCTACGTGGCGGCGCTGGACGACGACCAGTTCCGCCGGGCGATCGTGTTCCTGCGGCGGGCGTTCGGGAGCTTCACCCCGCACCAGAAGCGACAGATCTGCGAGAACCTCGCCGAGCACTGGGGCGTCCACGCGGACGCCGCGTCGGAGGCGCTGACCGGCGAGCTGACGGAGAAGGAACAGAAGAAGCTCGGCGAGCTGAGCGAGTTCAACTTCGACGACATTTGAGGCGTCGGCGAGTGCCCGCGGGCGGGATCCGAACCACGAGACGCCATGCCCCCCACCCCGCCCGACGCCGCGCAGCTCCGCCGCTGGCGGCTCATCCTCGGCCAAGACGCCCAGCAGGCGCTCGGCGGCATGGGCGGGTGCTCGCTCTCCGCCGCCGAGTCGGAGATCGACGCCGCCCTCGGCGCCATCTACGACGACATCCCCGAGGACGAGGACGACGACGGCCGGCCGAAGAAGCGCCAGGCCGGGCTCGGCGGGTCGGCGCCGCGGCTCGCCAAGTGGCTCGGCGACATCCGCACCTACTTCAAGGAGGACGTGGTCTCGGTCATCCAGACCGACGCCATCGAGCGCAAGGGGCTCAAGCAGCTCCTGTTCGAGCCGGAGACGCTCAAGTCGGTGCAGCCGAACATCCAGCTCGTCGGCACGCTCATGTCGCTCTCCGGGCGCATCCCGGAGCGGACGAAGGAGACGGCGCGGATGGTCGTCGCCGCGGTCGTCGAGGAGATCAGGAAGAAGCTGGAGCAGCAGATCCGGCAGGCGGTGCTCGGGGCACTCAACCGCAAGGAACACTCGCCGCTGCCGAGCGCGTCGGCCATCGACTACAAGTGGACGATCGGCCGGAACCTCAAGCACTACAACGCCGACCTCGGCACCATCGTGCCGGAGCGGGTGTACTTCTACAGCCGGGCGCAGCGGTCCGGGGCGTGGACCGTGATCGTGGACATGGACCAGAGCGGCAGCATGGCCGACTCGGTCGTGTACGGGGCGGTGTGCGGCTCGATCTTCGCCAGCATCCCGGCGCTCGACACGCGCGTCGTCGCGTTCGACACCGAGGTCGTGGACCTGACCGAGAAGTGCGGGAACGACCCGGTCGGGATGATCTTCGGCGTGCAGCTCGGCGGCGGCACCGACATCAACAAGTCGGTGGCGTACTGCGAGCAGTTCATCAAGGACCCGAAGAAGACGCTGTTCATCCTCCTGACCGACCTGTACGAGGGCGGCAACGAGGCGCAGCTGGTGCGCCGGCTGGGCGACATGAAGGCCGCTGGGGTGAAGGCGATCTGCCTGCTCGCGCTCGCGGACGGCGGCGCCCCGTGCTACGACGAACGGCTGGCGCGGAAGCTGGCGGCGCTGGGCATCCCGTGCTTCGCGTGTACCCCGGCGCGGCTGCCGGAGCTCGTCGAGGCGGCACTCAAGGGGAGCGACCTGTCGAAGTTCGCCACGAAGGCCGAGCCGGCGAAGTAGTTCGGTACACAGCGGCCGGCTTGCCGGCCGTGCGTGAACCCATCTCCGAACACGGCCGGCAAGCCGGCCGCTATGTCCTGGACGCGCGAACCCACGTCTACCACCGGTGTCCCTTCCCACGTCCCCGGAGTGTGGCGGAGGCACGCGACTCTACGAAAGTCGCAGTACAGGTTCGACTCCTGTCGGGGATACTGGAATTCGGCCCGGAGGCGGCGATGGCCCGCGACGTGTTCTACCGGCAGTGTCGGATCGTGAAGCGGATCGACGGCGGCGAGCTGGCGCAGGTGTCGTGGCTCCCGGAACCCTACGCGGCCCCCGGCCGCATCCTGAAGCTCCGCGACGCCGACGGCGCGTGGGACGACGGCTGGGTCGTGGTCGGCGCCGGCGTCAACCGCCTGCGCCAGGACCAGGTGCCGGACTTCCACGACCTCGTGAAGGCGCACCGCCGGGCGACCGGCGACGCCGCCACGCGGGCGAAGGACTGAGGTGACGCCGACCGACGGGTCGGACGGCCGGCTGCAACCCGGACGGCGTGGGTTCAACTCCCGCCGGCGTCTCTTGGGAAGTGATCAGTTGGCAGTCGTCAGTTATCAGCCAAACAACTCCCGGTCCGGCTGATAACTGACGACTGATGAACCACTCGCGCACGGCGTTCGCTACCTGCGACGGAACGGCCCACCACCGAGTTATTCCCCAAATACCAGCGACCAGCTAGGTCTACCCGTCCTCTCGATTCGGCGAAGACCTGATCCACTAGCCCGTCACTCACGCTCCGGACTCGGGCAGACCACCGGCCCAACCCGGCCAACCCGCACGCCCGGAGCGGGCGCCGCAAACTTCCACCCGCGGCGCACGGCCCGCCCGGCGCAAGGCGTGCGGTGGGGGTACGCTTCGCGTGCAACAGCACGAGCCCCACCGAGTCGCACCATGAACCGCGGTCTGTTTGCACTCGTCGCCGTTGCCCTCGCCGCCGGTCCCGCCGCGGCGCAAGACCCGCCCGGCACGCGCTACTACTTCCTGCTGTTCGGTGGGCAGTCGGTGCCGTTCAAGCCGCGGACCGCCCACACCTGGGCGACGTGGGTGAAGGCCACGCCGACCGGCGCCGGGCCGGTCATGCTCGAAGCGCAGACGATCAGCTGGCTGCCGCCGGACGGCCGCGTCCACCCGTGGCGCCTCCGCAGCAGCGTGGGCCACAACCACACGCTGGAGGGCACGCTCGCCATCATGGCGGGGGTGAACAGCCAGGTGTCGATGTGGGGGCCGTTCGAGGTGGACGCGAACCGCTACCACCTCGCGGTGCAACAGGCGGCCAAGCTGGAGAGCGGCGCGGTGCGGTTCCGCTCCTTCGACTCGCTCGGGCGGAGCCACGGGGTCCAGCACTGCGTCCACGCGGTCACGTTCGCCGACCCGGCGGTGAGCCGCTACCGCCAGCCGGTGATCCGCGTCGGCGAGCCGGGGACGAGCAACCTCGCCGACAAGTACCTGCGGGACGGCGCGTTCGTCGGCGGCGCGGCGACGCACGACTGGCTCATCCCCGCGCTCGGCCTCGACCGCCACCCGGTGATCCGCCGCGTGCCCGGCGAGCACATCCCGCGCGAGTGGCGGTAGCGAGTTCAGCTGGACGCGACCGACGACCATCGGCTAACCTCGGCCCGAGTCTCGGTGTTTCCGGGTCCGGCACGGAGGTCCGACGATGATCGCCTCGATCACGATCACCCTGGCCCTGGGCGGCGCGGCGCAGGCGACTGTCGCGTGCGCGCCACTGGCAACGGTCGATCGGCTGGTCGCGACGGCGAACGCCCGGCACGGCGAAACCCCGGTGGCCGCCGCGACAATCCCGGCACAGCGGGCCCGGCTCGGCGGGCTGCGAGAGTACGTCTCGCGTTTCCACCGGCGGATGCTCGCGGGCGGGCTGATCGAGAGCGACGTGTACAACCTCCAGCAGGTGACGCGAGACCTGGTCGAGGAGGGGGTGGGGCTGGCCGTGCTGCCGGAGGAGCGGCTGTGCTGGCAGCGGGCGGGACTGAACCTGGCCCACGCCCAGTACTACTTCGTCAGAGCGGGGGCCGCCGCCGGAACCTTCCCGCCGCAGCACCTGAATCAGGCGCGGGCCCGAATCGAGTCCTTCCGGGCCGGTTACGACCGCGCGCTCGCCGAGTGTGCGGCCGCCGCGCGGTGAGGACGGGGGCGGCCGGGGCGGCGGCGCTGCCGCCCCAACCGTCATGATCGTTACACGCCGACGCCTCTCGACCCGCCCACCCCGTTACGCCTTTACTTCCCCACCGACCGGCCCGACCGCCCCCGCCGCACCCCGGCGTCCGGGTTCGTCCCGACCGGCCGGATCCTTCCCGAATGACGACATTCCGGCCGGGCCGATGGATAAGATGGGACACCGGCGGGAGGACGCCGCCGGGCCGCGAGCAGGAGGCGGTCGGATGAGGCGGGCTTTCGCGCTGGTGGCGGCTGCGGTCGGGCTGGCGGCGCCGGCCGGCGGGCAACCGACGGTCACGACACCGACCTCCCCGCCCGCGCCGCCGGCCCCGTGGGCGAACAAGTTCTTCCTCCCGGACATCGGCGAGAAGCGCGACCAGGCGGCGCCGCCGGTCATCACCCACAACTTCGGCGACGTGCCGCACGGCACTCTCTGCACCCACACGTTCACGGTCACCAACATCTACGACACCCCGGTGCAGATCGTCGAGGTGCGGAAGAGCTGCACCTGCCTCGACTTCGTCCCGCTCTCGAAGGTGCTCCAGCCGAACGAGTCCGGGCCGTTCACCGTGACCATGAACGCCGGCAAGTTCGTCGGCGCCAACTCGCAGACGTTCTACGTCACCTTCGGGCCGAAGTTCGTCTCGACGGCCGTGGTGCGGGTCAGCGCGGTGAGCAAGACGGACGTGGCGGTGACCCCCGGGGCGGTGGCGTTCGGCACGGTGGCGCCGGGGGCGAAGGCGGCGCAGGCGGTGAAGGTGGAGTACAAGGGGCGGATGCGCGACTGGAAGATCACCGAGGCGGTCGCCCCGCACGGCCCGTTCGACGTGCAGGTGCGGGAGACCGACCGCGGCGGCCCGCTCCGCGGCGGCGCCGAGTACACGGTGACCGTCGCGCTGAAGGCGAACACCCCGTCCGGCCCGCTCGCCGACCAGCTGACGCTGAAGACGAACGACCCGGCCAACCCGGTGATCGCGCTCGCCGTGACCGGCGCCGTAGCCGTGCCGCTGGAGGTCGCCCCGGCGCGGGTGCGGTTCGACGCGGTGGGGGTGGGGCAGTCGGGGTCGCAGCGGGTGCTGGTGCGGGCGGCGCGGCCGTTCCGCATCACCGGCGTGACCGGCGACGGCGACGGGGTGACGGTCGAACTCCCGACGACGCCGGCGCCCCTGCCCCTGCACGCGCTCACGGTGAAGTTCGACCCGACGCGCCTCGGCCCGGTCGCCCGCGAGCTCCGCATCCAGACCGACCTCGACGGCGGCGCGACGGCGACGCTGCCGGTGGAGGCGGACGTCCGGGGAAACTAGAGGACACGTTTCGTAGGTCGGGTCGAGTCTCCGAGACCTGACACCGCGACGTCGGGTGCAAACGAATCAGACCGGCAACCCGAACCCACGGGGGTTTTGGTTGCCGGTCTGCCGTTGATCGTCCTTTGCGTCGCGGTGTCGGGTCTCGAAGACTCGACCCGACCTACGAAGCCGGCTTACAGCTTCGTCACTTTGGTCCGCTCGTCGATCGAGATGCTGCTCAGCTCGCCGTTCGGCTTGGTGAAGCGGACCACGGGGACGACGAGGTCGTCGTCCTTCACGCGGTCGGTCGTTACGCCGGTCTCCAGGTACGCGATGCCGCGGAACACGCCGTCGGTGACGGCGGGCCACTCGCGCTTGCCGACGCGCACCGTCTGCTCGACGCGCAGCTTGTCGCCGGGCTTCAGCGAGCGGAGCAGGTCCACGAGCGCCGGGTCGAGCCGGCGGGTGGGCAGGACGATCTTGGCGGGCTCGGCGGTGCTCACGTTCCCTCCTCCGCGACCTGCGGCTTGGCGTCGCCGCGGACCAGCGCGATGCGGCCGGTGCGGGCGAGTTCCAGGATGCCGTAGGGGCGCATCAGCTCGATGAACGCCTCGACCTTCCCCTCGGTCCCGCTCACCTCGATCATCACGTTCGCGTGCTGGATGTCCACCACCCGGCCGCGGAAGCTCTCGGTCAGCTGGAACACCTCCGGCCGCTTCTCCGGCGGGCACGTCACCTTGATGAGCATCAGGTCGCGCTCGACGAAGTCCTCGGAGCTCACGTCGTCCACCCGGACGACCGGGATCAGCTTGTCGAGCTGCTTGCGGACCTGGTCGACCACGGTGTCGTCGCCGTGGACGACGAAGACCATGCGGGAGAGGTTGTGGTGCTCGGTCTCGCCGACCGCGAGGCTGTCGATGTTGAACCCGCGGGACGCGAGCATCCCGGAGACGGTCGCCAGGACGCCGGGCTGGTTCTGCACCAAGGCGGAGAGCACGTGCCGCATTCGCGGACCTTTCGGGGAACGGGTGGGACGGGGGGCATCTTAGGGAGACGGGAGGCAGGAGACAGGAGACGGGGGCGGGGTTCGGGGCCAACAACGCTCGCCGCCGCGCCGCACGTGGCGAACGGCCGGCGTGAGCCGGCTGGTCGTTGGTACAGGTGCCCGTACCAACGACCAGC
>JAFKFQ010000479.1 GCA_017308215.1 bacterium | reverse complement strand
CGGCTCGCGCCCGGCGGCCGGCGGGTGGGGGCTACTCCGCGGCCCGCGCCCGGGGGGCGAGCGGACCGAGATCCGGCACACGGACGATCCCCTCGTCACGCAGGTAGCGGTGGCACTTCACGCACGTCAGCGTCATGTCGATGAACGCCAGGGTCGCGGCGTCGCCCCGCTTGTCCTTCGCCGCCTTCTGGAGGCTCGCGGCCTCGCGGGCGAAGTCGTTGCTGAACAGCAGGTACCGCTCGGTGTCGTTGATCCGCCAGGTGGCGTCCTTCACGCACGCCGCCAGGCCGTCGGCGTGCGTGCGGAGCAGGTCGTAGTCCTCCCGGGCGAGTGCCTCGAGCACCTTCTGGGCGTGGGTGAGTTTGCGGACCATCACCGGCAACTGTTTCGGCTGGGCCGCGGGCCGGTCCTGGGCCGGGCTGACGCCGGCGGCGAAGAGGGCGACGGCCGACCAGAGCACGAGGCGAGCGGCGCGACGCATGGGAACCTCCGTGGGACGAGCAGTCCGGTCGGCCGGGACAAGGCAAGCCCGGTGCCGATGTGCGAAACCCGTGAAATGCCGGCTCCGCACGCCCTTAGGTGTGTCACCCGGGCGCGCCGCGGCGCGGGGGTGTGCCGGGCTGGCACACCGGCCCGTGCGATCGGGTGTGGGTTTCGTCGGAGTTCGCCGCGATTCGTGGCCAAACCCGCCGCGGCACCGGGTTTGCCATCTAGTTGTTCAGCGTCACCGGAAGATGGGCACTCTCAACCGGCCTCGCCGAGGAGGCAGCCATGCTTGCGATCCGCCGCATCCTGCACCCGACCGACTTCTCCGACTCGTCGCAGACCGCGTTCGAGGTGGCCTGCGCCCTGGCCCGCGACTACGACGCGGAACTCGTCCTCTGCTACGTCGAGCCGTGGCCCGCCGTCCCCGTTGTCGACGGGATCGCTCTCGACGTCCCGGCGGACGACGCCGACGCCGACGTCTCCCGCCTGGCCGACGTCCGGCCCGAGGATCCCGCGGTCCGGGTCGTCCGCCGGCTGCGGCGGGGGGAGGCGGCGCACGAGATCCTGACGGTGGCCGCCGACGCGGCCGTCGACCTGATCGTGATGGGGACGCACGGCCGCGGCGGCCTGCCGCGGCTGGTCCTCGGCAGCGTGGCCGAGTCGGTGATGCGCAAGGCTCCGTGCCCCGTGCTGACCGTCCGCACCCCGGCCCACGCGGCCCACGCACCGGCCACGACCGCGGCAGCGGCGGCGGGCGGGTGAGTCCGGGCCGCGACCGTCCAGGCGGTGCCCGTCCCGAACCGACGGGCCTCGACAGGTTCGCCCGGCCGCGGCGGCGGACCCGCACCAGTTATCACCTGCCGCGAGGGAGTCATCCATGTTCAAGTTCACGCACGGGTCGCCGGACGAGATGCAGGTGTGGATCGCCTGCGCGATCGTCACCTACCTGATCGTCTTCCCGCTCGTCGTCGTTTTCGCGGCGGTCTTGGCGGAAGTGCTCTACCGGGTCCGGTCGGACGGGCCGAATGCCGTAACGACGTCCGACGAAACGCCCGCGCCCGGCCCGGTTCACCAGCGGGGCGTCGTCGCCTCGGCCCCGAGTGAGCCGGGCGTGGGGACGGCCGCCTGACACCCGGCGC
This sequence comes from bacterium, assembly GCA_017308215.1. Lineage (GTDB taxonomy): Bacteria > Planctomycetota > Planctomycetia > Gemmatales > Gemmataceae > Urbifossiella. Next base: position 13,868 of record JAFKFQ010000479.1, on the reverse strand, counting down.
AACGGTCCTACGCCGGGTGACAGGTGCACCGTCGGCCCCGGGCCGATAATCCCTACGGGATCCGAGCGGGAAACGCGACCACCCAGGGGAGTATCCCCGAGGTGTCGATGTTAACCACGCTCTCGGTGCGAGTTCGCCGCCGATCGAGAGGCTGAAGGACTGCGCGTCGGTCGTAAGGTGCGAGCCACTTCTCGTCTTTCAGACCCCGCCGACGCATCGTGGCCGGCTAGGGCTGCGTCCACCACCACATGCGCAGGTCATCGAACCGTTGGTCGAGTTGTCCCATGGCCTTCCGGAGGTTCTTGTGGAGTTCTGTGTCCTGTAGCCCCTCCAGGAACCGCTCCCGTCGGCCGACCGCGGCGCCGTACTCCGTGCCCGTCTCCCCGCGGGCCAGCACGTCGATCGCCTCCCGCTCCCGGCCGGACAGGTACCACGACAGCGACGCCGGGATCGGGAACTCGAACGTGATGGTGGTCAGGAACCGGTCCATCTGATCCGTCCGGACCGACTGTCCTTTCAGCTCCCGGTAGTGCCCGGACAGCTGCTCGAGCTGGCCGTCGTTGCGGAACGACGCCGACCCGACCCGGCCGCTGTCGAGCCCCTCCAGCGGGGTGAAGAACTCCTCCACCGCCCGGGACAGTGGCGTCGACTGGTCCGCTTCGACATTCTGGAGCTGGCGGTACTCGTCGCTCACCCCGTCCCGGATCTGGACGATCAGCACCTTCGACACGTTCTCCCGGATCCACTCGGCGTTCCGCCCGCTGAACAGCCACGAGGTGATGACGCTGACCCCGTAGTTATCGTAGTACCCGGCGTCCACCACCCGGCGGCGGGGCCAGGTCGGCAGACTGACCGCCGGGCTGAAGAACGGGAACGACGCGCTCATCCGGGTCGCCGTACTCAGCCGGAACGTCCGCCGCGCGTCCGGGAACAGGCGGAACAGCTCGAACGCCTCCTGGGAGTAGTTCATCGCGAACCCGCGCTGCCGCTCCGGGTCGGCCGGGTTCCCGCCGAGCAGCGCGCCGTCGTTGCTCGCCACCCACCGCAGGTCGAGGTTGCTGACCAGGAGCCGGCGGCCGTCCTCGACCAGCATCGGGGAGAAGATGAGCGACGGCCGCCACCCGGCGACCTCTCCGTCCCGCAGTTCGTCGAACGTCTGGGCGAGGGGGCCGCCCCACGCCTCGGGCGGGTCGTCCGGGCGGGCGCGGAGGTGGCGGGTCCACGACTCCTCGAGCACCTGCCCGCGGTCGTGCCGGATCGGCGTCGGGGAGAGGAACAGTGGCAGGTCGGTGTACACCCCGGCGTTGACGATCGGGGTCAGGTGATCGGCGGTCAGCATCGCGTACTGCGGCCGCATCTCCTCGGCCCGGGCCGCCCCCGTCTTCCGCTCCCCGGGCGGGGTGAGGGTGGCGGTGTAGTACCCGGCCCCGAGCATCCCGCCCGACGCCCCGGCGATGATCCGGATGTGTCCCGGGAAGTCGTCGACCCGCGGGGCCTTCCCGTCGGCCAGCCGCAATTCCAACTCCTGGAGGACGCGGAGAGTCCACGCGGCCGACCGGAGTCCCCCGCCGCTCACCGTCACCAGGACGAGCGGCTTCTTCTTCCCGGGCGACTTGACGTGCCGGATGTCGGACATCCGTAGGAGGCGGAGCCGGCCGGGCGCGACCGTCTTCAGGTAGACCGCCCCCGCGGTGCCGCCCGGCACCGGCACGTCGGCCGGCGCCTTCGCGTCGGCCGGCTCCGCCTGGACCCAGTACTCCTCGGCGCCCCGTTCGAGCGGGGCGCCGGCCCGCGGGTCGTGGACCGCGTACACCCCCCGGCGGGTGAACCGGTGGGCCGCCCACGTCTCGTCTTTGTCCACATTCCCGTCTTTGTCCGTCCCGCGGAAGGTGTTGAGGTAGTGCTGGAACTCCAACCCGCGGAGCACCCGCTCCGCGGCCCCGATTTCTTCCTTGAGCTTGTCGCGCTTCTTGCCGCCGACCTGCTTCCGCTCCTCGACGAGCTTGTCGATGCCCTCCCGCTGCTGCTTGAGGGCGGCGTCGGATTCGAGCCCCTGGACGAACTTCGTCAGCTGCTCCTGCCGGCTCCGGTCCCGCTCCAACTGGGCCTGGACGTCGAGCAGGCCGTCGGCCCGGGCGTTGTCCGGGTTGTCACGGTAGTAGTCGAGGCCCGGGTACCGGAACTTGTACGGGGGGAACCCGGCCACCGCGAGCACGAACAGCACCCCGGCGACGAGGATCGCCAGCCCCCGGCGGACCACCAGTGTGAGGAACCCGTACACCCCGACCGCGGCCACCAGCACGGCGCACACGGCCGGGACCGGGGAGGCGGTGTCCTCGGCCTGGGACAGGACGATGAGGAGAACCGTTGTGATGCCGGTGAACACCAGGGCGACGAGGTGGTAGCGGAACCGGACGAGCCGCGGGTTGAACCGGAGGTTCTCCCGGACCTCCGCGACCATCGCCTTCCGCGACTCGGACCGGCCGAACCAGAGCCCGGCGGCGAGGGCCGCGCCGAGCCCGAGCCCGAACGGTAGTTCCGGCCGGACTCCCCACCAGTGACCGGTCTGGTGCGCGACGTAGGTGGTGGCGAAGTACCAGCCGGCGGCCGCGACCGTCATCCAGAAAATGAAGACGTAGTGACTCGGGCCGGCCGGCGCGGCCGACCGGGCCGGGACCGGCTCCGGCGCGTCGTCCCCGGGCGGGATCCGGCCGCCCGCCGCGGTCCCGCCCGCCGGCTTGGGCCCCCGGCAGGCGAGGAATACAGCTGCCGCGTACGCCACCCCGGCCACGGCACCGACGGCCAGCGGGACGGCCTGCCACGGGGGCGGGAACGGCAGCCGCAACCGGTCCACTTCGTCCAGGTCCTTGCTGACCCCAGCGGACCCGCCCCCGACCCACCCGACCGCGAGTCCGAGGAACCGGGCGGCCCCGTAAACGACCAACGCGCACAAGACGGTCCACACCACGGTCTGAACGGCGTAGCCGGCAAACCTCCCCCGGTAAACCCGCCGGCCGCGCCCGTACTCCAGCAGGAACCCGACGAGCAGGCATTCGACACAAAGGACCGTCAGCGTAAACCCCGCGACCGCTTGCTTGAGTGGGTCGTCGTGAAAGATCAGATGCCGCACCCCGTAGCCGCCCCCGACCCGCCCGGTGAGGAGCCCGGCCACCAGCAGTAGAACCAGGGGTAGGGGTAGGTAGTAGCAGAAGTGCGCCAAGAAGTGGTGGAGCAGAAAGTAGCCCCGGTCGGTGAACCACTTCTTGACAGATGCCATGACACTGAATTTATCATTGCAGATACGTGGCGAGTCGTGCGAGCTTGACATTTTGCCATTCCCATTTGGATCGTAGGCAGCTTCTCCACCTCGTCGGCGGGGAAACTGAAATGACATGACGCGGCCCGCGACGGCATGGTCACTCGTGTAGAGTGGTTCCCGTCCTTGGCGTAGTTCTATCAGAGGAACGGAACGGAATGAGCAAACCGGACAATTGAGTGGTTTCCATGAGGGTACTACACAACGTTTCTGGTGCCGGCAGTGACATCTGATGGACCGGCGGGTGGCCGTAACCTATTGCCGGACAATGCCGCCTGTTATTCGGGTGGCCGCCTGCCCCGTCGTCCTCGAACGTATCGCCCCCGCCCCCCGGTCGCCGCGGAGAGCGAGCGCCCGTGAACGTCCGCCTCGAGCCCGGCGACCGATTTCCAGATGTGACTGCGTCCCGGCCCTCCCCGTTCGCACGCCCGGGATGAGGCCGGTCGCGCCGGCCTGCCGCCGCCGGCCGGGGTACGTGGGGTGCCCAGCGCCGAAATCCGCGCGCCGGTTTGCCCCGGCGACCCTCTTACCCGACAACGGGAATCCAGAGGGGCCACCCATGCGACCGACCGCCGTCCTTCGACTCGTCCGGGCGGCCGCTCCCGCCCCGCTGGCCGACGCCGCCGACGCCGAACTCCTCCGCCGCTTCTGCCGCGACCGGGACGAGGCCGCGTTCCGGGAACTCCTGCGGCGGTACGAGGCCCTCGTCCGCGGCGCCAGCGGGCGGCTGACTCGGGACCGCCACGCGGTCGACGACGCCGTCCAGGCGACCTTCCTGACCCTGGCCCGGAAGGCCCACACAATCCGGCATCCCGAAGCCCTCGCGTCGTGGCTGTACCGCGTAGCCCGGTCCGTCACCCCCCGGGCGGCGGGGACCGCCCCGCTCGCCACCGATACGGCCGATCCGGCGCCGTCTACCCTGGACCGGCTCACGGCCCGCGAGGCGATGGGCGCATTCGAGGAGGAGCTCGACCGGCTCCCCGCGGCCCATCGCGCGGCCGTCCTGCTGTGTACCGTCGAGGGGAACACGGTCGAGGACGCGGCCCGGCGGCTGGGAACGACCCCCGGCGCCGTGCGGGGGTGGCTGCAGCGCGGCCGCGACCGGCTCCGCCGCCGGCTGGGTGAGCGGGGGGTGGAACTGTCGGTCGCCCTGTCCCTCCTGGCTGTCGCCCCGGCGGGGACCGCGAGTGCGGGACGGGACGCCTTGGTCCAGGCCGTGCTGGCGGCCCATCGCCCCGCCCCCGCCCGACTCCTGACCGGCCCGCTCGCCGTCTGGGGGGCGGTCGTCGTCCTGAGCGCCGGGGTCGTCTCGGCGCTCGGGCGGCCGGCCCCGGGGGCCGGCCCGCAACCCACCCCGCCGCCGGCGGATGTGCGGGTGGGGACGAAGGCCGACCCGCCGGTCACCCGCGACAACCTCCCCGACGGGGCGGTCGCCCGGATCGGGTCGCCGCGCCTGCGGCACGCCGGGGAGGTCGTCGCGGTGGCGTTCAGCCGCGACGGCCGGTGGCTGGCGACGGTCTCTCCGGCCAGCCCGGACAAGTCGGTCCGCGTCTGGGATCTGGCCGACGGGACGGAGCGGTACCGCATCCCGATCACGGTCAACCCGCACGAGCACACCGCCCAATACCGGACGGCAGCCGTGGCGTTCGCGGCGGGCGACACCCGGCTGCTGGTCATGGACGCGCACGAGTTCCGGGCGTTCGAGGCGGCCACCGGCCGCCGGGAGCGTTCGACGGTCGTCTCCAAGCCGACGGATCCCAACCAGTTCTTCCCGCCGGAAGGGGTCATCGGCACCGGCCTCTCTCCGGACGGGAAGACGTTTGCCGCAGTCCGCCGAAACGGGGAGATGGTGCTCGGCGACGCCGCCACGGGCGCCGTGCGGCGGACCGTCCGGGCGCTGAATCTGCCTGCGAACACGAGCTACTCGTTCGTGGACGTGATCTTCACCCCGGACGGGTCCGAGGTGTGCGTGCCGGTCCGGGCGGACGCGATCCCGGTGTTCGACACCGCGACCGGAGAGTCGAGGCGTACCCTGGCGAAGGGGCTCGTCCCCGAGCGTGGCGTTACCAACAACGTCGCGTTCGTGACCAACGGGCGTCAGCTCATTACTGTCGGCGCGACCGCGGGCCCGCGACCCGGCCCCGCGGTCGTGGTCGGGGACGCGGAGACCGGGAAGGCACTCCGGACGATCCCGCTCCCGGCCGGGCCGCGTGTCCTGGGGGTCAGCCCGAACGGCAAGCTCCTGGCGGTCGGCACCGACTCGTTTACGTCGAGCGAGGTGCGGGTGCTGGACCTGGAGAGCGGCAAGGAGGTGGGGACGATACCCGCCACCGGCACCCCCACCCTGGTGACGTTCTCCCCCGACTCCCGGCTGCTCGCGACCGCCGGCTACCAGGAGGGGCGGGTGACGGTCTGGGACCTGGAGAAGAACGCCCGGCACCCGCAGTCGGCCGACGAGACCAGCCCGTTGGCTCGGTTCGACCGCGACGGCCGCGTCGTCATGGACGGGGGCGGCCGGACGGTCACGGTCGACTGGCGGACCGGTACGACCCGGGAGGAAAAGACGGCGGCCCCCCGCCTGCGCTGGGGCACCGCCGTGTCCGCGGATGGAAAGTTGCGTGCCGAGGCCGTCGCCCCGAAGGACCAACCCGGACGGGCTCTGGACGTCGTGGTCACGGAGGCGGCCACGAAGCGGGTGGTCGGCCGGCTGGGGGGCGTGTCCGACTTCCCGCGGGGCATGGCGTTCGCGGACCGGGCCCGCTTGCTCGTGACGGCCGCCCAGGACAACGTGCTGGCGGTCTGGGACATCGCCGCCGGGAAGCAACTGTGGTCGGAGGCGTACCCCGCCCGGGCATTCGGGTACATGGGGATGGGAGATCCGGTCTTCGACGCCGCGGGCCGCCGCATGGCGGTCTGTACGATGGCGGAGCGCACGACCGTGATCGACGTCTGGGAGCTTCGCCAGCGGGTCCGGGTGACCCGGGTGGAGGTTCCCGAGACGCTGCTGACCGCTGGTGTCGCGTTCTCCCCGGACGGGGAGTTCGTCGCCGGCGGGGCCGACGCGGTGACGGTGTGGCGGGTGGCGGACGGGCGGGCGGTGCACACCCTGCGCGGGCACGCGGCGCCGGAGTCGCCCAACGACCGCGCGGAGATCCGGTGCGCGTACTCGGCGGACGGGGGCAAGCTGCTGACGATCGACCTGGCGGGGACGATCCGGGTGTGGGAGGCCGCCACCGGCGGGGTGATCCGCACGTTCACCGGGCACCACGGTAGAACCGGCGCCGCGTTCTCGGCGGACGCCCGCACGGTGGTCGGAGCGAGTAGCGACGCCCCAGTTTTCGTCTGGGACGTGTACGGGCTGGGGGCGCGCCCCCCGTTCGACGCCGGCCGGCTCTGGGCCGCCCTCGCGGACCCCTCCCCTGAGACGGCCTTCCGGGCGGTGCGGGAATTGTGCGCGTCACCGCGGGAGGCCACGACCCTGTTGCGGGAGAAGCTGGCGCCCGAGTCGATCGACCCGGGAGCGGTCGCCGGGTGGATCAAAGACCTGTCGGCGCCCCAGTTCGCGGCCCGGGAGCGGGCGACGGCGGAACTGGAGAAGCGGGGCGAGTCGGTCGCACCGCTGCTGCGGGAGGCGCTTCGGGCGGCCCCGGACGCGGAGTCCCGGCGCCGCCTGGCGCCCCTCGTGGGGCGGACGGAGCGGCCCTCGGCCGACGGGCTGCGGGTGCGGCGGGCGCTGGACGCGCTCGAGCACCTCGGCACGCCGGAGGCGGAGGCCCACCTGTCGGCGCTCGGCCGGGGCACGCCGGGGTGCCTGCAAACCGTCCTCGCGCGGGAGGCCTTGGCCCGGCTCTCGGGGCGGTGACGGTCACCGCGCCGGAGACCGCGAGTTCACCCCCTCAGCACCCGGCCACGCTCGGCCGGGTCGGCGCTTCTGCGAAGCCGGGCGCGTGGGGTGTCTACCGTCGCCGCGGGACGCGGCGCTCGGGAGCCGCCGAAGGGCGTCGTCACCACGCGAGTTCTTTGCCCTTCCACGCCCGGGCGGCCCAGCCGTAGTCGACGAAGTCGTAGCGGAAGGTGCCGTCGGCGAAGAGGTCGATCCTCCCGTAGCACGGCGGGAACCCGTACTCGCTCCCGTTCCACCACGCCCCGCTCGCCGCGCCGCCGCACACGTACCACACGCCGCGGTACTCCACCCGGTCGCATGTGTGCATGTGCCCGCTCAGGCACAGCTTCACGTGCGGGTTCCGGCGGAACACCTCGGTCAGCACCCAGCAGTCGGCGTGCTGCCACACCCCGGGCACGTGGTTGTCGTTCCCCTTGCGGCACTCGTCCCCGTACACCTGAGCGGTCACACTCAGGATCGGGACGTGGCTGAGCACGACCGTCGGCAGGCGGGTCCGCGCCAGGTCCGCCTTCAGCCAGTCGAGGTGCTCGGGGCTGAGCGTGGCGTAGCGCGGCCAGTTGCACATGCTGTTCAGACTGACGACGTGCCAGCCGTTGCGATCGAGGCTGAAGTACGGGGCGGGCATGCCGAGCACGCCGGTCATCAGTCCGAACCCGCGCAGGTCGGCGGGGACGGCGGCGGTCGGCTCGCGGCCGCCCCACACGTCGTGGTTGCCGAGGCACGACACGATCGGGACCGGGCACGCCTTCACCGCCTCGCGCCACAGCGCGACCTGCTCGGCGGCCGCGGCGCCGGTCGTGTTGCCGTCCACGGCCATCACCGCGTCGCCGGTGTTGAGCACGAGGTCGGGCCGCCAGTCTCGCCGGCCGAACACGTGCGCGAACATCGCCGCCACGCCCTTGGCGGCGTCGCGGTCCTTGGTGATGTGGACGTCGGTGATGTGGGCGGCGCGGAGGACCGGGTTCCGGGCGTCGGCGCGGGCGGTGCCGGCCGACAGGAAGCCGGCCGCGCCGAGGGCGCTGGACGCGAACAACTCGCGGCGGGAAACGGGCATGGGGGTCTCGCGGCGGGGGGAAACGGACGCCGGCGGCGCGTCGGGCGCGCCGCCGGCCGGGGGTGAGGCGCTACTTCAGGTCGACCGACCACTGCTGGTCCGGATCCTTCAGGTCGAAGGTGAGGCCGGACTTATCCGGGTCGGCGTACACGGCCGGGAGCCGCGGCCCGGCGACGGGGACGACCGGGTTGCCGGTCGGCTCCGGCATCCGCGAGGCGCCCTTCTGGTTGTCCTTCGCCTCTTCCGCCGACACCCCGCCCTTGCGGGCGCCCGGGGCGACCTCCGACTTCGCCCCGGGCCGGCCCTCGGCCTGCTGGAGCGACACCCTTACCGTCCCGCGCGGGACGCCGGCCACCTCGTACGTCCCGTCGGCCTTGAGATCGACGGGGTACGTCGAGTTGTCCGCCGCCAGGAAGATGGCGGTGACGCCGGCGAGCGGCTTCCCCTGGTACGTCACCCGGCCACTGACCCGCGACCGCGGCACCTCGCCGCACCCGGCCGCCGTTACGACCACCACCGCCAGACAGAACGCGCGCATCGGCCGGCCTCCGGTCGGGGGTGGGGTTACCAGTTCGCGGTGACTTCGTTCTGGTCCGGCGTGCAGGCCGCCCACCACACGCTCGGGTCGACGGAGGCCGAGACGAGCCGGCCGCTCCCGTCGCCGAGGCCGATCAGAATCCCGGCCGAGCGCGGGGCGCTGGCGAGCCGCGGGTCGCAGGTGGCGGAGGTGCCGGTAAACGTCGGGGTGACCTGGAACTTGGACGCGGCGCCGGTGATCTGGTAGGCGAAGACCGGGTTCCACTCCTTCCAGGAGGTCCGGCCGTAGGCCCAAATGCTGTAGTACGGGGCGGCCGGCGACCCACTGAGCGTCGCCCGTTGACACACCGCGACCTTCTCGGCGTAGAAGACCGTGTTCGACGTACCGTCCGTGATGCCGGTCATCCGCATGACCCGGTTCGAGGCCTTGGTCATGTAGTAGCCGAGACCCTGGTAGTTCGCCGCGTACCCGGTCACGCCGTAGGTGTTCCACCCGGAGTCGACGAAGAGGCCGTTCGACGGATTGGACGGGTCGGAGGGGTTCACGAACGTCTTAACACCGTTGTTCGTGTACACCGCCCAGAAGTCGTAGAGTTGCTCGCTGCCGTAGGCGTGCGTCTTCTTCGCGAGCGGATCCTGCTCGACGTACGACAGAATGAAGTAGTGGCTCGACCCGGCACGCTTCCACCACACCGGGTCATTGCCGCCGTCCCAGTCGACGAAGGCCGGCGGGAGGTAGCCGTTGGCGTCGTGGTAACCGTGGGTGGCGAGGGCCATCTGCTTGATGTTGTTCATGCTCTGCGACCGGGCAGCGGCCTCGCGGACCTTCTGGACCGCGGGGAGCAACAGCCCGATCAGGATGGCGATGATGGCGATGACGACCAGCAACTCGATCAGCGTGAACGCCGTCCGTCGCACGCGAGTCATGGACGAACCTCCTCGGAAACCGCGGGGCGCGGGGCGCCCGCCGGGGCAGACCTAGCAACAACGGTCACAGCCTAACTAGTGGCTATCAGAGATTCAAGACTTCGACAGAGTAGATCTCGTGAAATCAGCCCATTCCCCGACAACAGCGATTGGAGATCAGCCGAAAATGCCCGTAAATTTCACAAGATGCTCGCGTTGACAACCTCGCCGGACTAAGCAATAACAGAAGCTAACAGAGCCGCCGAATCGGCTCTCAGGAGCACCCGTGACGCTCACAAACACCCCCACCGACGACGCCTCCGACCCGAAGTACCTCACGCTTTCTCACCAGCTCGCCGCCCGCATTCGTGCCGGCGAGTGGCAACGTGGCCGGCTCCCGACCGTCCGCGAGATCGCCGACGAGTACGGCACCTCGTCCTTCACCGCCTCGCGGGCGCTCGGCGTGCTCCAGAAGCAGGGGCTGGTGGAGACCCGGGAGCGGTCCGGGTGCTACGCCCGCCCGCCGGCCGCGGCAACGGTCGAGACGTGGGGGCTCGTGCTGCGGGTGACGCCCGGGCCGTGGCGGGAGGCGTCGGAGGCGGCGTCGCGGGTCGGGTTCGAGCGGGTGGCGGCGGAGGACGGGGTGCGGTTCGTGCGCGCCCCGACCGCTGCGGCCGAGGTGGTCGAGACGCTGGTCGAGGCGAAGGCGGGCGGGGTGGCGTTCCTCCCGTCCCGCGTGTCGGACGTGACGATGCGCGAGGACGAGGCGTTCCTGGCGGCGTGCCGGGCGGCGGGGCTGCCGGTCGTGCTCCTCGACCGCAACCTCCGCGGCGTCGGCCGCCCGCTCGAATACGATCTCGTCGCCTCCGACCACGTCGAGGGCGGGCGCCGCTGCACCCGCCACCTCCTCGACCTGGGGCGGCGGGCGGTGGCGTGCGTGGTCGCCTCGCCGACCACCAGCCACGCCGACCGCGAGGCCGGCTACCTGGCGGAGGTGCAGGCGGCGCGGGCGGCCGGCGCCGCGGAGCCGCTCGTCCTGGCCGTGCCGCCGGGGACGCCGCCCGGCGAGGAGTACGGGTGGTTGGCCGACCGCCTGCTGGAGAAGGGCGCCGACGGCGTCCTGTGCTACCAGGACTACATCGCGGTCGGGCTGATCCTGGAGTTGCTCCGCCGCGGGGTGCGGGTGCCCCGCGACGTGGCGGTGGTCGGGTGCGACGACCTGCCGATCGGCAGCACCTTCTCGCTCGGCGTCACCACCTACGCCTACCCGGCGGCCGAGATCGCCCGGTGGGCGGTGCGGCTGCTCCGCGCCCGCGTGGCCCACCCGGCCGGCCCGCCGGCGAAGGTGCACCTCCCCGGCCGGCTGGTCGTCAGGAACTCGACGGCGCCGGCCTGACCGCCCGCCGCCACACCGCGGCGCCGCCGACCAGCGTGAACACCACGCCCGCGCCGGACACCGCGAACGACAGCGGGACGAAGAAGTCGAGCCGCCCGACGCCGGGGTGGGCGAGGTCGCGGTAGAGTTGGAGCGCCACCGACCCGGTGTAGCCGATGCCGTCGGCGAGCTGGACGGCGAACACCGACGTGCCGCGGAGCCGGGTCGCGGCCATCAGCCGTTCGAACAGCACCACCCCGAACGGGACGTAGGCGAGGTACAGCCCCGCCCCGACCCCCGCCATCCAGTCCGGCCCGTCGAGCCACCCGCCGCGGAACGCGGCCGTGGCCCCGCCGATCAGCGCGAACCCGCCGACCACGAACCCGCCGGTCACCAGCAGCGCCCGCCGGTGCGCCCCGATGGCGTTGAGCGCGGCCAGCGCGGCCAGCGTGCCGACGAGCGCCCACCGGTCGGCCCACGTGAACAGCCCGGCGGCGCTCGGGTACCCGAGGCCGATGAAGATCTCCCGCCCGTAGTGGTCGCGGAAGTCGCGGTAGGCGGTGAGGAGCAGGTACGCGGCGAACAGCAGGAACAGCCCCGGCCCGACCCGGCGGAGGAACGCGCGGCGGTCGGCGGCGGTCATGTCGGCCCGCGGCGCCCGGGCGGCGACGTCGGCGGCCGACGGCGGCGGGACGCGGTCGAGCAGGCGCACGGCGAGGAGGTACGGGCCGAGGAACAGCGCGCCGGCGGCGGCCGGCATCCACTCCTCCGACAGCCCGCCGCCGGTGAGCAGGGCGAGGCCGACGTCCTTGGCGACGGCCCCGGCGAGGATGAACGACGCGCTCATGCCGACGAGCATCACGTCGGTCAGCCGCCGGCCCTCGAGGTAGCGGACGACGAGCCCCCACACGACGCCGAGCGTCAGCCCGTTGGCGAGCATGGCGAGCGGCTTGAGGGCCGGCGGGGCGAGCGCGAACAGGACGAGTGCCGCCTCCGACCACAGCACGCACCCGGCGAGCACCGCCGCCCGGCGGGGGCGCGGCACCTCGGCGCACACCCGCGCCCCCGCGTACTTCGACGCCATGTACCCGAGGATCTGGCCGAGGACGCACGCCGTCTTCAGGTCGAGGCGGGAGCCGAGGAAGTGCTCGCCGGTGAAGGTCACGGCGTCGTACGGCTTGCGGACGCCGTAGGCGCAGAAGTAGACGACGAACGCGGCCGCGGTCGCGTACCCGGCGACCACCCACGGCCGGGGGCCGCCCGGCCCGGCGGGCGGCGGGCCGTCCTCGGCGGGCGAAGGCGTCCCGGGGTCGTCTCGTCCCATGACCGGCAGATTACGGCCCGCACAGTCCGGTGACGAGTTCGCCCAAGCGCGGGGCGAAGATGGGCTGTACCGAGACACGGCGGCGCGGCGCGATGGCCCCGGGGTCCGCCGGCGCGGTAGAATACGCACCTCTCCGGTGTCGCCGTGGGGCCGACGGAACGGGTGATGCACACGACCTCCACCACGCTGCTGGCGCGGGTGCGCGAGCTCGGCGACGCGGACGCGTGGGGGCGGTTCGTACGCGTGTACTCGCCCCTCCTCTACAGCTGGGCGCGGCAGATGGGGCTTCGGCACGAGGACGCCGTAGACCTCGTCCAGGACGTGTTCGCCGTCCTCGTCCAGAAGCTCCCCACCTTCGACTACGACACGCACGGGCGGTTCCGCGGCTGGCTGTGGACCGTCACCCGGCGCCGCTGGGTGGAGCGGCGTCGGCGGGCCAGGCTCCCGCTCGACCCGGCCCGCGACCCGGCCGAACTGCCCGACGCGGACGACCCGCCCGACACCGGCGTGGGTGTCGAGGAGGCCGAGTTCCGGGCTCATCTGCTGCGGAACGTCCTGCCGACGCTCCGCGGCAACTTCCACGCCTCGACCTGGCAGGCGTTCTGGAAGCACGTCGTGGAGGGCCGCCCGGCCGCCGCCGTCGCGGCCGAGGAGGGGGTGTCGGTCGCGGCGGTGTACAAGGCCAAGCTGCGGGTGACCGCTCACCTGTCGAGGGAGCTCGGCGACCTGCTGAACCGCTAGCCATGCCGACCGACCCCTGCCCGAACGCCGCCGACTACGACTCGATGCTCGTCGGCCGCCTCGCGGACGCCCGCATGGCCGCGCTGGAGGCACACCTCGAGTCGTGCGCGGCGTGTCAGCGGCTGGTCGACGGGCTGGAGGTGGACGCGCGGCTCACGGCCGCGCTCCGCACCGGCCCGGCCCCGCCCGGCGACGCGCCCGACCTGGGCGACATGGTCTCGCGGATCGAGGAGATGGCCGGCCAGTTCACCCCGGCCGGGTTCGACCTGAGCGCCTCGGCCGACGGCGACGACGCGCCCGCCGCCGGCCCGGCCGCCGACCCGACGACGCTCGGCGCGTACCGCGTCGTCCGGCTCCTCGGCGCCGGCGGGATGGGGCTGGTCTACCTCGCCGAGGACGAGTTGCTGAACCGCCCGGTGGCGGTGAAGGTGCTCCCGCCGCGCCTCGCCCGCCGGTCGGCGGCCCGGGCCGGGTTCCTGCGCGAGGCCCGGGCCGTCGCCGCGCTCAAGCACGACAACGTCGTGACCGTGTTCCAGGTGGGCGAGGCGACCGGCCCGAGCGGGGAGACGGTCCCGTTCCTGGCGATGGAATTGCTGGAGGGCGAGAGCCTCGCGGACTACCTCCGCCGGGAAGGGACGGTCCGCCCGGCGTGGGCCGCCCGGCTGGGCGCGCAGGCGGCCGGCGCCCTCGCGGCGGCACACGCGCGAGGGG
>JAFKFQ010000507.1 GCA_017308215.1 bacterium | reverse complement strand
CTTCACCCGCGACGCGAAGTAGAAGAGTCCCGCCCACGCGCTCGTCTGCTCGGCGGTCATGCCGTAGTCGTCGCGGCAGGCGTAGTCGGCGAGCCAGCGCACGCGCGACGACGTGAACCCGTTCGCCCCGAGCCAGTCGGCGAACGAGAGTCGGTCGAGCGCCACCACCGCCGCGTCGTCCGACCCCGTGGCGACCGGGATGGCAAACGCCCGTCGCCCCTGGGCATCGCGCCAGCCGGCCCACTTCCACACCTCGGCGTGGAAGCGTCGCAGCTGCGCGGTATCGTCGGGCGACTCGCCGGCGTGGAGGTAGAGCCCGTCGTACCACCGCCCACGGAAGAACAGCCGTTCCTGCGGGTCGCGGCACAGCACGCCTTCCGCGATGACCGGCGAGCCGTCGGCGTTCATCGCCTCGATGGCGCCCATCTCCCGCAGCAGTTCCACCAGCAGCGGGTTCCCGGCGAGCGGCGCGGGGACGTAGTGCGCGCCCCACGGGAACGGCCCGGCCGCCGACTCGCCCCCGCGCGCCGTACCGCCGAGGACGGGTTCGAGTTCGAGGAGCGCGAAGTCGGTGACGCCGCGCCGCCGCAGCCGCCACGCCGCCGCCAGCCCCGCCGCCCCGCCGCCGACGATCACGACGCGGTGTTCGCTCCACGCACCGGCGACGGGGACGGGCCGCCATCCGTCGCGCAGCCGGTGGCCGATAGCGTCCGACGCGCCGATGATCTCGCCGGGTGGGAGCGATGGCGCGGGGTCGGAGTGACACCCCGCCGTCACGAGGAGCGGTGCGGCGGCGAGCAGGTCGCGGCGGGACGGCTTCACGCGGCGAAACTCCGGCTGTCAGTCGGTGTCGGTGGCGGCGAGCACGGCGACGCTGTGGCCGTCCGGGCGGGCGCAGACCAGCCCGAGATCCCAGGCGACGTGGTAGAACCAGTCGCCGTCGAACGTGTACCACCGGCACCGGTCGGCGAGAGCCGCAACGTCTGCACACGGCGCGTCCGGGTCCGCCCCGGCGAGCCAGCCGAACGACTCCCAGGCGTGCAACCGTGGGTACGCGGCGCCGGCGGGCGGGGAATACGCCCCACCCGCCCGGTCGGCGGAAAAGAGGGCGAGGAACGCCGCCGCCGGCTCGACTACCGCAACGGTCGCCGCCTGCCGGAGCGGCACGAACGGGAGCGCGCGGAACCAACCGGTCCACTCGCCGTCGGCGTGGTGCGGCGCCATCAGATTGAACTCCCGCCCGTTCAGCCGGCCGTTTGATTCGTCCGCCCAGCGCCGCACCGCCGCCCACGCTGACGACTCCGGCGGCGGAGTGCGGTCAGAGAACACCACCGCGCTAGACTCCACCACCGCCCGGGCCGGGAGCGGAGGGGAACTGTTCAAGACGTGCTCGGATTCGACCCCCAGTAGACGGTCTGGCAGCCGGAACAGCGGGTGCCCGGCCGCCTTGAGGGCCTCCCACGCCCGCGCTCCGCCCGGGATCACGCCCGGCCCGCACCCGCATAGCACCAATTCGTGCAAGAGCAGCGCCCGCTCCTCGACGGCCCGCGGCTCGTCACCGGCTGACAGTGCGACCGGCTGGTTGCGCCAGCCGGCGGCGATGCCGGCCATCGTCGCCCGCAGTCCGGCGATCGACCGCCGCCGTGAACCCTGCCACGCCTGAAGGAACCCCGCCGGTCCGATCCGCTCCGGCGGGTCGGGCGTCGTCCAACCGGTGTCCGGGTCGTACCCGACCGGCACACCCGGCGGTTCGGGAAACTGGTCGCGGTAGCGCACCAGAAATTCAACCCAGTACTGGGACTCGAAGCGGTTGACGGAGTGACCGTTCTTGAACTCGTGCGTCGGCGCCGCCGGCATCCGGTCCCAGCGCGTCAGCTCGGCGAGGACCGGAATGATCCCCGGCACGGTCCGCAGCGCCCACGCGAGTTCATCCTCGCCGTGGTCGCCGAACCAGTCGGCGAGGACGAGGCGCGGGGTGTCGGCGTCCGGGTGCGCCAGTGCGGCGGCGAACAGGGCAGCGTCGTCGTTCATCTGCGTGTCTTGGCGTGGTAGGGCAGCCTTTCACAGTAGTTGCCACCATCTTCGGCGAAAGCGGCAGGGCTCTCGACACCGAGCCCGGCAGAGGGGAGTTATGGAAACCGCTCGGCAAGCAAGCATTCCTAGCAGGGTGCCGAAAAACGCGACCGGTCCCTCACGGCTCGCGGTCGGGGCGGACGTACCGGGCCAGCCGGGCCGTCGTCGGCCCCGCTCCTTCCAACCGCTCGGTCGGCCCGCCACGCGGGCTTGAGCGACCGCATCCGGACCAGGTTGCAGGCCCCGCCCGGCGCCCGACTCGAGCCACCCGAACCCCTCCCCGATCTTCTTCCGGCACGTCTGGCCGAGCCGATCCCCCCGGCTCCCCGTCGGGCCCTCATCCGCGGGCGGGCCTCCACCCCGGGACGTCGCT
>JAFKFQ010000478.1 GCA_017308215.1 bacterium | reverse complement strand
CACGGCGAGGCGGACGTACACGCCGGGGGCCGGCGGCAGTCGGAAGTGCTCGGGCTCCTCCACCCCGGTCACCTCGGCGAGCCCCGTGGTGACGACGACCTCGCCGCCCTCGCCGACCGCCTCGCCGGCGTTCATCACCAGGTTCACTAGCACCCGCCGGGCCGCGTCCGCGTCGGCCCGCACCGGCGGCAGGCCGGAGGCCAGCTCGAACCGAAGGCCCGACCGGCGGATCACGGAGACCTCGAGCAGCCCGCGCGAGTCGGCCACCAGCCGCGATAGGTCCGTCGTGCCCGCCGGCGCCGACCCGCGGCCGGCGTAGGCGAGCATCTCCCGGCAGAGCCCGGCCGCCCGGTGCGCCGCCTGCTCGATCTGGTCGAGGCAGCCGGCGGCGGGTGAGCCCGGCGCGAGGTGCCGGCGGGCGAGCCCGGCGCTGCCGAGGACGACGGTGAGGATGTTGTTGAAGTCGTGCGCGACGCCGCCGGCTAACACCCCAAGGCTCTCCCACTTCTGCGCGTCGAGCAGCTGGCGGTCCAGCGTCTCGCGCTCTTGCTCGGCCCGCTTCCGGTCGGTGATGTCGGTCGTCACCCCGACCACCCGCTCCGGCCGCCCGTCCGGGTCGAGGAGAGCCTGGCCGCGGGTCGAGTACCAGCGCTCCCGCCCGTCCGGCCCCGGCACGGCGCCCCGGAAGTGGTTGCGAAACTCGTCGCCCGTCCGGGCCGCGTCCCGCACCGCAGCCTCGAGCGCCGGCCGGTCAGCCGGGAGGACCGCGGCCGACACCACATCCCGAGTGGCGTACTCCGCACCCGCCGGAAGGCCGAAGAACGCCGCCAGGTCACCGGTCGCGGCGAACCGGTGGGCGGCGTAGTCCCACTCCCAGCCGATCATGCGGGCGCTGTGGAGGAACTGACGCAGGCGGGCTTCCTCGCGCCCCAGCGCCTGTTCGGCCGCGACCCGCTCGGTGACGTCCAGAACCAGGGATAGCAGCGAGGTCGGGCGGCGGTGATCGTCGAAGAGGACGGAGCTGTACCACTCACACCACACCACCCGCCCGGTGCGCGTGACGTTGCGGTTCCGCATGACCGCGCACGGGCGGCGTCCGGCCAGCATCTCGCTGACCAGCTCGGCGACCCGGGGGAGGTCGTCCGGGTGGGGCGGGATTAGTTCGAGGGAGTACCGGCCGACCGCTTCGGCAGCGGTCCACCCGAAGACCCGTTCGGCCTGGTCGTTCCACCGCCGGACTCGACCCTCCGCGTCCCAGGCGATGACCGCTAGAGGGGTGTTGTCGAGGTGTGCGACCAGCTCCCGGTTCGCCGGGTCGGTCGCGTCGGAACCGGGGTCGGTCTCGGACATGTGGGCCTTTGGGCGGAGAAGGCCGATCCCGGACGGGCGCACGTCGTGCCTCGTCCGGTCTTGTCGTGTTATGAACGTACCACCTGGCTGGCACGAGGTGAGGCCGACGGACGGGTTTCCCGGCTCACGACCTGCCCGCGAGGCGGGCGAGCGCGTCGGCGCAGCGGTCGAGCAGCGCCTGCTTGCGCCGCGGGTTTTCGTACCGCCCCGCGACCTCCGCCCACTCGCGGGTCGCTTCGACGAGCGGGCGCAGGGCGGTTGCCGCATCGCCGGACCGGTCCGACGGACCGAGTCGAACCGGGGACGTGTGAGCGAACCCGGCCGAGCCGGTCGGCACACACCGGGCCGCGAGCCAGCCGGCCGACGGGACCGGCACGTCGAGTTCCGCCACGAACGTCGCCCCGTCCCGGGTCACACCCGCCCGGGCAATCACATCCCCGTCGGCGAGGAGTTCGAGCGCGTCGGTACGGGCGAGTGAGCGGGCGCTAACCCGGGCGCGGCCGCCTTCGACCGAGAGCCCCACGAGCGGGCCGGCGGACACGAACGAGCCCCCCGCCCGCACCGCCTCGACCCAGCCCTTGTAGCGGTTCGGCTCCGTCGGGTCGGGCTTCGCGTAGGTGCGGACGGCGCCGAGCGGGACGCGGTTGCTGTCCTTTCCGCTCGCCCCGACCAGCGGAATCGGGAAGCCCGAGGTCCACAGCCGGTAGACCCACGGCAGCACCGCCGAGCGGGTGCCGCCCGTGACCTCAATCGCGTCGACCTTCCCGAGGAGCGCGGCGACGAGCGCCTCCCCGCCGACGAGCCCGGCGTGGCGCTGGAACGCCTCGGCCCACACGACCAGCCCGCCCTTGCGGTGACACTGGTCGCACCAGTCGCAGACGCCCCAGTCGTCCGCGTCCTCGCCGCCGAACGTGAGCGGAAAGACCGGCCGGTGAGAATGAAGCAACGCGACCGTGCCGAGCGCCGGGTGGGCGTTGAGCGTGTTGACCGCGACCAGCCGCCCGGTCGCTTCGAGCGCCGCCCCCTGCCCGCTGAACGCGGCGAGGTGCGGGACGGTGCGGTACGCGGTGCCGTCGATGCTCGGGTACGGCTGCACCGCCGCGAGGAGGTTCACCACATCCACGTCTTCCGCCGCCGCGTCGAGCAGCGCGGCGTGCGGCGGCAGGAAGTGACACCGCCCGTCGCCGCTGACCCACCCGTCGGCCCGCCGGTCGTGCCAGCGCTCGACGGCGAACCGCAGCGCCAGCTGACCGGCGCCGAGCGTCACGGTCGCGTCGAGCGGGTGGTACTCCGGCCCCTTCGTCGCCTGGACGCGGAGCGGGACGCCGGCCGGCAGCAGGATTTCACAACCGCCGTCGATCGTGAACCACGCCTCGCGGCCGAGCCGCAGCCCGCCGCCGACGTCCTCGTTCACGCCGGCGGGGAAGTCGGTGAAGCGACCGAGCGGGGCGTAGTTCGTCCCGTCCGGCCCCGACACCCGGAGCCGCACCGGCGTCGGGCGGCCGGTGGCCGCGTCGTTGACGCGCAAATGAACTGTGAGCATCGTGCGGAAGAAGTCCGAGGACAGAAGACAGACCACAGAAGGCAGAACCGGCCAGACCCGTCCTCCGGTCTCTGGCATCTGCCCTCGGTTCTCTCTGGCCTACCCCTCCTGCCCACCACAGTCGCGGAGGATGGCGCGGAATGCCTCGACGGCCGGCGCGAACAGGTCCGGGCCGGTCACGCCACCGGTCGGGCCGCCTCCGCGGAGGTGTGGCTCCATCACGGCGTAGCCGCGGTAGCCGCGCTTGACCGCGTCGCGGATGCTGTGCGGGATGTTCCCGTCGCCGTGGCCGGCGAGGACGCCGTGGTCGTGCCCCGCGGCGTGTCCACCGGTCTTCCAGTCCTTGATGTGGAAGTGGGTGGTCCACTCCTTCGTCAGCTCCCAGCCCGCGACCGGGTCGTAGCCGCAGTAGGCGTAGTTCGCCGCGTCGTAGGCGCCGCGCAGCGCCGGGCTGTTCACCGTGCTCAGGATGTCGCGGACGCGTTCCGGCGAGTCGCCGTAGATGCGGTGCTCGTTCTCGTGGAGCAGCACCACCTTCGACGCCGCGGCGAGCTCCGCCATCGTCCGCATCCGCCGCAACACCTCGTCGCGGTGCGCCGGCCAGTTCGCGGGGTCGAACTTCGGGTCGTTGCCGGGCGGGTAGAAACTGAACACGCGGACGTTCGGCGTGCCAAATACGGCGCACAACTCGATCGCGCGCTTCAGCTTGTCGAGGTGCGGCTCGAACGGCTGGTCCACCGCGTACTTGCCGACCGGCGAGCCGATCGCAGACAGGCCGATCCCTTCGCCGTCGATCAGCTTCTTGAACTCACGAACCTGCTCGTCCGACAGCGCGAGGACGTTGGTCTGGAAGATCGACCGGAACTCGATGAACCGCACCCGGTTCGCCTTCAGGACGGAGACCTGAACGCGGGGGTCGGGCGAGATTTCGTCGGCGAACGCGCTGAGCAGGAACATGGCCGGTCACCGGGCGGGACGGGATACGGTGCCGGTAGTCTACGAAGCCGACCCGCCCTCACCACTCCTCCTCGAACGCCAGCTTCTCGTGCTGGGCGGCGAGGACGACGGCCGCGACGAGCGGCGCGAGCACGAGCAGCGCCCGCAGCGGGATCACCACCCAGCGCGGCCGCCGGGCGACGGCGGGGATGAGGAACGGCAGCAGCGCCAGCGGCGCGAGCGCGACCAGCGCGAACGACGTGACCGGCACCTGACTGTCGAGCGAGACACGGCCGTGCAGCATCAGCGCCGGCAGCCCGACCACCCCGAGCGGCACCGCGCCACTGGCGTCGGCCCGCGTCGGGAACGCGGCGACAGCCACGCCCGCGGCGGCGCAGCCGCACATCACCGCGACGTCCATGAACCGGGCCGAGTGGGCATACAGCAGTACCGCCCCGGCCACGACGAACGTCGCCGCAAGGTACGCCGCGACTTCGGTGCCCGTATTCGTGCGGGCCACGCCGTCGAGCACGACCCACAGCGCCAGCATCACCACGACGAGCGCCGGCCGCAGCCAGACGTGATCGGCCGCCGCGGCGTCGGGGACCAGCCCGGGGGCGACGACCGCGACCGAGGCGACCCGCACGGCCCAGGTGAACAGGTTCGCCCCCCACCAGTAGCGCTCGGTCAACAACCGGTCCGAAAGGAGCCCGAGCCAGCGAGAGACGAGGCCCGCGACGAGCAGAAACGCCGCCGCCCGCGGCAACCGGTGCCACGCGGGGGCACCGTCTTCCGCGTACCACGGGATGACGCGCCCGGTGCCCGACCAGCTCAGCACGTCGAAGGTGTAGTTCGCCCACCCGAAGCCGACCGCGACCGCCAGCGCCGCGCCGAGCGCCGCCGCCCACCGGCCGAGGGACAGGAACGCCGCCGTCACCAGTGCCGCCCCAGCCGCGGCCGGCAGGGCGGTCTGGTGGAGGGCGTCGAGAACGTCCTTCGTCGGCGGGAGCAGCGGCATGGCGGCCTCACGATTACTTCGTGGCGGTCACGGTCACCTTCAGCGTCACCTCGTCGTCGATCTTCCCCTTGCCGTAGTTCATGCCCCAGTCGCCCTTGTTGATCTTGAACTCGCTGGCGAGGCGCAAGCTGTCGGCGGTCGCGGTCACGGCCGCCGGGAAGCTCACCGACTTCGTCTTGCCCACCATCGTCAGGTCGCCGGTCACCGTGTACCCGGTCGCCGACTTCTCCACCTTCGTGCTCTTGAACGTCGCCTTCGGGTAGTCCTTCACGGAGAAGAAGTCGGGGTTCTTGAGGTGCCCGGTGAGCTTCGGGTCGTCGCTGTGGAGCGAGTCGGTGTCGATCGTCACGTCGATCGTCAGCGTCGTCGCGTCGGCCCCGACGGTGGCCTTGCCGTCGAGCTTGGCGAACCCGCCGGTGTGCTTGCCGCCGGGCTTGGTGCCGACGAACTCGACCTTCGTGTTCCCGCCGCTGAGCGGGAAGTCGGTGGCGAGGGCGTTGCCGCCGATGAGGGCGGCGAGGGCGGCGGCGAACAGGGAACGGGACATCGTCACGGACCTCCGGGAACGGGGCACGGGGATCGGGCGAACGGTGCCGAACGTGGTACGCCGGGGATACCCCCGGCCGCGGCGGGTCTAAACCCGCGCGGGCGGAATCGGGGAACCCGCGTCGTGGAGGGGATTGTACCGAGAAGTGGCTAGCTGCGGCCCATCAGGTACGACCGGAGTTCGACGAACACGCTGTTACACCGCTGCTTCCAGACGGTGTCGGCGAGCTGCGTCGGGTGGCTGGGGCGGAAGAGTACGTCGAGCGTCAGGCGGCTCGACTGCGTGGGGTCGGCGTGACGGATGTGGAGTTCGACGTCGAGCTGGGACGAGGACTTCCGGATCCCGAGCCACGAGAGCGGCCCCGCCGCGGACGCGGACCGCGCCCCGAGGCGGACGCGGACCAGCCCCGGCAGGCTCTCCACCACCTCACCACCGGCGTCGTGGACGAACCCGCGCAGCTTCATGATGGCGATCTGCTCCGGCAACCACGCCTCCATCTGGAACGGGAGCATCAGCTGCTCGCGCGACGGGACCGGCGGCGCTTCGAGGAGCGCGACCGTCGCCGCCGGCCCCACCGGGAGCGGCAAGCCGGGGCGCGAGCCGGACGGCGGGCGCTCCCCGGACAGGCCGGGGCGGCCGGGGTCGGAGTCGATGCGGGCCTGGGCGCGGGCGAGGGCCGTGTCGAACCGGTCGGCGAGTTCGCGCCCGGACTGCGGCCGCTCCTCCGGGTCCTTCGCCAGGCACTGCATCACGAGCTCTTCGATCTCGCGCGGCACCCACCCCTTCAGCCCGAGCTCGGCGAACGTCGGCGGCGGCTCGGTCGCGTGGGCGAGGAGAATGTCCATGCTGTTCGGGCCGGTGAACGGCAGCCGGCCGGTCAACAGCTCGTACATCATCACGCCGACCGAGTACAGGTCGCCGCGGTGGTCCATCTCCTCCCCGCGGACCTGCTCGGGCGCGATGTACCCCGGCGTGCCGACGGCGAAGTCCACGTTCGTGTCGGTCACCTTGCGGCAGTGGTCGGCCTCGACCAGCTTGGCGAGGCCGAAGTCCATGACCTTGATCCGCTCCCGCGGCGTGTCCGGCTCCACGATCATCAGGTTGGCCGGCTTCAGGTCGCGGTGGATGATCCCCTCGTCGTGCGCCGCCTGGAGCACCTCGCACAGCTCGCCGAGGATGCGCCCGACCCGCGGGGCGTTCATCCGCCCGTTGCGGGCGAGTAGGGTCTCCAGGTTCACCCCCTTGACGTACTCCATCACGATGCACGGGCCGTTCGCGTCGGTCAGGCTGGCGTCGTAGAGGGTCACCGCGCCCGGGTGGTGGAACCGGGCCATCAGCAGCGTCTCGCGCTGGAACCGGTCGCAGAACTTGGTGTCGGTGGCGATGTGGTCGTGCATCACCTTGACGACGACGTCGCGGCCGAGGTCGAGCTGGCGGGCCAGGTACACCCGGCCCATGCCGCCCTCGCCCAGCAGCCGCTTCGCTTCATACCGACCCAGAAAAATCCGACCGATCATGTGGCGCGTCTCGTGCCGGGGCCGAAACCGGGTGGAGGGCAGACCAACCGTAGGTCGTGAATAGTTCAAGAGCCAACCGTTTCTCGCGGTTGTGCCGATCGCGGGGGGTCTTCGGGTCTGGCCTGAAAAACGAGTCGAGGGCGGATGGTGCGGCGGTGGCGCGAATCTGCCCACCTTTACGCCTGAATCCGACGGCGCAGATCCGCGCAACACCCCTCCCCCGGACTCATCCCTGGCCGTAAGAACACTGTGATTCACAAGGGAAATGCGATGGCGGAACCACTCGGGATCGGGCTCGTCGGGTGCGGGACGGTCGGCGCCGGCGTCGCCCAAATTCTGCTCAACCACCCCGACCGCCTCGCGGCGCGGGCGGGGCGGCGGCTTGAGCTCCGCCGAATCGCCGTTCGGGACGCCGCACGCCCGCGGCCCGTCACCCTCCCCGCCGGGCTCGTCGGGACCGACCCGCGGGCCGTCCTGACGGACCCGACCGTGGACGTGGTCGTCGAACTCGTGGGCGGCACGACCGTCGCCCGTACTGTGGTTCTCGACGCGCTCGCGGCGGGCAAGCACGTCGTCACGGCGAACAAGGCGCTTCTGGCCGAGGCCGGCGCGGAGGTGTTCGAGGCGGCACGGGCGGCGGGGCGGGCGGTCTGCTTCGAGGCCGCGGTCGCCGGCGGGGTGCCGATCATCCGGGCGCTGGGCGAGAGCCTCGCGGCGAACCAGGTGACGGCGATCCAGGGCATCCTGAACGGCACGTCGAACTTCATCCTCACGAGCATGGCCGAGGGCGGGATGACGTACCCGGCGGCGCTCGCCGAGGCGCAGCGGCTCGGCTACGCCGAGGCCGACCCGACGCTCGACGTGGACGGCAGCGACGCCGCCCACAAGCTCGCGGTGCTGGCCCAAATCGCGTTCGGCGTCGCCGCCCGCCCGGACCAGATCGAGCGGCACGGCATCGACACCCTCGACGCGCAGGACATCCGCTTCGCGTCCGAGCTCGGGTACACGATCAAGCTGCTCGCCGAGGCGTGGACGGGCGCGAGCCGCGACGGCGGGCGCGAGGTCGCGCTGCACGTCGCGCCGGTGCTGCTGCGCCACACCAACCTGCTCGCGCAGGTGCGCGGGGCGTTCAACGCCATCTCGGTCCACGGCGACGTGGTCGGCGAGACGCTGTACCAGGGGCCGGGGGCGGGGATGATGCCGACGGCGAGTTCGGTCGTCGCCGACCTGATCGACCTCGCCGTCGGCCGGGCGCAGGCGACGTTCGCCGCCGCGCGGCTGTGGTCGCGCGAGGGGAAGGGGTTCGTGGTCGAGCCGGTCGAGCGGGTGCGCAGCCGGTTCTACCTACGCCTGACGGTCGCCGACCGGCCGGGCGTGCTCGCCGACATCACCCGCATCCTCGCCGACGAGGGGATCAGCATTTCCAGCGTGGTCCAGCACGAGGCCGGCGAGGCGGCGAAGGAGCCGGTGCCGCTGGTGATCCTGACGCACACGGCCGAGACCGGCCGGTTCCGCACCGCGCTGCGGAAGATGGCGGCACTGCCGACCGTCGCCGCGCCGCCCGTCAGCTACTCGATGGGCGATTGATTGTGACGGCCGGAAGGATTTTGCGCAGATTGTTGCTACGGCCGGAGCCGATGGGTATAGTATCGCCGGACTGGACGGGTTCTGCGCCCACAGGGGGCGGTTAGGACCCGACCGGCCCCCGCCTGACAGGATCATCTCCATGCTGCGTTACGCACTCGCCGCGGCCCTCGGGCTCGCCGTCGTGGTCGTCGCCGGGACGACGAGCACCGCCCAGGACAAGGTCGAGAAGAAGACCACGACCGTGGAAGGGAAGCTGGTCTGCTCCAAGTGCACCCTGAACGAGACCAAGGCGTGCGAGCACGCGGTCAAGGTCAAGGAAGGCGGGAAGGACGTCACCTACTACCTGGTCAAGGCCACCGAGAAGAACTTCAAGGACTACCACGGCAAGGTGTGCCCGGCCGGCAGCGACCTGGACGTGAAGGTCACCGGGGTGGTCAGCGAGAAGGACGGCAAGAAGCTGATCAACGCCGCCAAGGTCGAGCCCACCAAGTAAGCGGACAAGCCTGCTCTCACGCGGCCCGGGGTGAACGCCCCGGGCCGCGGCCGTTTCAGCCGGTGTTCTTCAGCCCGCTCGCCACGCCGTTGATGCTCTCCAGCACCGCGTTCACCAACTCGTCCCGCGGCCCGTCCCCCGCCCGCAGCCGCTTCAACAGCACCAGTTGGATGAAGCTCAGCGGGTCCACGTAGGGGTTGCGGCGCTCGATCGACGTCTTGAGGATCGGGCTGCGCTCCAGCAGGCTCCCCTGCTCCGCGATTCGGCACACGGCGTCGCACGTCGCGCGGTACTCGGCCGCGACGCGGTCGTACACGCGCGCCGCCAGCGCCTGGTCGTCCACGAGGTCGGCGTAGAGCCGCGCGATGACGAGGTCGGCCTTCGCCAGGATCATCTGGGCGTTGTCGATGAGGGTGGTCCAGAACGGCCAGCGGCGGTACATCTCGCGGAGCATGGCGAGGCCGTCCGGCCGCGCGGCGAGGAACTCGGCCACCGCCGACCCGAGCCCGAACCACCCCGGCAGCGTGTGGCGGCTCTGCATCCAGCTGAACACCCACGGGATCGCCCGCAGCTGGTCGATCGACTTGGCGGCACTGCGGCGGGCCGGGCGCGAGCCGATCTTCAACTCGGCGATCTCGCCGATACACGTCGCCTGCTCGAAGTACGGCAGGAAGTCCGGGTCGTCGTACACGAACGCCCGGTAGTGCCGCCGCGCGGCCGCCGCCAGCCCGTCGAGCGCGTCCACCCACGCCGCGTCCGGCCGCGCCGCGTCGTCGGAGAAGCTGGTGCGCAGGACGGCGTTGAGCACCTGTTCCAGGTGCCGCTCGGCGATCGCCGGGTGGCCGTAGCGGTCGGCGATCATCTCGCCCTGCTCGGTCATCCGCAGCCGGCCGTCCACCGTGCCGCGCGGCTGGGCCAGGATCGCGTGGTTCGCCGGCCCGCCGCCCCGCCCCACGGCGCCGCCGCGGCCGTGGAAGAACTGCACCGCGACGCCCGCGCGCCGGCCGAGGTCGGTGATGTCCTCCTGGGCCCGGTACAGCGCCCACGCCGACTGGAGGAACCCGCTCTCCTTGTTGCTGTCCGAGTAGCCGATCATCACCTCCTGCAAATTCCCGCGGAGCTCGACCTGCCTGCGGTACACGGGGAGGGCGAACAGCTTCGCCAGGATGTCCCGCGCCGTCTGGAGCGGCTCGAGCGCCTCGAACAGCGGCACGATGTCGATGCGGCTGACGCCGTCGGCGGGGCGGTACAACCCGGCCTCACGGGCGAACAGCAGCACTTCGAGCAGGTGGGCCGGCGTGGTCGTCGAGCTGATGATGTACGTGCCGAGCGCCTCCGGCGACTGCTGTTCCAGCACCGCCGCCATCGTGCGGAACGTGAGGATGACTTCGTTCACCTCGGCCGAGTACGCGAGCCGCGCCGGGACGAGCGGCCGCGTGCCGGCCAGCTCGGCGGCGAGCAGCGCGAAGCGCTCGTCGGGGCTGCGGTCAAGGTAATCCGGGCAGACGCCGGCGGCGGCGAACACCTCGGCGACCGCCGCCTCGTGCCGACCGCTGTGCTGCCGCAGGTCGAGCGTCAGCAGGTGGACGCCGAACACCTCGACGACGCGAACGAAATCCTTCACCGCCCCGTCGGCGGCCGCCGTCGCGCCGGCCCGGCGGAGGTCGTCGGCGATCACGCGCAGGTCGTCGAGCAGCCCGGCGCGCCCGAGGTACACGCCCGGCGGCGCGGCGAACCCCTCGCTCGCCCAGTCGAGCGTGTGCGTGCGGATGTAGGCCAGCGTCCGCCGTAGCTTCTCGGCGATGAGCCGACACTTGGCGCGGTACGGCTCATGCTCCCGCCCGCCGGGCGCGGCCGCGAGCAGCGCCCGGTCGGCGTCGATCGACGCGCGCAGCCCGGGGCCGACGGCGGCGAACCGGTCCGAGTGGCTGAGCCGGCGGCCGAGGTCGTCGACGCGCCGCAGGTAGTGGGTGAGGATTGTTTCCTGCTGGAGGCGCAGGGCGTCGGCGGTGACGGCGTGGGTGACGTTCGGGTGCCCGTCGCGGTCGCCGCCGATCCACGACCCGAACCGGAGGAACGCCGGTACGTGCCGGTCGGCGCCGGGGAGGACGCGGCCGAGCGCCGCCTCGACGCGCCGGTAGACGCGCGGCACCACGTCGAGCAGGCGCGTCTCGACCAGTCCGAGGACTTGCTTCACCTCGTCGAGCACCGTCGGGCGCGCGGACCGGACGGTGTCGGTGAGCCAGTACGCCTCGACCTCCTCCGCGATGAGCCGCATCGTCTCCGCCTGTGCGCCGACGGTCGGGCGGCCGCCTTCGAGCCGGTCGAGGAGCCCGGCGAGGGCGGCGAGCTTCTCCAGCACCGTCCGCCGCCGCGCCTCGCTCGGGTGCGCGGTGAACACCGGCACGACCAGCGCCCGGGCGAGGTGGTCGGCGAGCCCGGCGGCGTCGGTGCCGCGGTCGCGGATGAGGCGAAGGGCCGCTTCGGCCGTCTCGGCGGTGACCGACTCCGGCCGCTCGGCGCGCGCCCGCAACGCGCGGACCCGCGCCTGCTGCTCGGCGAGGTTGATGAGGTCGAAGAAGACGCTGAACGCCCGGATGAGCCCGCGCAGCGCCGGCAGGTCGAGCTGGCCGAGGCGGTCGCGGAGCTTGCGCGCGTCCTCGACCGACGGGGCGGCCCGGAGCTGTTTCGCGGCGGCGCGGACCTCCTCCTCGAGTGTGAACGCCTCCTCGCCGGCGAGCCGCCGGATGGCGTGGCCGAGGAGTTCCCCGAGGAGGCGGATGTCCGCCCCGAGTGCCTGCTGTGCCGCCAGCATGTCCCCTCCCGCGCCGCGCGACCGGTCCGCCCCGCCGGCCGGGAGAGGGGCGGGCGAGGTCGCGGGGATAGCATACGGGCCGGGCGCGTCAGCGCCCGCCGGCCGGGCGGGTGTGCCAGCGGGCGGCGTCGGTGGCGGGTGGGGTCGCGCCGCCGAAGTCGGGGTAGTTCGGCATGGCGCGGAACGGCAGCGGGCCGACGCGCCCGCCGCTCACGGTCGTCGTCGAGGTGTCCTTGCAGTAGCCCCACGTCCGCAGCACGAACGACCGCTCCCGGCCGTCGGGCGGCGCCGGCAGGCGCGTCGCGTCGAAGCGGACGGTGATCTCGTCGCCCGGGCCGCACAGCACGAAGCGGTCGTCGGCCGCGGTCAGCAGTTCGGTCACGTCGCCGAGCCGTGTCAGGTTCCCCGTCCAGCGCGTGACCGCGACCGGTTCGGTCCGCTCGTCGTCGTAGCCGATCGGGCCGCCGGGGTACGGTGTCACCTCGCGCATGAACCCACGGGCCGCGAGCGAGGCGCGGGTCGGTTCGAGCGGCGTCACGTACGCGGTTGCCGCGAGTTCTTCCGCCGGCGCGAGGAACACGTGATCCCAGTAGACCTGCATGTTGGTGCGGACACGGAGCACGGTCTTCTCAGACGGCGTGAAGCCCGGCAGCTCGCGTGTCATCACCCGCGTCAGCCCCGCCGGGAAGCCGAGGTCGCAGACCGGTTCCCACGTCTTGCCGTCTGCCGCGAGGCGTTCCAGCACCGGCGGCTGCAGCGCGACGCCGGCGCGGGTGGCGGCGTACATCGACTCGGGGTACGGGTACTCGGTCCACCCCGCGAGCACCAGACACCAGCGCCGGCCCGGCGCCGCCGGGACCGCACCGAAGTCGAGCGTCAGCGTGTGGTCGGCCGCGTAGCCGAGCCACGAGCGCGTGGCAAACGTGTTCACGGCCCGCAGGTCACGCCCACGGAGGAGCGGCAATACGTCGCGGCCGCGCTCGTCCGTCGCCGCCTTCAGTGCGTACCGCTCCTGGAACGCGAGGAGATCCTGGCTCGGGAACGGCGGCGCGAGGACGAACCGCTCGTCCGGGTACACGACTACGCCCTTCGGGTGCTCGACCACGTCGAGCCGGAGGCGGTCGAGGTAGAGCACCTCGTCCATCGGCTCGGCGATTTTGAGGACGTACTGCCCGTCCCGCGGGCGGAGCTGGTGGGCCTCGATCTTCACCGACTCCTCGGGCCGCGGCGGGCGGATCGACCCGTCCGGCCCGCTCTCGCCGAGCGCCCCGCCGCCGAGGAAGTCGGTGACGAACACGTACCGCTCCCCGTCCCACGTCATCAGCACCGGGCACGACGTGCCCTTGCGGTTCGTCTCCTCCAGCCGGTACGGGGCGGCGGCGACGCCGATTTCGGCCTGAACCACGGCGTCCGGCCAGCGCACGCGGAGCGCATCGGCGCGCTCGTTCCGGCCGAGACCGAGCACGGTCGGCAGTAACGACTGCCCCGCCCCCGACTCGGCCGCGAGGCGGTCCGCACAGGTGAAGTGTCCGCCGGTCTGGGCGGCCAGCCAGCAGCCGATGCCGTCGGCGTTCGTGCGCCGGTCGTCGCCCTTGTCCCGCCGACCGGTCGGCGACACAAACACGCCGCGGTTCCCGTTCCCCAGGCCCCGGCGTACGCGCAGGCCGTCGGTGCCGGCGAGGAGAAGGTCGAGGTTCCCGTCGCCGTCGAGGTCGGCGACGGCGAGGGCGTGGCTCGCGGCGGGGAGCTGGTCGGCGGCGCCGAAGGCGTCGGGCACCACGGCGAGCTTGCCGTCGCCGGTGTTGTGAAGGAACACCGGCTTCCCGGCGGCGTCGAGGCCGACCACGTCCGGCCAGCCGTCGAGGTCGAGATCGACGGCGACGGCGTGGGCGAGCGGCGGGCTGTTCGTCGCCCCCGGCGTGAACCCGGTCTCGCCCTTCGACAGCAGGAACACGGGCGGTTCGCCGGCCCGCAACAGGAACAGGTCGGAGCGCTCGTCGCGGTTGGCGTCGAGCGTGACGCCACCAACCCACTTCGCGGCGGCGACGCCGGGCAGCGGCGGACCGGCGTGGAAGCGCATCAACCGGTCGTTCAGCACGGGCGTCGGGGCGGCACCGTCGGCGAGCAGGAGAAGGTCGATGTCGCCGTCGCGGTCGATGTCGGTGGTGACGAACGCGGACGCGGGCGTGTTCGGGAATCCGGTGGCCAGACGGCGGAACTTCGCGGTGAGAGCGGGCTGGCCGGGCTGTGCCTCGCCGACGTTCTCGAACACGACCAGACCCGCCGCGCCCTGCGCGACAACGATGTCGAGGTCGCTGTCCTGGTCGATGTCGAGCCAGCGGGCCGCGGTGAACGTGCCGTCGAGCTTGCCGAGCCCGGCCACGTCCGTCACGTCCTCGAAGCCGCCGGTGCCCGTGCTCCGCAGCAGGAACAATTGCTTCGGGCCGACGAGGAGCAGGTCGGGGTGGCCGTCGTTGTCGAAGTCGCCGGCGACGGCCGGACCGCCCTGGTCGGCGGCGGTCGGGGGGAGCGGAACCTGAGTGTAAGTGCCGTTCGCGTCGTTCCGCAGCAGCGCGTTCTTCACGCCCTTGCCGTCGGACACGGCACGGGTGAGGAACACGTCCGGGCGGCCGTCGCGGTTGAAGTCGAACAGCGTCATCGGCCGCGGGTCACCGCCGGGCGCTGCCGCCCACGAATGCCCAGGTAAGAACGCCACACTGAACGCCGGCGGGCCGGCGAACATCGGCACCGGACCGATGGGCTGTGGCGGCGTGACCGCCGGGTCGCGGCCGATCACGTCGGCGTACTTCCCCATCACGCTGTACTTCGTGGCGACCTCGGCCTCCCACGTCGCCTCGCGCAGCTTCGTGTTCTCGGCCGCCAACTTTTCGGCGGCGGGCACGTCGGTGGCGAAGAGGATTTGCGACAGGTTGTAGCGCGCCGCGTTCAGGTACGGGTTCCGCTTCAGCGCCTCCTCGAAGCACGCCTTCGCGCCGTCGGAGCGCGTGCCGTCGGGGTGCGTCATGCCGAGCCGATACCACGTGTGGGCGTCGGCCGGGTCGCTCTCCTTCACGGCGAGGAAGTGTTTGTGCGAGTCGGCGAGCGCGCCGCGCTCCGAGTCGATGACGCCGAGGCAGTAGTGGGCGTACGTGTTCCGGGGGTCAGCCGTCAGAATCTCGTTGAAGATCGCGCGGGCGCGGTCGAGCTTCCCCGGGTTCTGCGTCTGGTCCTGGTTGAACAGCGAAATCGCCAGGTTGACCCGCGCCGGCGTCCACGCCGGGGCGAGCCGCGCCGACTCGGCGAACTCCGCCTCCGCCTTGGCGAACTCGAAGTGCTCCATCCAGCCGACGCCGCGCGTGTTCGCGGCCAGCGCGGCGGTCATCGGGTCACCGGGCCGCGGCCAGAACCAGTACGCCGCGAACGCCCCGGCCCCGGCGACGACGAAGAGTGTGAGCACGACGAGCGGCCACCGGCGGCGGGCCGGCGGCGGGGGAGGAGCGGACGACATCGGGCACCCGGGCTACGGCTTCGGATCGGTCTGCGTCAGCGTATGCGTGCGGCCCGCGGCGAGGTTCGTCCACGTCCGCGTGCCCGCGTCCTTGCCCGGCCAGCGGACGGTCAGCTTGTCGATCCTGTCGGCCGCCCCGAGCCCCACGGTCACGACCGCCTCGGACTGGCTCAGGTAGCCGCGGGCGCGTCAGTTCGGCGCCGATCGCCGAGCGGTTCGCGGTGGCGCCGTCGCCGCGGAGGTCGAGGCGGACCCACTTGTTCGCCGCCGGGGCGTCGTTCCGTAGCACCCGCGCCGTGCCTCCGTTGGCAGCTAGCACGAGGTCCAGGTCGCCGTCGCCGTCCAGGTCGGCGAACGCCGACCCGCGGCCGACCAGCGGCTTGAAGAAGTCCGGCCCGGCGGCCGACTCGGGGACCGGCTCGAAGTAGCACTCCGGGTCGCCCGTGTTCCAGAACAGCAGCGGCGGCTGGGCGTACCGCTGGCCGGACTGGATCTGCGGGATGTCCGGCTCGATGTGGCCGTTGCACACGAACAGGTCGAGCCGACCGTCGTTGTCGTAGTCCCAGAAGAAGCACCCGAACTTCAGCACCTGCCGGCTTGGCCCGGCCAGCCCGACGCTCAGCGCCGCGTCCGAGAAGCGGAGCCGAGCTCCGCCCCGGGCGCGTTCGAGTAGCGTCACCGGCTCGTTGGCGAAGTTGGCGATCACGCACGCCGCCCGGCCCGGTGCGAACTCGCCCCAGTCGATCCCCATCCCGCCGCGCGGCCGCCCCTCGTCGGCGTAGGCGGCGCCGGCCGGGTAGGCGTCCTCGGCGTAGACGCGCCCGCCGGCCGGGCCGGGGCGGTTGTGGAAGAAGAAGTTCCGCCCCGTGTCGTTGGCGACGCTCAGGTCCGGCCAGCCGTCGCCGTCCGGGTCGCAGACGATCACCCCGAGCGCCTTACCGACGGCGCGCCGGCGGGCGTTCGCGTCGGTCCCCTCGCGCTCGGCGACCTGGACGCCGGCCTCCGCCGACACGTCCTCGAACCGCCCGCCGCCGAGGTTCCGGTACAGGCTGCACTGGGCGCCGTCGAGCTGCTGCGGCTGCTGGTACGTCCGCTTCGTGCCGGTGAGCGTGCTGTTGATCGCGCGGTCGATGGCCGGCGACCACGTGACGTAGTGGCACACGAACAGGTCGAGCTTGGCGTCGCCGTCGTAGTCCACGAACGTGGCCGACGAGCCGAACGGGATCGGCGGCTTCCAGGTATCGAACTCGGCCTTGCCGACCTCCGGCAGGCCGGTCGGCCCGCCGACGCCGGCGGTGGCGGTCACGTCCTCGAACCGCTTGCCGTCCACGTTGCGGAAGAGTTTGTGCCTGCCGACGCACGAGACGAACAGGTCCGGGCGGCCGTCGTTGTCGAAGTCGCCGACCGCGGCGCCCATGCCGTAGACCACCACATCGCCGAACCCGGCGGCGTCGGTCACGTCCTCGAACGTCCAGTCGCCCCGGTTGCGGTAGAGCCTCGGCGTCGGCTTCGACGCGAGCGCCGCCGGGTTGCCGTGCCCGGACCACTCGGTCCCGTTCACGAAGAACAGATCCTGCCGCCCGTCGCCGTCGTAGTCGAGGACCGCGACGCCGCCGCCCATCGTCTCGGGGAGCAGTTTCATGTCCGTCGCGCCGTTCCGGTGGGCGAAGCGGACGCCGCTCGCCTCGGTCACGTCGGTGAACGGGACCTTCGGCACCGCGACCGCCTTGCGAAGCTGTGCGGGCGGTACGTCGATGGGGTTGACCGCGACGACCGGGCGGTTCAGGTAGCGGTAAACGCCGTACCCCGCGCCGCCGAGGACGACGACGGCGGCGAGGGCGACGGCGAGGACACGCGGAGAGGGCATCGGACCTCGCGGGTCAGCGGGCGGGCGGGAGTTCGCCGGTGCGCAGGATGGCGTCGCGGTGGGCGGGCGTGGTCGGGTAGATGACGCGCTCGCGGGCGGCGTAGTTCGCGGCCGGGTTGCGCTCGCGGTGGATGCGGGCGG
>JAFKFQ010000477.1 GCA_017308215.1 bacterium | reverse complement strand
TCGGAGCACCCGATGCGCGTTTGTTTCACCCTCACCCTCCTCGCCGCCGGCGCCGCGGCCCGCGCTGACGACTGGCCGCAGTGGATGGGGCCGCAGCGCGACGGCGTCTGGCGCGAGGACGGGCTGGTCGAGAAGTTCCCCGCCGGTGGCCCGAAGGTGCTCTGGAAGCAATCGTGCGGCGTCGGCTACGCCGGCCCGTCGATCGCCGGCGGCAAGCTCTACTTGCCGGACTTCGTGCCCGAAGGCGGCCTTCCCGAGAGCGGCTTTGCGAAGGGTCTCTTCAAGGGCCAGGAACGGCTCGTCTGCCGCGACGCGGCCAGCGGCAAGGAGCTGTGGGTCGATGCGTACCCGGTGTCGTACACGATCAGCTACCCGGGCGGCCCGCGCTGCCACCCGACGGTGGACGGCGGCAAGGTCTACACGCTCGGCGCGATGGGCGACCTGCGCTGCCTCGACGCCGTGACTGGGAAGCTCGTCTGGTCGAAGAACTTCGTGAAGGACTACGAGGCGTCGACCCCGGTGTGGGGGTTCGCAGCGCACCCGCTCGTCGACGGCGACCGGCTCATCTGCCTCGCGGGCGGGTCGAAGGACCGGCTCGTCATCGCCTTCGACAAGCACACCGGCAAGGAGCTGTGGACGTCGCAGAGCTGCCCCGGCGACTTCGGCTATTCGCCGCCCGTCATGCACAAGTTCGGCGGCAAGCGGCAGCTGATCATTTGGCACGCGAAGGCGGTGGTCGGGCTCGAACCGGACACCGGTAAGCGCATCTGGAAGCAGGACTTCGACGTGAAGTTCGCGCTGACGGCGCCGATGGCGCGGAAGGTCGGCGCCGACGGGCTGTTCGTCACGTCGTTCTACAACGGGTCGATGTTCCTGCGGGTCGGCGCGGACAAGGCCGATGTGGTGTGGCAGAGCAAGGCGAAGGGCGAGAAGGCCGAGCAGACGACCGACCTGAGCTCGATCATGCCGACGCCGGTGATCGAGGGCGACACCGCCTACGGTGTGTGCAGTTACGGGCAGTTGCGCGGGCTGCACATCCCCGACGGCAAGCGGCTGTGGGAGACGATGCAGGCGACGCGCGGCAAGCGCACCCCGGCGAAGGTCGCCGCCGAGGAGACGCCGGGGCAGATCGAACGCTGGAGCAACGCCTTCCTGACGCCGCAGGGGAACCGCGTGTTCCTGTTCAACGAACAGGGCGACCTCATCATCGCCCGGCTCAGCCCCGGCGGGTACGAGGAGATCGACCGGGCGACGGTGATCGAGCCGACGAACACGATGGCTGGCGCCGGCCGCAAGGTGGTGTGGGTCCACCCGGCCTACGCGAACAAGTGCGTGTTCGTGCGGAACGACCGCGAAGTGGTGTGTTTGAGTCTGGCGCGGTGAGCGCGGCGGACGACCGGCGTGAGCCGGCTGGTCGGAGCAACAGGCATCTGCCACTCGACCAGCCGGCTCACGCCGGCCGTTCGCCCGATGCGGTCACTTCTTCGCCGTCACCACCCGCACCGGCATCGTCCAGATCTCCCGGTCCGCGACCGCCGCGACCGTAAACCCGGCAGCGGCGACGAGTGCCTCGGTGTCGATCGGGCGGCAATCGACGAGGTGCGGGAAGTGACGGTGCATCCACACGTAGGTGCGTTCAAGCGCGCTGACGTGGTGGCCGGGGCGGACGGTCGCCATCGACACCACCGCCAGTCGGCCGCCCGGCTTCAGCACACGCCGCACCTCGGTCAGCACGACGGGGATGTCGGCGGCGGGGAAGAGTTCGAGCGTAAAGCTGGTGTAAGTCTCGTCGAACGACGCATCCGCGAAGGGGAGCGAGCGGGCGTCGGCGACGCGTAAATCGACCTTCGCCGCCGGTGCGGCCGCGGCGATCTTCCGCTCGGTGACCGCGAGCATCCCCGGTGAAATGTCGACGCCGGCGACCGTCCCCGTCGGACCGACGAGTCGGGCGAGGTCGAGGACTTCGTTGCCGGTCCCGAAGCCGAGTTCCAGGACCGACTCGCCGGGCGTCACCGCGAGCGCCGACACGCCGGCCTGGCGGGCGGCGCGCTCGTTGGCGTCGGCGATCAGGTCGTAGGCGCCGGCGATGCGGTCGTAGAAGTGCCGATTCGACTCGTGGTGGGCATCGGACACGGTACTCCCTCCTCGGCGTTACACGAGGCCCGACGTGGCGACCTTGATCCCCTTGATCATCATCTTCAGCTGTTCGGCGTTCGGGCTGAACTCCAGCGCCGTCGCCTTGTCCACGTCGCCGCGCTCCACGAGGATCCGCAGGTTCTCGTTGAAGTCCATCATCCCTTCGTTGTAGAACGCCCGGATCGCGTCCAGCAGCTTCGCGTCCTGACCCTTCAGGATCAGGTCGCGGATCGTCGGGTTCACGACCATGATCTCGTTCGTCGGCACCCGGCTCTTGCCCGGCTTGATCGCCGGGATGAGCTTCTGCGCCACCACCGCCTTGAGGTTGAACACCATCGATTGCCGCACCGCGCCGTGCTGGCTCGGCGGGAACAGCCCGAGGATGCGGTCGATCGTGCTGTACGCGTTCGAGGCGTGGATCGTCCCGAACACGACGTGCCCGGTCTCGGCCGCGTGGACGGCCGCCTCGAACGTCTCGGAGTCGCGCATCTCACCGACCAGGATGATGTCCGGGTCCTCGCGCACCGCGTGCTTCAGGGCGGTGTGCCAGTCGCACACGTCGAGGAACACCTCCCGCTGGTTCATGATGGACATCTTGTCCTTGAACACGAACTCGATCGGGTCCTCAATGGTGAGGATGTGCAGCGCCTCGTTCGCGTTCATGTAGTCGAGCATCGACGCGATCGTCGTGCTCTTGCCCGACCCGGTCACCCCGGCCAGGAGCACCATCCCCTGCTCGTAGTGGCACAGCGTCTCAATGGTGTCCGGGAGGCCGAGGTCGGCGAACGACGGGATGCTCTGGTTCACCAGCCGGGCGACGACGGCGAACCGGCCGCGCTGCTTGAACAGGTTGACCCGGTAGCGGGCCTCGTCCTCGCCGATGACGTGGGCGAAGTCGGCGCCGCCGGTCTCGTCCAGCACCTTCCGGTCCTTCTCCCGGAGGATCGGGTAGATGAGCTTCTCCAGCGTCTCCTGCGACAGCACCGGCGTGTGCATCTTCTGGATGACGCCGCGGAGGCGCATCATCCCGGGGAGCCCGGCCTTGAGGTGCAGGTCGGACCCCTTGTGGAGCATGACCGTGCGGAACAGCTGGTTGATCTGCGGCTCGCCGGGGACCGGCGTGGCGACCTTCAGCCCCGGCTCGGTGCCGTTGATCGGGTGCGGGGACTGGAACGACATGCCGGCCATGAACACGCTCCGGGTGAAAGGTCAGGCCGTGAGTTTCGCCGTCAGGCGGACGGGCACGCCGCGGGCGGCAAGGTACGCCTTGGTGTCCGGGATCGAGTACTCGTTGTAGTGGAAGATGCTCGCCGCCAGCGCCGCGTCGGCGCCGGCCTCGAACGCCTTCCGCAGGTGCTCCGGCGACCCGGCCCCGCCGCTGGCGACGACCGGGATGCCGACCGCCCGGCTGACCGCCTCGACCATCGGGAGGTCGTAGCCGTTCTTGGTGCCGTCGGCGTCCATCGACGTGAGGACGATCTCGCCGGCGCCGAGCTCCTCGACGCGCTTCGCCCACGCGACGGCTTCGAGCCCGGTCGGCACGCGGCCGCCGTTCACGAAGACCTCCCACACCTCACGTCCGTCGCGGGTCACCCGTTTCGGGTCGATGTTCACGACGGTCGCGCACCGACCGAACTTCCGCGAGACTTCCCTGATGAGGTCCGGCGTCTTCACCGCCGCCGAGTTCAGGCTGACCTTCTCGGCGCCGGCTTGGATGATCTGGGTGGCGTCGTCGAGCGTGCGGATGCCGCCGCCGACGGTGAACGGCATGAAGATCGACTCGGCGACCCGGCGGATCATGTCGAGCAGGAAGGCCCGGCCCTCGTGCGACGCGCAGATGTCGAGGAAGACGAGCTCGTCGGCACCCTGCTCGTCGTACCGCCGGGCGACCTCGACCGGGTCGCCGGCGTCGCGCAGGCCGACGAAGTTGGTCCCCTTCACCACCCGCCCGCGGTCCACGTCGAGGCAGGGGATGATCCGCTTGGTGAACATGCAGGTGGCGGCTCGTTCCGGTCCGAGAGGGGGCAGATGGAATGCTAGCGGCCGCGCACGGGGTGGTCAACCGGACGGTGGTGCGGCGGCCGGCGCGCGGGTAGAATCGCCCCGCCTCCACTCCTCTTGAAAGGGCTCAGCCGTGCGTCGTGCGTTGCGCTTCCTCGCCTGGGCGGCGGTGCCGGCCGTCGCCGTCGTGCTGCTCGTCGCGGTCCCCGCCCCGGCACGCCCGCCGGCGCGTCTCACGAGCCTCCTCGACGAGGTCGTCACCGGCCCGGACTACGCCCACGCCTCCTGGGGCGTCCTCGTCACCGACGCCGACGGGAACCCGGTGTACGCCCGCAACCCGGACCTGATGCTCGCCCCGGCGTCGGTCACGAAGCTGTTCACGTGTGCGGCCGCGCTGCTCGCGCTCGGCGCCGACCACGTCTTCGAGACGATCGTCTACCGCCGCGGGCTGCTGCTCAACGGCACGCTCCGCGGCGACCTCGTCCTCGTCGCCTCCGGCGACCCGATGATGGGCGGGCGGACCGACGCGGGCGGCAAGACGGTGTTCAAGGACAAGGACCACACCTACGCCGGTAGCGGGCTCGCGGAGGCCGAGCTCACCGCCACCGACCCGCTCGCCGCGCTCGACAAGCTGGCGAAGCAGGTGAAGGAGAGCGGCGTCAACGTGGTCGAGGGCGACGTGCTCATCGACGACCGCCTGTTCGCCCGCACCCGCGGCTCCGGCAGCGGCCCGGATGCGGTTTCGCCGATCACCGTGAACGACAACGTGATCGACATCACCGTCACCCCCGGCGCGAAGGCGGGCGACCCGGCGGCGGTCCGCACCCGCCCCGAGACGGCATTCTTCCACGTCGATCCGCTGGTGATGACGGCCGACGAGAAGGCGAAGGCGGACATCCAGGTGGTGCCGGTCGGGCCGAACCACTTCGCGGTCCGCGGGCGGGTGCCGGCGGGCGGGCAGCCGCTGGTACGGATTCACCCGGTAGACGATCCGACGCTGTTCGCCCGGGCGCTGTTCGTCGAGGCGCTGCGGCGGAACGGGGTGCGGGCGGAGGCGTCGGTGGTGCGGCCGATGAACGCCAGCCTGCCGCCGCGCGGCGACACTGGTTCGCTCACGAAGGCCGCGACGTACACTTCGCCGCCGCTGAAGGACGTGACCACGGTGGCACTGAAGGTGAGCCACAACCTGTACGCCAGCACGCTGCCGTGCCTGGTCGCGGTCGGCAACGGCCAGACGACCGCCGAGGCCGGGTTGCGGAAGGGCCACTCACTGCTGACCGAGCTCGGCGTCGATGCCGGCGCGTTCTCGTTCGGCGGCGGGGCCGGCGGAGCCCCGTCCGACTGCGTGAGCGCGCGGGCGACGGTGCAACTGCTACGCGGGATGGCGGGGCGACCGGAGTGGGCGGCGTACCGGGCGGGGCTCCCGGTCCTCGGCGTGGACGGCACGCTGGCGGACGTGGTGGGCCGCGACAGCCCGGCACGGGGCAAGGTGCTCGCCAAGACCGGCACACTCATCTGGTTCGACGCCGCCAACGACCGCTTCCTGCTCCGCAGCAAGGCGCTGGCCGGCACAATGGCGACGCGGACCGGGGCGACACTGTTCTTCGCCATGTTCGTGAACAACGTGCCGGTGTCGCGCGAGACCGGCTCCGGCCGCGAGGGTCGTGTACTCGGCCGGCTGTGCGAGATCCTGCACGACAACGGGCCGTGAGAGCCGCGGGACTTCAACTCGATAACGGAGGGCGTCGAATCACCGTACGGCTCAGCACCGTAGCGGGCAGTACGGGCGACGTTCGCGCACTGGACTTCGTCCGAAGGTGGTGCCGCGCGAGCTTGATACCTATCTCTCTTGCGAAGGCCCGCGGGTGTCGTACGCTTCTCTGGGGCCGCCCCCGGAACTGCACCGGGATGCGCCCCGTCGGGTGTGTGGAAACACGGTTGCGGCGCCACGGCGCCCCTTCCCGGGAGACGCGATGAGGACCTATCTGTTCGTGTTGGCCGTCGCGGTCGTGGTCGCGGCCCCAGCCGTCCCCCAGCAGCCCCCGACCAAACAGGAGAAGACCGAGCCGGTTAACGCGTCCAAGGGCGTGGAGGTGAAGGTCGCCGACCTCGAAACCCTCACGCTCAAGACGGACAAGGTCACCGTCAACAACTTCTTCGTCAACCAGACCGACGAAGGGCAGTTTCGTGTGAACGCGCTGTGCCGCGGCCAGGCGAACCGGAACTTCTCCTGCACCATGATGATGGTCGGGTTCGACGACAAGAAGGGCATTCTGTGGACGACGAGGATCAACAGCTACTGTGACCCGAAGGGGCTGACGCTGTTCCAAGACAACTTCAATCTTCCCGACGGGACGTTGCAGAAAACGTCTACGATCTGGATTCGTCTCGTCGAGTCGAGCGGGTTCTAACCCGGGCCGCCCCGTGCGAAAGCGCCTCTCGTCCCCCGTAACACGGGGCGCGAGGCGCTTCGCTTGTCATTGGACAGCGCTCACCACCCCACTTTCTCCACCGCCCCCGCCGGCGGGTCGATCCCGAGCGCCTTCGCCGTGATCGGCGCGACGAGCAGCGCCGATGCGCGGCGGTCCTGCTTGCCGAGCGCCGGGATGTTCAGCCCGGCGGCGAGGACGGGGACGTGCGTGTCGTAGGAGTGCGGGCTGCCGTGACTCGTCCCCTCGGGATAGCCGGTCACCAGCACGCCCGGCTGCGAGATGACGATGATGTCGCCGCAGCGGTCCGGGTGGTACGCGAGCCTCACCTGTTCGAGGAGCGGGCGCAGCTCGGGGCCGACGCCGGGCGGCAGCGTGCCGGTCTCGATCTGCTGGCGCGTGAAGGCGACGAGCTGCGAGTTGTGACGGTTGCCGAGCCACTGGGCGGCGAAGTCGGTTCCCTTCTGGAGGTCTGCGCCGCGGGCACGGATCGCCGCGTGGTTCAGGTACACCAACGGCCACACCTGCTGTGCGTCGCGGCCGTCGAGTTCGAGCCAGCGCGTCAGCCCCGATGGCGCCGGGCCGAACACCTCGTCGAGCGCTGCCGGTAGTTGCGGCAGGAGGTTGTTCACCGACAGCCGCTCGGCGTGCGGCAGCTTCTTCTGTTCCGGGATCGGGCAAATGCCGTGGTCGGCGGTGAGTACCACCGCGTACCGCCCCTTCCCGACCTCCGCGTCGAGGTGGCCGAGCAGGTCGGCGACGACGCGGTCGGAGCGGAGCGTCATGTCGAGCACCTCGTGCGAGTCCGGCCCCCACTGGTGCCCGACGAGGTCGTTCGACGAGAAACCGAGGCAGAGCAGGTCCGCCGCCTCGCCGCGGCCGAGTTTCTCGGCGGTGACCGCCTTCTTCGCCAGCTCCAGCAGCAGCTCGTTGCCGAACGGCGAGGTCTCGACCGCGGCGTAGTAGCGCGGGCCGGGCGTCGATTCGTCGCCCATCGGGTGCGGGAAGACGCGCCCCTGCTTCGCCCCGTAGCCCTCACCGGGCGCATCGTCCTTGCCGGCAAGCTTGTCGTAGTCGAGGTCGGGCCGCAGCCGCGCCCAGTCCTTGCCGACCCAGCGGTTGACGGCGCCGGATTTGTTGAACTCCTCGACCCACGGGTGAACCGCGTCGCGGTAGTTGCTGCCCGTGTGGAACACGCCGTCGCGGGTGTCGAAGCAGTACGCCGCGGTCGGCCGCTTCCCCGCCATCATCGCCACCGAGCGGTCCTTGATCGACAGCACGACGACGCGCCCCTTCCCGCCCGTGGCGTTCTGGAGGCGGTCGGCGAGCGTTTCGACGAGCACGCGGTCGGGGCCGAAGCCGAGCCCGCTGCCGCGCGCCGGCTGTCCGCCGACCGTCAGCGGCGGGACGCGCGCGTGCTCGCGCTCGGGCTGGGCACAATAGACGCGCGCCGCGGCTTTGCGGTCGTACCAGTCGTTCTCGATGATGCCGTGCACCGACGGCGGTGCCCCCGTGGCGATGGTGGCGTGGCCCGGTCCAGTGGACGTGCAGGCGTAGGGGAGGTGCGCGTCCGAGTACCACACGCCCTCGCGCTTCAGGCGTTCGAACCCGTCCGGGCCGAAGTGCTGCGCCCAGCGCGCGAGGTAGTCGCCGCGGAACTGGTCGAACACAACGACCACAACCAGCCGCCCAGGGCCGGACGGCGTGCCGTCGGGGTTGGTGCCCTCGGGGGCAGGAATGGGGCGTGTGATGAACCAGACCGCGACCGCGGCACCAGCGACGAGGAGTATCGCACCGACGAGGAGAACGCGGCGCATCGAGAGCCTATTGCTCAGGGTGGGTGAACGGCGGGCGTGAGCCGGGGTCAGCGCCCGTCGTTCGGCAGCAGCTCCCAGCGCTCGCCGAAGAACCCGGCGCGCACCACGTTCCCCGGGTGGCGGCTGTTCGGCGGCGTGGTGATGTCCACGACCGCATAGTCGGGGAGCATCGGCACCTGACGCGCGTTGTTGAGATAGGCATACTCGCGGAACGTGAAGCCCGAGTTAAGCACCACGTACTTCGCCGGGTTCAGCGGGTTCGGATAGATCAGCACGGGGACGTGCGTCCCCGCCGGGTACATCTTGTCGCCGACCGTCACGCCCTCGGACGTCCACTTCACCGGCAACTGGTCGGCAATCTTCGCCAGCACCGCGTTGCTCGACGGGTCGCCCCACAGCACGAGATTCGCGTTCTTGATCTGCTCGTCGGTGACGCTCTTGTCGTCCGTCACCGGCGCGTCGCCGCGGAAGTGCTTCCGCCAGTGCGCGACCGCGTGCTTCATCTCGGCGTCGGCCCACGCACCGACCTTCTCGTTCAGCGCCTTGCCCGTCGGCCGCACCATCACGAACCGGTCCAGGAAGGCGTCGTCGATCGGCCCCTGGAGGCCGGGCTTCTTGGCGAGGCCGACCGGGGTTGGCGGGGTATCGCCGAGGCTCTTCCAGCCCGTGCCGGTCTTCACGAACTTGTAAGTGAGGACCGCGGGTGGTTGTGCGATGCTCGTGACCCCGGCGACGAACTTCCCGTCAATCTCGAAGAGGGCGCTCGGGCTGAACTTGAGGCTGAAGGACGTGACGCCCGAGGTCGTGATCTTATAGCCGCTCTTGCTCTCGACCTTCAGGTTAATCGTCGCCGGCTCCCAGTGCTTTTCCAGCCCTTCGACCGCAATCGGCCCGGCCTGGTTGTACCGCAACGTGTACGTCACGAACTTGATCTCGTCGCGCGTCTTCGACAGCCCCTTCGCCACGATCGCGTCGATCTTCTTGTTCACGACCTCCTTGGCACCCTTCTCGTAGCTGTGGCCGGTCTTCGGCCCGATGACGTGGTCGAGCTCCAGCCCAACCTTCTTCATCTCGCGGGCCATCACGTCGGCGGCCTGCTTCTGGCTGTCGATTTCGCCGCTGTACGCGACCGTCGGCAGGTTGAAGATGTTCTGGGCGTAGTCGGTCGCGTTGTAGAGGTGCCACAGCTTCTGTTCGTACCACGGCACATCCTTCGTCTCCTCCTTCTGGAAGACGCGGAGGAACTCGGGCGTCTCGCTGAAGCCTGCGCCGGGGGCGTTGGCGCTCCACAGCGTCGGGTAGTGGACCGCGAACTGCCAGCACGCCGCCCCGCCCATGCTGAACCCGCGGGCGACGAGCCGCGAGTCGTCGATGCGGTAGTGCTTCCGGGCGTGCTCCAGGCACTCGAACGTGTCGACCTCGCCGGCGAACTTGTTGGCGTTACAGTAGCGGCCGTAGGGGTGGAGGATGAACTGCCCCGGCACCGGGTTGATCCCGCCGGTGCCGGGCGAGCCGGCCATGAAGTTCGCCTCGCTCAGCAGCTCACCGCGGCCGTGCCACCAGAAGTCGAGCCGGTGCCGGGCCATCGCCGCGGCCACGTAATCCGCCGGCACGATCAGCCAGTACGGCTGCACGCTGCCGTCGATCTTCGACCGGTAGCCGCGGAGGACCGGGCCGGTCTGCGTCGCCCACGGCGTCTTGCCGTCCTTCAGTTGCTTGGCGCGCTCCAGCCCGGCGGCGAGCACCTTCTTCACGGCGCCGGCCGGCGGGGGCGCCGTCTTGCCCTTCGCCGGCTTCGGGTCGAACACCTCGTTGTAGTCGAGCGCCCAGCGCACCGCCTTCTCGTAGACGAGCACGTCCGGCAGCAGCGGGTGGTCGCCCGCGGCCTTGATGAGTTCCTGGAGTTCGCCCAGCCCCTTGCGAATCTCCGCCTGTACCCCGTCGGGAACGGCGTCGCCCTTCGGCGGGACGGGACGAACGTTGTCGGGGAGGTTGTCGGCCGGGCCGTCGGCGGCGGCTGGGACGACGACGAGCCCGGTGAGGGCGGCAACGAGAAGGGACGCGGAGACGCGCGCGAACATTGAGGGCTCCCGCGGGGTCGGTGGGTATGCGGAAGTGTACGAACCGGCCCGGCCGCCGCCCTTCTCCGCCGCAGCCCGTTCCGATAAACCAGCGATAACCCTTCGTGGGACTTCAACCGGGCCGGCGCGGCCCGCTTTCGGGAGGCGGTCCGATGGCAGCG
The DNA here is from genome assembly GCA_017308215.1 of bacterium. Classification (GTDB taxonomy): domain Bacteria; phylum Planctomycetota; class Planctomycetia; order Gemmatales; family Gemmataceae; genus Urbifossiella. The sequence continues at coordinate 7,993 of JAFKFQ010000477.1, read as the reverse complement.
ACGAAGATGATCGACGTGCGGCGCGGGATGGTGCTGAACATGGGCGGCACCCTGTTCTACGTCCTCGAACGCGACCTCAACACGCCCGGGAACTGGCGGGCGATCCTGTACCTCAAGCTCAAGAACCTGACCACCGGGAGCATCACCGACGAGCGCGTCCACCCGGACGACAAGGTGGACGTCGTGTTCCTCGACACGAAGGACTACAACTACTCGTACAAGGACGGCGACGACTACGTGTTCGTGGACGCCGAGACGTTCGAGCCGGTCACCCTCGGCGCGGACATGGTCGGCGACATGATGAAGTACCTCCGCGAGAACGACGCGGTGAAGATCACCTTCTACGACGGCAAGGCGCTGTCGATGGAGCTGCCGCAGACGGTGACGCTGAAGGTGACCGAGACCGAGCCCGGCATCAAGGGCGCCACTGCCGCCGCCCAGACCAAGCCGGCGACGCTCGAGACCGGCCTCGTCATCCAGGTGCCGTCGTTCATCACCGAGGGCGAGCTCCTCGTCGTTCAGACGGAAGACGGCAAGTACCTGCGCCGCGCGAAGGAAGGGAAGTAGTCCCACCCCAAGCCCGGGGACCGCGGTCCCCGGGCACGGTCCGCCATGTCGCACGCCCCCGTCATCACCCTGACGACCGACTACGGCGACACCGCCCCCTACGCGGCGGTGCTCAAGGGCGTGATCCTCGGTATCAACCCCGCCGCCCGCGTCCACGACCTGACGCACCACATCCGCCCCCAGGACGTCGCCCACGGCAGCTACTACCTCGGCGTCGCGGCGCCGTACTTCCCGCCGGGTACGATCCACGTCGCGGTCGTGGACCCCGGCGTCGGCGGCGCGCGGCACCCGATCTACGCGGAGGCCGGCGGGCAGCGCCTGGTCGGCCCGGACAACGGACTCTTCACCCACGTCTTCCGCCACATTGGCGGGCCGACGTGCGTGCGCCGCCTCGCCGAATCGCGGTTCTGGAAGCACCCCGTTTCCGCCACGTTCCACGGCCGCGACGTCTTCGCCCCGGTCGCGGCGCACCTGAGCCTCGGGGTTGACCCCGCGGAACTCGGCCCGGAGTTGCCGGCCCCTGTACTGCTCCCGACCGACTCGGCCGTCACGTTCGGCGGCGTGTGGGAGGGCGTGGTGCAGACCGCCGACGACTTCGGGAACCTCGTCACCAACATCCCAGCCGACAAGTTGAAGACGTTGCCCGTCGCGGTGGCCGTCGGCGGCGCTCCGGCGCGGCCGATCCCGTGGGTGCGCACCTACGGTGAGGCACCGCCGGGCGAACTCGTATGTCTGTTCAGCAGCGACGGGTTCTTCGAGGTCGCGGTGGTGAACGGCAGCGCCGCCCGCCAACTCGGCGCCGGTCCCGGCGCTGCCGTCCGCGTCGAACCCGCGTGAGGGAGTTGCGATGAAACCGACCGACGTGCGGATCGCCGATGTCGCCTGCGAGTACACCGACTACCAGTACCGCACGCCGATCAAGTTCGGCGGCGTCGCGCTCGACAAAGCGACCGTCCTCACGGTGAGCGTGACGCTCGAAGGCCGCGGCGGGACGCGCACTGTCGGCGTCGGTTCGATGCCGCTGAGCAACGTGTGGGCGTTCCCGTCGCGGGCGCTGACCTACGACCAGACGCTCGGCGCGATGAAGGCGCTCGTCACCGCCTTCCGCGACACGACCGCGGCGCACGCCGGCTTCGGCCACCCGATCGAGCTCGGTCACGACCTTGAATCGCAGTTCCTCGCTCACCTCGCGCCCGTCCGCGAAGCGCCCGGCCTCACGGAGCCGATCCCCGTCCTCGCCGCGCTCGTCTCTGCCAGCCCGTTTGATGCCGCCGTCCACGACGGCTTCGGCAAGCTGCTCGGCCGCAGTGTGTACCAGTGCTACGGTCCCGAGTTCCTGGGCGGCGATCTCTCGCCGTACCTCGGGTCGGACTTCGCCGGGAAGACGCTCGACCGCTACGTCCTCCCCGCCCCCAAGCCGCGGATGCCGCTGTACCACCTCGTCGGCGCGCTCGACCCGCTCACGCCGGCGGACGTGAAGGCGCCGGTCGGCGACGGGCTCCCGGAAACGCTCGGCGAGTGGATCCGACGTGACGGGCTCACCCACCTGAAGGTCAAACTCAACGGCGACGACCTCGGCTGGGACGTGGACCGCGTCGTCCGCGTCGACGCCATCGCCGAAGAGGTCAACGCCGCCCGCGGCGTGGCGACGTGGCACTACTCGCTCGACTTCAACGAGCGCTGCCAGACCGTCGAATACCTCCTCGACTTCCTCCGGCAGCTGCGCGAGAAGGCGCCGGCGGGGTACGACCGCGTTCAGTACGTCGAGCAGCCGACGGCGCGCGACCTGAAGGCCAACCGGCAGAACGTCATGCACGCCGCGGCGAAGCTCAAACCGGTCGTGATCGACGAATCGCTGGTGGACCTGGAGAGCCTCCACCTCGCCCGCGAGATGGGCTACACCGGCGTGGCGTTCAAGGCGTGCAAGGGGCAGACGCAGTCGCTTCTGCTCGCCGCCGCGGCCCAGGAGATGGGGCTGTTCCGCTGTGTACAAGACCTGACGTGCGTCGGCCGGTCGCTGATCCACTCGGCAGGGCTGGCGGCGCACATCCCCGGCGTCGCGGCGATCGAGTCGAACGGCCGCCAGTACTGCCCCGCGGCGAACGCCGGGTGGGACGCGCGTTACCCCGGCGTGTTCACGATCGCCGACGGGGCGATGAACACGGCGCTGCTCGAAGGCCCCGGGCTCGGTGCGGGGTGAGGTCGGGTCGTACCGCCGCGCCGGCCGCCCGCCCCGCCCCCGTCTCCCCACGGGCGTTGCTGGTCGTTGGCCGCGCGAGTACAATCAGCACGATTAGAACGGCCTCAAAGGGCCGCTCCCGGGCCGCGCGGCTCTCCCGCAACACGAGGTTCACCGGTGCAGGTCACCGTTTCCGCCCGCCACGGGCATCTCGACGACTCGACCCAGGCCGCCCTCCGCGACAAGTCCGAGGGGCTCCTCAAGTTCTTCGAGCGGCTCGTCTCGGTCGCCGTCGTGGTCGACCTCCACCAGGACCACGCCCACAACGTCCGGGTCGAGATCACCGCCGTCGCCGGCCAGAAGCACGAGTTCGTGGCCGCCGAGGCGGCGGCCGACGTGGCCGCGGCGTTCAACATGGCCTCCGACAAGATCAAGCAGCAGATCAAGAACTACAAGGAGAAACTGCAGGACCACCGCCGGGACCCGTCGCACAACGGCGCGGACGGGAAGTGACGATGGCCGCGTCCCCTCCCCCGGCCGAGACCCACCCGATGCGGCTCACCAACTTCATCGTCAAAGACGCCATCATCCCGGCGCTCGCCACCGCCGCCGCGGACGTGAACCCGAAGGACGCGCCGGCCGTCGCGGGGGTGAAGGAGCGAGCCGTCCGCGAGCTGGTCACGAGCCTCCACGACGCCCGGGCGTTCCAGCCCGAGAGCACCGACGACGTGGTCCGCGAGGTGATGCGCCGCGAGCAGCTGGGGACGACGGGGATCGGCCGGAACATCGCCATCCCGCACTCCCGCCACGCCGCCGCCGAGCGGCTCATCGGCACCCTCGGCCTCTCCCCGACCGGCCTCCCGTTCGACAGCCTCGACGGCGAACCGGTGTACGTGTTCGTCCTCCTCGTCTCCCCGAAGGACCGCCCGGGCGACCACCTGCGGGCGCTGGAGGCGGTGGTGCGGACGATGCGGAACGAGGAGTTCGTCCAGCGGCTGCGGGCCTGCACGACGCGGGACGAGATCTGGGATCTGCTCGACAACGCCCCCGGGTGGTGACGGCGCGGCGGGGGCGGACCGAGCGGCACCGGGGCGGGGGCGGGCATGGCGGGCAACGGGCGAACCGGCGACGGCACACCGCGGGACGGGCCGAACGGCCCCCCGGGCGGGCCGCTGCGGCGCACCGTGAGGGTCGTCAACCCGCTCGGCCTGCACCACCGGGTCGCCGACCGGTTCAGCCGGGCCGCCCGGACGTTCACCGCCACCGTCGCCGTCTACCACGGCGACGCGCGGGCCGACGGGAAGAGCGTCTGGGATCTGATGATGCTGGTCGTCCTCCCCGAGACCGAGGTGCTGGTCGAGGTGGACGGCCCGGACGCGGCCGCGGCCCTCGGTGCGCTGGCCGACATCCTCGCCTCCCCCGGCGGGGAAGACTACACGATCTGACACCCACGCCCACGGGCGCCCGACACCCCGGCGACATGGAATACAGGTACGGTACCGCCGTCTCCCCGGGAATCGCCATCGGCCCGGCCCTGGTGCTCGACACCGAGGGCGTCCGCATTCCTCACAAGACCGTCCCGCCCGAGCAGGCCGACGCCGAGGTCGAGCGCCTCCGCGAGGCGCTCGACGACGCCGCCGCCGAGGCCCGCGAGAAGCGCCAGCGCTACACCGCCCGGTTCGAGGCGGCCATCGGCAACATCTTCGCCGCCCAGCAGTCGGCGTTCGAGGACCCGTCGTTCCGCGCCCGGCTCGAACAACTCATCCGCGACGAGACGTACTCCGCCGAGTACGCCGTCAGCCGCGGCATCCGCGAGCAGGTGAAGAAGCTCGAGGAGGCGCAGAAGAAGGTCGGCGACCTCGCCGCCGCCGAGGTGCTGCGCCGCCGCGCCGGCGACCTGATCGACCTGGAGCGGCAGATCCTGTCGACCCTCCTCGGCCGCCAGCCGACGCCGGTCGGCCCGGTCGGCGGCGAGCGCGTCGTCATCCTCGCCAACGACCTGATGCCGTCGGACACCGCGGACTTCTCGCCGCGGACCGTCTGGGCGTTCGCCACCGAGAGCGGCGGGCCGACCAGCCACACGGCCATCCTGGCCGGGGCGCTCGAGATCCCCGCGGTCGTCGGCGTCGGCCGGTTCCTCACGGACGTGTCCGGCGTGATCGTGGACGGGGACGAGGGGAAGATCATCCTCGACCCGGACGAGGCGACGGTCCACAAGTACGAGGCGAAGCGGCTCGCCGGCCTGTCCCGCGCCGACCGGTACGAGTCGCTCCGCGGCAAGCCGGCGGTCACGCACGACGGCGTCGCGATCAAACTGCTCGGGAACATCGAGCTGGCGCCCGAGGCCGCTCACTGCGCCGACCGCGGCGCCGAGGGCGTCGGCCTGTACCGCACCGAGTTCCTGTACCTCAACAAGTCGTCCGACCCGACCGAGGCCGAGCACTACGACGCCTACCGGGCGGTCATCGACACGATCGGCCCGAACCGCCCGGTCGTCATCCGCACCCTCGACCTCGGGGCGGACAAGTTCAGCAGCGTGTCCGGCCTGCTGAGCGTGGAGAAGAACCCGTTCCTCGGCCTCCGCAGCGTCCGCCTCTGCCTCCGCAAGGTGGACCTGTTCCGTACGCAGCTCCGGGCCATCCTGCGGGCCGCCGTCCACGGCGACATCCGCATCATGTTCCCGATGATCTCGACGGTGGACGAGCTGCGCAAGTGCAAGACGCTGCTGAACGAGGTGAAGGAAGACCTGGACGAGTCGGGCACCCCCTACAAACCCGACATCCGGGTCGGTACGATGATCGAGGTACCGTCCGCCGCCATCCTGGCGGACGTGATCGCCCGCGAGGTGGACTTCTTCTCGGTCGGGACGAACGACCTGATCCAGTACACGCTCGCCGCGGACCGGAACAACGAACACGTGGCCCACCTCTACGACCCGGCGGACCCGGCCGTGCTCCGGCTGATCCGCACGGTGGTGGAGGCGGCGGGCAAGGCCGGGATCGACGTGAACGTGTGCGGGGAGATGAGCGGCGAGCCGCTCTACGCCCCGCTCCTGATCGGGTTGGGCCTCCGGTCGCTCAGCGCGACCCCGCGGAAGATCCCCGAGATCAAGCGGGTGATCCGCCAGCTGAGCGTCGCGGAGGCCGAGAAGGTGGCCGGGCAGGCGCTCCAAATGGACACCGCCCGGCAGGTTCAGAATCTGTTGCGCGACCAACTACGCCGCATCCTCCCGGAGGCGGTCGAGTAGCGGCCGGACCCGTCGGGCCGGGGGGCACTCAAACCCCGGCCGGCACCCGCCCCGCACCCGACCAACCCGGGTGGTGATAGGACGGCCGACTGACGAATGACGAATGACGAATGACCGCCCCGCCGGGGCGCTTCGCTGTTCGTCCCGCGTCCGAAGCCGTCCGGGAAGCCCGGACGCCGATGCTCGGGGACAAGTTCCGCCTCCGTTTCGAGAAGGCCGGGGTTCTCCGGCTCCTCAGCCACCACGATTTGATGCGCGTCCTGGAGCGCATGCTCCGCCGCGCCGGCCTGCCGTTCAAGTCCACCGCCGGGTTCCACCCGGGGCCGCGCGTCGTCTTCGCGCAGTCGCTCCCGCTCGGCGTGGTCGGCCGCGACGAGGTCGTCGAACTCGAACTGACCGAGCCGCGCGACTCCGACGCCGTGCTGACGGGCCTCAACGAACAGGCGCCGGACGGGCTGCGGTTCGCGCGCGCGACCGTGGTGCCCATGAAGACCACGGCGATGCCGCGGCGCATCGTCTACACGCTGCCGCTCCCCGCCGACCGGGCGGGCGGGGTGGGCGAGGCGTGCGCGCGGCTGGCGGCGCAGGCGGCGGTGTGGGTGGAGCGCGTGCGGCCGAGCCCGAAGGGGCTGAACATCCGGCCGTACCTTCGCGGCGTCGCCGTCCGAGACAACGTCTTGTCACTCGACCTCTGGGTCACCAGCACCGGCACCGCCCGGGCCGACGAGCTCCTGCGCCTGCTCGGCGCCGACGACCTGCTCGACGCCGGGTGCGTGCTCGAACGGACACTCGTGGAACTCCGGGACGAGGCGGGCGCCCCCGCCGACCCGACCGACACCCCGCCGGACGGCCCGGCGGACACCCGGCCCGCGGACCCGGCCTACGCCGCCCGCGCCGCCTTCGACCAACCCGCCGCCGCGTCCGGGGTCGCTGCCCCGGGCGACCTGTCGGTGGAGTAGGAGACACGCCCCCGCGCCGCGGGGGCGTCGCGTTTCACGGCGGCCCGCGCCGCCCGACCGATTAACCCCGCCGCGTGCGGCAGGAGACCACATGAAGAAAGAGATGCTCATCAACGTCCTCCAGCCGGAGGAGTGTCGCATCGCCATCGTCGAGGACGGAGTGCTCGAGGAGCTCTACGTCGAGCGGGCGAGCCAGGAGAGCTACGTCGGCAACATCTACAAGGGCCGGATCGTCAACATCGAGCCGAGCATCCAGGCCGCGTTCGTGGACTTCGGCATCGGCCGCAACGGCTTCCTCCACGTCTCGGACGTGGACCCCGCGTACTACAAGCACCTCCTCTCGAGGGAGGCGCTCGCCGAGTACGAGGCCGACTTCGACCGCGAGTACGGCGACGGCGGGCAGCGCCAGCGCTCCGAACGCGGCGGCCGTGACCGTGACCGCGGGGACCGCTCCGAAGGCGGCGGCCGCGGGTCGGGTTTCCGCGAGCCGGCGCAGCCGTCGTCGTGGCTCCAGCCGCAGGCTCCGAGTGGTCCGGCGCCGGTGGACGAAGAGGCGATCGAGGGCTTCGCCGAGGGGCTCGACGAGGCGGCTCCTTCGCCCTCGGCGCTGGCCCCCGAGGACGAGGAGCCGATCGCGCCGTTCGCCGAGGGGCTCGACGAGCCGCCCGCGGCCGTCGCCCCGCCGCCGCGCTCGCGCCCGCAGCCGCCGGCCCCCCGCCCTGCCCCGGCGGCACCGCCGGCCGACGATGACGACGGGTTCGCCGCCGGCATCGCGGACGACGACGGCTTCGGCGAAGGGATCGCGGAGGCCGCGCCGGCCCCGTCGGGCGAGGTCGCACTCCCGCCGGAGTCGAGCGAGGTCGTACTTCCGCCGGAGCCGGGCGAGGTCACGACGGCCGAGGCGGGGGAGCCGAAGAAGAAGCCGCGGACGCGGCGCGCCAGCCGCAAGAGCGACGAGCCGAAGGCCGAGGACGCGCCGGCCGGCGAGGAGGGCGAGGCGAAGCCGAAGGGCCGCACTCGCCGGGCGCGCAAGAAGGCCGA
>JAFKFQ010000506.1:2532-3538 GCA_017308215.1 bacterium | reverse complement strand
CCCACCGCCACCGAACCCGCCGCCACCGATGCCGCCGCCGGCGCCGAGGTAGCCGCCGGGGATCTGCTGCTGCATCTGGATCCCGCCGAGGCAGCCGACGTTCCCCTGGCCGACGACGCCACCGCCGAACCCCCCACCGCCGAACCCGCCGCCACCGAACCCGCCACCGCCACCAATGTTGAACCCGCCACCGCCACCGAACCCGCCGCCGCCGATGCCGCCACCACCGATACCGCCGCCGATGTTAAAGCCGCCACCGAACCCACCACCGCCGATGTTGAACCCGCCGCCGCCGCCGATGTTAAAGCCGCCACCGCCGCCGCCGATGTTGAACCCGCCGCCCTGCTGGTTGTTCCCCTGGATGTTGCCCCCCTGCTGATTGTTCCCCTGCTGGTTGGCCCCCCCGTTGATCTGCCCGCCGATCCCGAACCCGACCTGCCGCGGCCGCCACTGGCCCGGGTTCTGGTACGGGACGCACCACCCCCGCAGCGCGTTGTTCTGGGCCTGCACGGGCGGGGAGCCGACGAGGCCGGACAGGGGGACGAGCGACGCCAGGCCGAGGCCGAGCGCCAGGTAGCCGACGGGGCGGTGCAGGGAGCGGAACATCGGTCGTCCCTCGGGCGGTGAGAGTCGGGGTGGTGACACCAGTGTGTTAGACAAGGGCGAATTGCAATACCAGTATACCCGATCCGGCGGCCGGTACAAGCCACCTGAGGTTCGCCGGGTGCGGGTTCGGACCGTCGACTCGCCTTCGCGGGTAGCGGCTGTGCCGGTCGGACGGCGGTCGGCCCGAATCACGTGTGCCGCAGGAATGACGGGTGGGGTTAACGACGAACGCCCGGAGAGTATCCCCCGGGCGTTCGTCGTTAACCCGAGGGCGGTTAGATTGTCAGATGCCGTATTCGCCGCCGAACCCGATCTTCCCGCCGAGTCCACCGCCGCCGATGTTGAACCCGCCACCGCCGCCGATGTTGAACCCGCCACCGCCGCCGATGTTGAACCCGCC
>JAFKFQ010000506.1:0-2453 GCA_017308215.1 bacterium | reverse complement strand
CACCGAACCCGCCGCCACCGATGCCGCCGCCGGCGCCGAGGTAGCCGCCGGGGATCTGCTGCTGCATCTGGATCCCGCCGAGGCAGCCGACGTTCCCCTGGCCGACGACGCCGCCGCCGAACCCGCCGCCACCGATGCCGCCGCCGAACCCGCCGCCACCGATGCCGCCGCCGCCGATGTTAAAGCCGCCACCGCCGCCGCCGATGTTGAACCCGCCCCCCTGCTGATTGCCGCCCTGCTGGTTATTCCCCTGCTGGTTGCCCCCCTGGGCGCCCCCGTTGATCTGCCCGCCGATCCCGAACCCGACCTGCCGCGGCCGCCACTGGCCCGGGTTCTGGTAGGGGATGAACGACCCCCGCAGCGCGTTGTTCTGGGCCTGCACGGGCGGGGTGCCGACGAGACCGGACAGGGGGACGAGCGACGCCAGGCCGAGGCCGAGCGCCAGGTAGCCGACGGGGCGGTGCAGGGAGCGGAACATCGGTCGTCCCTCGGTGAAAGTCAAACGCGGGTTTACCAGCCCCGAGGGGCGGACGGTGCGTATCATCCAGGTTAACCACTTCCCCGGCGGATGCAACCGAGCGCCGCGGGGCTGGGGCCGCCGCCGGGGCCGGCTCACGTCCCCGCGGGCGGGGGGTAGGGGTTGCGCCGGCCGGGTGAAACGCCGCCCCGGCCGGGGCGTCTTCCCGTACAACGGCGTCGGCCCGGCGGGGTTGGCGCCGCCGGCGGAATTTCCGCCCCAAGACCGCCCCGCCGCGTCCGAATCCCCGTCCGAGGTCCGCACCGAGGGTTCCGCCATGACCCGACTCGCGCCCCGGCTCGTCGCCCCCGCCGTCGCCCTCGCCGCCGGGCTCCTCCTGCTCCCGGCCGCCGCCCAGCCGCTCCCGGCGAACTCGCCGCTCCGCTACGTCCCCGCCGACGCCGCGATTTTCGTCCACGCCGACGCAGTTGCCCTGTGGTCCGGCCCGGTCGGGCAGTCGGTCCGCGCCGCCGACCCGAAGATGGCCGGCGAACTCGCCACGCAGACGAAGGCGATGTTCGGTGTCGCGCCCGACGATCTCAAGACGGTCACCGCCTTCTGGCCGAAGGTGTCCGCCCCGCCGGACACGACGACCGCCGGCGTGGTGCTCACGTTCAAGGCGCCCTACGACGTGGCCGCGCTCAAGGACGGGGTCGAGAAGACCCTGGGGAAGGAGCGCCCGGTGCAGGTCGTGGCGAAGGACGCGACTACCGCCGTACTGCTGATGGGGTTGCCGGCGCGGTACGCCACCCCGCGCCCGGCGACCGAGACTGGCCCGCTCACCCCGTACCTCCGCGAGGCCGCGACCGGCACGCACGTCGTGGCCGCCGGGCTCACGCTCGCCAACCTGCCGGACGAGATCCGCGGCGACAACATCCCGCCCGACGTGCAGCCGTTCCAGCCGCTGTTCCGGGCCGACGCGGCGGCGGCGTTCCTGGATATTGGCAAGGAGATCGCGCTGGACGTGCGGGTGAAGAGCGCCACCGCGGTGAAGGCCGGCGAGGCCGAGAAGGCGCTCGGGCTGCTCGTGAAGCTCGGCCGGGAGGCGTTCGAGGGGATCTCGCCGAAGGAGCTGGCCGACCCGGCGCTGAAGAACACGGTGGTGGTGATGACCGCCCTCAAGGGCGGGCTGAAGAACGCCAAGTTCTCGACCACCGACACCGAGACGCGGGCGCGCGTCGTCGTGCCGGGCGACCTGCCGCTCGCGGCGGCCGCCGGCGAGGCGGTGGTGAAGGTGAAGGAGGCCGCGGCCCGCGCCCGGTCGTTCAACAACCTCAAACAGCTCGGCCTCGCCATGCACAACTACCACGACGTGACCGGCAGCCTCCCGCCGGCGGCGGTCGTGGACAAGACGGGCAAGGCGCTGCTCAGCTGGCGGGTGCTCATCCTCCCCTACGTCGAGCAGCAGGCGCTGTACCAGCGGTTCAAGCTCGACGAGCCGTGGGACAGCGCGCACAACAAGAAGCTCCTCGACCCGATGCCGGCGGTGTTCGCCCTGCCCCACCCGAGCAAGGCGAAGGCGACCGAGACGCACTACCAGGCGTTCGTCGGCAAGGGGGCGGCGTTCGACCTGCTCAAGGGGCCGACCCTGCCCCAGTTCGCCGACGGCACCTCGAACACGATCATGCTCGCCACCGCCGCCACCCCGGTGCCGTGGACCAAGCCGGACGACATGGCGTTCGACCCGGCGGCGGACATGACGAAGGTGCTCGGCTTCTTCCCCGACGTGGCCCACGCCGCGTTCGCCGACGGGTCGGTCCGCGCGTTGCAGCGTACAATCAACCCAAAGACGCTGTCCGCTCTCATCACCCGGAGCGGCGGCGAGGTGATCGGCGACGACTTCTAGTGTTGTTTCGGCGGTGGTGTATGGGCTGGTAGCCGCAGGCTTCAGCCTGCGCCCGCGTGACGCAGGCTGAAGCCTGCGGCTACCAGACTG
>JAFKFQ010000476.1 GCA_017308215.1 bacterium | reverse complement strand
AGAGGCCGGTGATCCGAACGACCCTGGCGACGCCACCGAGGCCGTGGCGGCGGGATTCGACCGCTGCATACAACCGACGTTGCTCGTCGTTCAAGGTGGCCAGGAAGAGTCGCAACTCCCGGTGGTACTGCGCGTCCGGGTGCCCGGGCTTGCCGAGGCAATCCGGGCAGTCGCATGGTGAGGGCTGCGGTGGCCGCATGGCGATACCCTCGGGGAGAAGTGCATTCAAAATGGGAGGTAACGGGCCAGGGGAGTGGGTGCGGAAGTCAGTCTCCACCGGTCGTCAGGTTCGCCCGAAGGGACAAGCAGGAACCGGATTCATCGCCCACGCAAGACGTTCTATCAGACGCCCGGCCGTACCGTAGCCTGGCCACGTCTCATTCTCTCTGATACTGTTGCATAAATACTCTTTTATTATTAGGTTCAAAACATCACACTACTGCAGGAGCCGACTCACAGCGGCGGAACCGGCGCGGACGGGAAAAGATTGTGACCCCAGCGTACGAATACACCGAAGGGCGGGGTCGGGCATTCGGCGCGGGGTGCGGTATGGGGGCGCTCGTCGTCGGCCTGATCGGAATGGCCGTGGTCGGCGTCGTGGGCCGGCGCGACTACCGCGCCGGCAAGACGGCCGACGAGCGGCTGTCCCACCTCCACCACACCATCACCTTCCTCCTGACCTTCCTGTGCTTCTGCGTCGGCCCCGGGATCGCCGCCATGTGCGGCGTCCTGGACGACCCGCTGTTCGGCTCCGGCCCGACGGTCCCGCTCGTGACCGCCGGCCTCGGGGTGGTCGCCGCGGTGGTGGCGGTGTGCGGCGCCGTCGTGGTGCAGCGCAACACCAACCCCACCCGGCGCGGCTTCCTGATCCGCCTTCACGTTTCCATGGCGCTGTCGTTCCTCGCCTTCTTCACCGCGCCCGCCTGCTCGCCAACCTCGGAGGCATCCGCGACCCGATGCCCGGGCTCGGGGCGGCGACGGGCGCGCTGTTCTTCTTCTTCCTCCGCTGGGCGGAGCGCGAGTCGGCCCGGTTCCGCGTGGCGGAAATGCCCGTCGCGGGGTAGCCGCCGGCGCACCGCCCGGCGATGATGGCGGTCCACACGGAGGTTCCCCCATGCCGCGCCCGCTCGTCGCCGCGCTCCTACTCCTCGCCGTGCCGTCGGCGGCCGCGGCGCAGCAACTCGACCGCCTCAAGTACAACCACCCCGGCCTCGTCGTCGACCTCGGCGTCGGCCTGTGGGCGTGGCCGCTGCCGATGGACTTCGACGGCGACGGCGACCTGGATCTGGTCGTGAACTGCCCCGACAAGCCGTCGAACGGCGTGTACGTGTTCGAGAACCCGGGCGGCACGTTCCCCGTGTTCAAGCCCGGCAAGCGCATTAGCAAGGGGCTGCAAAACGTACTCGTCAGCCACGCCGGCGGCGCGGCGCGGGTGCTTTCGCCGGGCGTCGAGTACCCCGACTTCCGCAAGACCGGGCTGGAGAAGGGGACGAAGCTGCCGGTGCCCGCGAACCCGCACCCGAACAAAGTCCGCGGCAACTTCTGGCGCTACGCCGACTACGACGGCGACGGCGCGCTTGACCTGGTCATCGGCTCCGACGACTGGACCGACTACGGCTGGGACAACGCCTACGACGAGACGGGCAAGTGGACCCGCGGCCCCTTGCGCGGGTTCGTGTACGTCCAGCGCAACACCGGCACCGACGCCGCGCCGAAGTACGCCGCGCCGGTGAAGCTCGTCGCCGGCGACCGCCCGGTCGAGACGTTCGGCTGGCCGTGCCCCAACCTCGCCGACTTCGACGGCGACGGCGACCTGGACCTGCTGTGCGGCGAGTTCCTCGACGGGTTCACCTACTTCGAGAACGTCGGCACCCGCCGCGAGCCGAAGTACGCCGCCGGCCGCCGCCTCAAGACGAACACGGGCGCGCCGCTCGTCATGGACTTGCAGATGATCACGCCGACGGCGATCGACTGGGACGGCGACGGCGACGTGGACCTGATCGTCGGCGACGAGGACGGCCGCGTCGCCTGGGTCGAGAACACCGGCCGCGTCGCCGACGGCCTGCCGGTGTTCCTGCCGCCGCGCTACTTCCGCCAGGAGGCCGACGAGGTGAAGGTCGGCGCCCTCGCCGCGCCTGCCGCCGTGGACTGGGACGGTGACGGCGACACCGACCTGATCGTCGGCAACACGGCGGGTTACCTGGCATTCCTGGAGCACCTGAGCGGCCCGAACGTGGAGCGGCCGCGCTGGGCGGCGCCGCGGCGGCTCGAAGCGGACGGACAGGTGGTGCGCATCCAGGCCGGGCCGAACGGGTCGATCCAGGGGCCGTGCGAGGCGAAGTGGGGCTACACCACGCTCACCGCCGCCGACTGGGACGGCGACAGCCTCCCCGACCTCGTCGTGAATTCGATCTGGGGCCGCGTGGTGTGGTACCGCAACGTCGGCACGCGCCGCGCCCCACGACTCGCCGCCGCGCAGCCGATCGAGGTGCTGTGGCGCGACCCGCAGCCGACGCTGGCGTGGGGCTGGCTCCGCCCGCGCGGCGCCGAGCTTCTGACGCAGTGGCGCACCACGCCGGTGGCCGTGGACTGGGACCGCGACGGTCTGACCGACCTCGTGATGCTCGACCACGAGGGCTACCTGGCGTTCTTCCGCCGCGAGCGCCGCGACGGCCGCCTCGTCCTCCTGCCGCCGGTGCGGGCGCTGTGCGACGACCAGACGCACCCGCTCCGGCTGACGACCGGCACCGCCGGGCGCAGCGGGCGGCGGAAGCTGTGCGTCGTCGACTGGGACGGCGACGGGAAGCTGGACGTGCTGGCGAACGGCCGCAACGCCCTCCTCTACCGCCAACAGCGGGCCGAGCCGGGGCGGTGGATGTTCGAGGCGAAGGGCGACGTGGCCGAGCCGAACATCGAGGGCCACGACACGCACCCGGCGGCGGCGGACTTCGACGGCAACGGCATCCCGGACCTGGTGATCGGCGCCGAGGACGGCCGCCTCTACTACCTCCGCAACCCGCGGGCGAAGTAGCCGTCCTCTGTAGGTCGGGGCGAGTCTTCGAGACCCGACGCCGCGGCGCGGCAGCCGCACGCAGGGAGTCGAGAGCCTGACCCACATGGGTTCAGGCTCACCGCCGCCCGTCGGTCGGATTGAGCGCCCGCGTCGGGCCTCGCGGACTCGGCCCGACCTACGAGGGCACCCGGCTACACCTTTCGCAGCGCGATGGTGAGCGGCTGACCGTCCACCTTGCGGGGCTCGGGCGGGGAGTAAAAGGCGCCGGCGAGCGGGGCGTCGCTCCACCGCGTCGCCTGCACCTCGCCGGCGAGGTAGTCGCGGTGCGCGGCGATGGCGGCCTTCAGCGGGTCGGCGTCGGCGCCGAGGTACAGTTCGATCTTGTCGGCCACGTCGAGCCCGGCGTCCTTGCGGGCGTCCTGCACGAGCCGCACCACGTCGCGCGCCAGCCCCTCGGCCTTGAGTTCGGGCGTCAGTTGGGCGTCGATCATCACCTGCGTGCCGCGATCGACCACGCCGAACCAGCCGGCCGGCGCGAGGTAGCCGATGGTGATGTCGGGGCGTTCCAGCGCCACGCCGGCGAGCGTGAACGTGCCGGCCGAGAGCGCCGCGTCCACGGCGGCGCCGTCGAGCTTGTCCAGGGCGGCCTCCGCGTCCTTGAGCAACGGGCCGAGTTTCGCCGCGGCCGTCTTCTTGTTCAGCTTCGCGGAGGCCGTCAGCATCGGCTCGGCAGCGGCGTGGAGCGTGACGCGCTTCACGTTCAGCTCGTCGGTGATGAGCCCGGGGAACCGCTCGACGGCGCGGCGGTCGGCGTCGGAGCCCGGCGCGACGCGCAGCTCGGCGAGCGGCTGGCGGACCTTCTGCTTGGCCGCGTTCCGCGCCGCGCCGCCGAGCGACACGATCCGCAGCACTGCGTCCATGTCCTGCGACAGCGTGGCGTCAACCCGCGCCTCGTCGGCGGCGGGGTAGTCGGCGAGGTGGACGCTCTCGGTGCGGCCCACCGCGAGGTTCTTCCACATCACCTCGGTCACGAACGGCACCACCGGCGCGCACAGCCGGCACAGGTCGAGCAGGACCGTGTGCAACGTCTGGTACGCGGCGAGCTTGTCGCGCCGGCCGGCGTCGTTCAGGTTCGCGTCGTTGCTCCAGAACCGATCCCGGTTGACGCGGATGTACCAGTTGCTCAGCTTCGCGTCGACGAACTCCTCGGCGGCGAGGCAGAAGGCCATCACGTCGAACCGCTCGAACGCGGCGCGGGCGGTGCGCGTCAGCAGTTGCAGGTCGGAGAGGATCCAGCGGTCGATGTCGGGGCGCTCGGCGACCGGCACCGCGGGGGCGGCGGGGTCGAAGCCGTCGAGGGCGGCGTAGTTGGCGAAGAAGCCGTAGCAGTTCCACAGCTTGATGACAAACTTCGCCCGCACCTCGTCCGCCGGGCCGGGGCCGAAGTTCAGGTTCGCCGCGGGGTTCGACCGGCAGTACAGCCAGCGCATCACGTCCGCGCCGATCGCGTGGAACGGGAGTTCCTTCCCCTTCGGGTCGCTGATCTGCCCGCCCTCGTCCGCGGCGGCCACGAACTCGATCGAGTTGCCGCTGCTCTTGCTCATCGCGTTGCCGAACTGGTCCTTCACCAGCCCGTGCCCGAGGAGCGTCTTGAACGGCAATTCGACGCCGTCGCCCATCATCGTGGACATGGCGAGCAGGGCGTAGAACCAGTTGCGGAACTGGCCGGGGAAGCTCTCGGTGATGAAGTCGGCGGGGCGCCAGTCGGCGGGCATGGTACTGTACGCGACGATGCCGGCGTCGAGCCACGGGTTCCCCACGTCCGGGATGCGCGACATGAGACGCCCCGTCCGCGGGTTCTTGATCTTCACCCGGTCGATCCAGGGGCGGTGCGGCGTGTGCCCGTCGAAGTCGTCCCAGCCCTCGACGGCCCGCGCGCGCAGCTCCTCCCGGCTGCCGATCACCTCGAAGTCGGTCGGGTCCTCGTCGTCCACCCAGATCGGCAGCGCGAGCCCCCAGAACCGCTTCTTCGAGATCATCCAGTCGCCCATGTTCCACAGCCAGTCGCGCTCGCGCGCCTGGCCGTTCAGGCTCGTCGGCAGGAACTCGACCTGCTTCACCACCTTCATGATGTCGCCGCGGAAGCCTTCCTCGCTCTGCCTCGGCCCCATGTTGATGAACCACTCGTCCACCAGCCGGTAGAGGAGTTCGGTCTTGCAGCGCCAGCAGTGCGGGTAGCGGTGGACGTAGCGCTCGGTGGCGAACAGCCGGTCGCGCGCCTTCAGCTCCTCGAACACCGCCTCGGCGGTAGCCGGGTCGGCAGCCTGTCTGCCGGTCAGCGAACCGAAGCCTTCCACGAACACGCCGTCGTCGCCGATCGGGGCGACGGGCGGGAGGCCGTTGTCCTTCCCCCACTGGAAGTCGATCTGCCCGCAGCCCGGGGCGGTGTGGACGATGCCGGTGCCCTCGGTGTCGGTCACGTCCTTCTTGCCGTCGATGACACGGTGACACGCCATCGCCGGCTTCGGCGGGCACCAGCCGCGCTGCTCGACCACCTTCGCCACCTCGGCCGGGAAGCCGAACGGGTGCTGCTGCGCCGGCAGGTCGTCGAACGGGCCGTCGTACTCGAGGCCGAGGAGTTCCTCGCCCTTCACCTCGCCGACGATCTCGTAGTTGTCGCCCTTGCCGGCCTTCGACTTGAAGTGCTGCTCGATGCTGTTGAGGTGCGGCACGCCGTCCAGCCACGGGCGCTTCCCCTTCTTGGCGGCGGCGCCGTCGTCGGCGTCCTCCTCCGCGCCGCCGGCCATGCGGTCGAGCTTGAAGGCGCCCTTCGAGACGTAGTACACCTCGCCCTTCAGCTTCACCTTGAGGTACGTCAGCTCTGGGTTCACCGCCGCGCCGACGTTGCTGGTGAGCGTCCACGGCGTCGTCGTCCAGACGAGCAAGTTCTCGCCGGGGCGGCCCTTGATGGGCAGCTTCACGAACGCGCTCTTGTGCTCGACGAGCTTGTACCCCTCCTTCATCTCCTGCTCGGAGATGCCAACCCCGCACCGGCCGCACCACGGCATCACGTCGTACCCGCGGTAGACGAGCCCCTTGCCGTGGCACTTCTTGAGGAAGGCCCAGATCGTGTAGTTGTTCCGCTCGGCCATCGTGAAGTACGACTTCCGCTCGTCCGGGCTCTTGGCCCAGTCGGCGTCGGTGCGGTCCCAGTCCATCCAGTAGCCGAGGCGGATGGACTGGTCGGTCTGCACGCGGGCGAACTTGTTGACGCGGTCCTTGCACGCCTGCACGAAGCGGTCGATGCTCGCGTCGGCGTCGCCGGGGACGAGGTTCTCGATGTCGCGCTTGCTGCGCAGCTTCAGTTCCTTCTCGACCTCGACCTCGACCCACAGCCCCTGGCAGTCGAACCCCTGCTGGTAGCGGAGGTCGTGGCCGGTCATGGCGAAGTAGCGGTTGTAGGCGTCCTTGTACGTCCGCCCCCAGGCGTGGTGGACGCCCATCGGGTTGTTGGCGGTGATGGGGCCGTCGAGGAAGCTCCACCGCGGCTTCCCGCGGTTGAGGTCTCGCCGCTTGGCGAAAATGCCGTTCTCGTCCCAGAACTTCAGAATGGCGCGCTCGAGGGCGGGGAAGTCGACGTTCTGGGTCTCGACGCGGGAGAACGGACTGGCGGGCACGCGGCGGCTCCTCGGCGGGCGGGTCCGGGCATTTTACGGACGGCTGTGTCGGGTTTCCCGGTTGCGAGTCACGGACAGCACGGGGATAGTGGTGGTTCGCCGGGTTGGATGGATGTCGGTAGCCGCGGGCTAAAGCCCGCGGCTACCCGACCCGAGCCGCCGCATTCGGAGCCTACCATGCCCCGCCTCCTTCCCCTCCTCGCGCTTCTCGCGCTCACACCGACCGCCCGCGCCGACTACCTCGCATTCGTCCGCGCGCAGGCCGCCGAACTCCGCAAGGCGGACAAGGTGCCGAACAGCGTCGCCGAGTGGGACGCGCGCGCCAAGCAACTCCGCGCCGACCTGCTTTCTGCGTGGGGCGGGTTCCCAATCGAGAAGTGCCCGCTCGACCCGCAGGACCACGGCGAGCTCAAGCGCGACGGCTACACGGTCAAGAAGGTCAGCTTCCAGACACGCCCCGGCGTGCGGATGCCGGCGAACCTGTACCTGCCCGACGGCGGTGGGCCGAAGCGGGCGGCGATCCTCCAGGTCCACGGGCACTGGAAGGGGGCGAAGCAAGACCCGGTCGTGCAGGCCCGCTGCATCGGCGCGGCGAAGCTCGGGTTCGTCGTCCTGTGCGTCGACGCGTTCGGCGCCGGCGAGCGGGCCGTCGGCACGGCTCTGGGCGAGTACCACGGCGACACCACCGCCGCCACGCTGCTGCCCGTCGGCCTGCCGCTGTCCGGCCTCCAGGTGTACGAGAACATGCGGGCCGTCGATTACCTGCTCACGCTCCCGCAGGTGGACGGGAGCAAGATCGGCATCACCGGCGCGAGCGGCGGCGGGAACCAGACGATGTACGCCGGCGCCTACGACGAGCGGTTCAAGGCGGTGGTGCCGGTGTGCTCGGTCGGCAACTACCAGGCGTACCTCGGCGCCGCGTGCTGCCTGTGCGAGGTGGTGCCGGGCGCGCTGAAGTTCACGGAGGAGGGCGCCGTGCTCGGGCTGGTGGCGCCGCGGGCGCTCATGGTCGTCAACGCCACCCGCGACGCCCCGCAGTTCTCGGTGGACGAGGCCCGCCGGTCGCTCGCGTTCGCCCGCCCGGTGTTCGACCTGTTCCGCAAGCCCGGCGCGGTCCGCCACGCCGTCTTCGACAGCGGCCACGACTACAGCAAGGCGATGCGCGAGGAGATGTACGGCTGGATGGCCCTACACCTGCGCGGCGAGGGCGACGGCACGCCGATCCCGGAGCCGGCGTTCAAGACCGAAGACCCCGAGGCGCTGCGCTGCTGGCCCGGCGACACGCGCCCGAAGGACTACATGACGATCCCGCGCTTCGCCGCTACCGAGGGGAAGCGCCTGCTCCAGTCGCACGCTATCCCCGACGGGCAGGTGAGCCGGAAGACGTGGGCCGACCAGCGCCGCAAAACGCTGATCGAGAAGACGCTCGGGGGATTCCCGAAGGGTGGAGAGGTTCCAAGCAAGTACAACACGGGCGACATCGGGCTCCGGTTCAACCCCGAACCCGGCGCGACAGCCCGAGCGCTTTTCGGACCGATCCCCGACGACGCGCGCGAGCCGGGTAAGGGCCGGTTGGTAGTAGTCGTCGATCTGGATTGGTCGCAGCAGCGGGGGCCGACTTCTCTCCTCAAAGCCCTTGAGGCCGGGTTCAAGGACAACGCCACCAGGGTCGTAGTGGTCACGCCCCGGGCCACCGGAGTTGAAGCGTGGCCCAACGATCGCGTTGGCCGTTCGCCGGACCACAACTCGGCCGAGTGGGGCTTGTGGATCGGCCGGCCGCAACTCGGTCAGTGGGCGTATGACGTGAGTCGTTTCCTCGACATGACCGAGCAAGGCCGCTGGAGGCGCCCACCCGAGGTCGTCGTGGTCGGCGAAGGCCCGGCCGGGCTGGTCGCACTGACCGCGGCGGCGACCGATCCGCGCATCACGAAAGTCGCGGCGGTCGGGACGCTGGCGAGCTTCGTGACCGACGTGCCGTACCAGAACCAGCGGCTCGGCACGTTCGCGCCGGGCATCCTCCGCGACGTGGGCGACGTGGCGCACCTCGCGGCGCTGACGGCGCCGCGGCGCGTGGTGATCGCCGGCGGCGTCGGCCCGACCGGCGCGCCGCTGCCCGGCGGCGCGGTCCGGGAGGCGTACCGCCCGGCGCGCGAGGTCTGGGACGCGCTCGGCGCCCGGAACGAGTTCGTGATCGTGGACGAGGCGGATGCGGCGCGGGTGGCGGAGGCGCTGCGGTAAGCCTTGGCCGCTCGCGTGCCAGTAGTTTCGCGGGGCACGACGCAACACGCATCGAGGTTCCTACCCTGGGCTTACCACGCCCCCAGACCGGACGTCCTCGATGCGTCCCTCGTCTCATCGCCCCACCCCCACCGTTGCCCGTGACGTGGCCGTCCGGCACCGGACCGAGACCTTCCTGGCCCGCCGGCTCCTCGACCGGGCCGCCGCCGGCGGGCGAAAGGTCCGGGGGGTGACGGCCGACTGCGGGGACACCCGGCTCCTGCCCCAGGAACGGAAGCCGGCCGACGCCACCCTGCTCCGGCGGACGGGAGGCGGGGCCAGCGCCTGGAACCGGGTGCTCGACCCGCCGGCCGACCGGGTCGACACCGCCACCAGGAAGACCGAGGTCGGGCGGGCGTGGGTGACCGCCGCCGGCGGGTGGCGGCGGAGCCGGCTGGACCGGGCGGCAGTTGGGGGGGTTGGCCCACCGGATCCGTTCCGGTGTGGGTGCGGCGGACGGAGCCGATCGCGGGAGCGCGCCGGGCCGACGGGGTTCCCCCACTCCCGCGGGTGACCCTCCTCGGCGGGCGTGACGATACCCGCCGCGGCGGGCCCGACGAAGCACGCGAAATCCCGTAGCGAGAACCCGTTGAGGACGGAGCCGGATGCCGCAAAACTATTGGCCAGGGAGCGGCTACTGAACACCACTTCGCCGCGGGCAGAAGTCCGGTTCAGCAACCGCTCCCTCTCGGTCGCGGCTCGTGAGGTGATGAGGACTCGTTCGATGCTCCCGGACTAACGACCAGCCGGCTCACGCCGGCCGTTCGCCAGGGTTTCTCCCCTCACACAGTGGCGGCGAGGTGGGGGCGGGGGGCGTGCGGGCGAAACGAACGGGTGTCGTCGGTCAGCACCCCGCCGGCCATCCGCACCACCCGGTCCGTCGCCGACACGAT
This sequence comes from bacterium, assembly GCA_017308215.1. Taxonomy (GTDB): domain Bacteria; phylum Planctomycetota; class Planctomycetia; order Gemmatales; family Gemmataceae; genus Urbifossiella. Next base: position 5,734 of record JAFKFQ010000476.1, on the reverse strand, counting down.
CTCCAGGTTGTGCGTCACCATCACGATCGTCACGCCCTCGTCCCGGTTCAGCCCGCGCAGCAGCTTCACGATCTCCGCCCCGGTGTCGGCGTCGAGGTTCCCCGTCGGCTCGTCGGCGAGCAGCACGCGCGGCTTCGTCAGCAGCGCCCGCGCCACCGCCGCCCGCTGCATCTCCCCGCCCGACAGCTCCCGCGGCCGGTGCTTCAGCCGGTGGCCGAGCCCCACCTTCTCCAGCAGTTCGGTGGCCCGCTTCCGCCACTCGCCGCGGGCGCTCCACCAGCCCATGACCGAGTGCTGGATGTACGCCGGCATCAGCACGTTGTCGAGCGTCGTGAGTTCGGGGAGCAGGTGGTAGAACTGGAAGATGTAGCCGAACGTCTTGTTCCGCAGCTCGTCGCGGCCGCGCGTCGGGAGGTTGTCGATCCGCTTGTCGTCGAGGTACACGGCCCCGCTGTCCGGGGCGTCGAGGGTGCCGAGCAGGTGCAGCAGCGTGCTCTTGCCCGACCCGGACGCGCCGATGATGCTGAGGAACTCGCCGGTGTGGACCTCGAGGTCGAGCCCGGTCAGCACCCGCACCGCGACCGCGTGCCGGCGGTAGGTCTTGGTCAGGTTCTCGGCGCGGAGCATGTCGCCACCATTCGGGGGTCGGGGCGAACGGCCGGCGTGGGCCGGCTGGTCGTCGTGACAGGTGCCCGAGCCAACGACCGGCCGGCCCACGCCGGCCGTTCGCCCGGTATGGCTTACTCGAACCGCAGGGCGCGGACCGGGTGGAGGCGGGCGGCGCGCCACGCCGGCAGGAGGCTGAACACCACCGCGGTGATGACCGCCCCGCCGTTCACCAGTGCGACCCGGAGCGGCTCCACGTTCGTCGGGATTTCCTTGAAGTAGTAGATGTCCCGCGGGAACACCGCCGTCCCGGTCAGGGCCGTCAGCCCGGCCTCGATCTCGTTGATGTTCCGCGTGATCCACAGCCCCGTCGCCGTGCCCAGCGCGGCGCCGACGCTCCCGAGCAGCAGGCCGTACCCGAGGAAGATCATCAGCACCCCGCCGCTGCTCGCGCCGAGCGACTTCAAGACGCCGATGTCGCGGTACTTCTCGGCCACGATCATCGTGAAGATCGCCAGGATGCTGAACCCGGCCACGCCGACGATCATGAACAGCAGGATGTTCAGGATGCCGCGCTCGACGTCGATCGCCGCCAGCAGCGGCCCCTGGAGCTGCTCCCAGGTGGCGACCCGGTTGCCGTCGCGCGGCGGGAACAGCTTCTCCAGCTCGGCGGTGACGGCGACCTTGTCGCGGTCGTAGTTCTTGAGCTTGATCTGCAGCGCGGTGCAGCGGTCGCCCATGCCGCGGATGCGCTGGAGCTGGTCGAGCGAGACGTACACGAAACTCTGGTCGTACTCGCTCATCTCGGTCTTGAGGTAGTCGGTCACCAGGAACGTGCCCCAGACCGGCTTCAGCTCGGCGCCGCCGGCGGTCGTCAGCGTCACCGCGTCGCCGGGCTGGAGGATCCGGTCCTCCTTCATCTCGCCGCCGTGGGTGAAGCGGACGTGGGCGATGCTGTACCCGAGGACGGCGCCGTGCAGTTGCGGCGCGGGCGGCGCCTTCCCCTGGAACAGGTCCGGCTCGGGCAGCGCCGTCGGGTCCTTGACGAGCGGCCGGGCCTGCGGGACTTCGAGCGCCTTAATCCGCTCCTGCTGGACCGCGTCGAGCCGCGCCGCGTGCTCGCGGTTCTCCTCGTGGCGCTTCAGCGCGTCGGGCGCCGGGTCGAGCGACGGGGCGGTCTGGTCCTTCTGGCGGACGCGGTACTCGGCGAACCCGCCGACGGCGGCGCGGTCGGCCGGGTCGATGCCGATGAGGCGGACCGGCTTCATGACCGGGGCGCCGTTCGGGTAGGTGAACTGGAGGATGGCGAAGACTTCGATCGTCGGGCTGACCGCCGCGACCTTGTCCTTGAGGACCTCGTTGTGGGCGATGACCCGGCGGATCTCGTCCGGGCTGTACGGGAAGCCGTCGGCGCGGTCGGTGTCCACGACCACGTCCGAGAGGACGCCGTGGAGGCGGTCCTTGAGCTTGGTGCTGAACCCGCTCATGACCGCGTTGACGACGATGAGCGTGGCCACGCCGAGCATCACGCTGACGATGCAGACGAACGCCAGGTAGCGGGTCTGGAGGTAGCGGACGCAGAGGAGCAGCTTGTACACGGGGCGGGGTTCCTTCCCGGCTCGGGCGGGGTCCGGCACCCGCTTGTAGCACGGGGACGGGTGCGGCTCAAGGGGAAGTGCGGGGGAGTGGGTAGTGGACAGTGGGCGGTGGGCAGTGAAACCAAGAAAACCGGGGAACAGCCGTTCCACAACTTTACCTTGTTCCCCCGCAGAGCGGGGGAACAAGGACAGAGGAGTAAAAACCGGGGCGCCCCGCTCCCGGCCGCTCCGCTACTTCTTCTCCGGCTCGTCCGCCGGCGCGGCGCCGGCCACGGTGGTGATGACCTTCACGTTGAACCCGCCCGTCCCCTTCCCCACCGCGGTCACGATCAGCCGGTGCTCGCCGCCGCGCTTCGGCTTGAAGAACAGCCGGCTGTTCAGGTCGCCGCCGCCGTCGTCGTCCTGCGCCAGAACCTTCCCGCCGCCCCCCTCGACCTGCAGGTACGGGTCGAGCTCGCGGGTGTTGTCCGCGTTCACCGTGATGATGTACACCTGCCCGGCCTTGAAGTTCACGGTGAACGCCTTGTGCGGCCCGCGGTCGCCGGTCCCGTTCGGGTTCTTGTACGGCGGGTCGCTCGCCGCCAATTTCGACTTCTCGTCCAGCAGCGGCTGCTTCGCCATCGGGATCGGGCTGACCGTCACCGAGTAGTCGAACAGCTGGGTGTCGAGCTCGTCGTCGTCGGTGTTGGGCAGCACGGTGAGGCGCTGGTCGCGGGTCTCGCGCGGCAGGACGTAGGCCTGGAACGTGTCGCCCTGGACGAAGTTCTCGCCGGTGCTGATGAACCCGGCCGGGCGGAGGCCGACGTTCGGGGTGAACCCGTTCGCCTCGACCTTGACGAGGTACAGCTTGCCGGTCTCCATCTTGAACCGGTGGACGCCGACCTTGACCTGCCCGGCGGCGGTCATCGCCTTGGCTTCCTTGGCGGGCGGCTGGCCGCCGGCGTGGGGGGCGAGAACGAGCAGCCCGGCCCCCAGGGCGAAGACCGCCCCGGACCGGCGGAACCGGCGGATCGCGTGCATCGGACTCCCTCGTGCGGTGTGGCCGGGCAGCCCCGACCCGCCGACAGTGTACCGGGCGCCCGAGACGGCGGGCAAGGGACCGGGCGGGGGTGTTACGACCCGCTCGTTGCCGCACAGGCGCCGAACACCCGCGTCAAATCCGGGCGCCAGGCGTTGACGCCGGCCGGGGGCCGTTGCTATCAATGGTTCGCGGTGCCGTCGGTGCCGCACTCTCTCCCACCCGACTGTTCAATCGGCCGCCAGTCGTAAGGATTCTGCCCATCCGGTCTCGTCGCCACGCTTACCGAACGACCCCCGGTGCGCTCGGCCGGTCGCTGGCGTACGCCCACGTCCTCGCCTACAAGTTCGCGCTCGTCCTCGCACTGGTCGGCGGCGGCCTCGACGGCGGGTTCGTCCTCGTCGAGTCGGCCAAGGGCGTCGTCGGGTGGGCCGAGGAAGACCTCGCGTCGCCACAGCCCCGACTGGCGGCCGGGCACGACGCCACCACGACCCACGACCGGCCGGCCGAGCCCCGGGCGCACGCCCGGCCGGTCGGCCCCGTCGCGCACGTCGGTCACTCCCTTCCGAACGGCCTCCGGGCCCCCCTGCGCTGTTAGCGGCCCCCCCGCGCGCCGCACCGTGACCCGCGCCGCCGAGCGGCGCCGGGCGATGCCGTCGCGCACCTCCCACACCCCGTAACCGCGCGCCGCCGGCCGACGCGCCCGGACCCGTCCGGGCGGCGCCGCCGCGGGTGCGGCCTCCCATTCCCATTCCGACCGACCCGCGAGGGCGTGAATGACCGCGCGACTGCGTCTCTTCTTCCGCGTGTTCGACAGCCGGTTCGAGGACCTGACCCGCACGGGCTGGCGGGCCATTGTGTACCGCGACTTCAGCGCCGGGCTGATCGTCGCCCTGACCGCCATCCCGATGGCGATGGGGTTCGCCATTGCCATGGGCCTGCGGCCCGAGCAGGGAATCGTCGCCGGGGCGGTGGCGTGCCTCGTCGGGCGGACGTTCGGCGGGTCGAAATACCAGGTGTACGGCCCGACGGCGGCGTTCATCCCCGTCGTCGCCGGGCTGATGGCGAAGTACGGCGAGGCCGGCGGCGGCACGTTCGCCCAGGGGCACGGGTTCCTGGTGCTGGTGTGCCTCGTCGCCGGGGCCGTGCTGATGCTCATGGGCCTGCTCGGCCTCGGCCGGTACGCGAAACTCGTCCCGAACTCGATCGTCGTCGGGTTCACCGTCGGGATCGCGGTGGTGATCGCGCTGGCGAACGCCGGCGAGGCGTTCGGGCTCGTGCTGCCGCTCAAGGGCGGACTGGTGACGAAGGTGTCGGCCGTGGCCGACCAGATCGGCGCGGCGAACTGGTACGCGTTCGGGGTGGCGGTGTTCACGTTCGCCGTCACCAAGGCGCTGCTCCGCGTCTCCGTGTTCATCCCGGCGCCGCTGATCGCGATGGGCCTGGCGACACTGCTGTCGACGACCGTACTCGCCGGCGCCGGGATCACCACCGTCGGCGACCGCTTCGGCTCAATCCCGACCGACTTCTTCGTCGTCACCGCCCCGGTCATGCCGGGGTGGGGCGCGGGGGTGTGGCTCGACCTGGCGTACTTCGCGGCGGCGGTCGTGTTCGTGTCCGCGGTCGAGAGTCTGCTCTGCTCGTCGATGGCCGACCGGCTCGCCGGCAACCGGAAGACGCCGTTCCACCCGGACAAGGAGCTGTGGGGCCAGGGGCTCGTCCAGGTCGTCACGCCGCTGTTGAACGGGTTCCCGTGTACGGGGGCGCTGGCCCGCACGGCGACGAGCATCAAGGCCGGGGCGGTCACCCCGCTGGCCGGGTACTTCAAGGGCGTGCTCAAGCTCGCCCTCGCGTTCTTCCTGGCGTCGCACCTGGAGGCGGTGCCGATGGCGTGCATCGCCGGCATCCTCCTGTGGGTGGCGGGCAACATGATCAAGCCGGCCGAGGTGCGTGAGGTGTGGCGCGAGGGCTGGTTCCCGGCCGGGCTGATGCTGTTCACCGCCGTCGTGGTGCCGCTCACCGACTTCCTCACCGGGGTGCTCGCCGCGCTCGTGCTGTACGCCGTCGCGTACCCGCTCGTCCGCCGCCGGCCCGCCCCGACCCCGCCCCACGACCCCGTGGCCGTTCACCTCGGCTGACGCTTCCCCCACCCGCCCGGCCGCACGGCCGGGCGTTCTTTTTCCGGAGTTACCCATGACCGATCGTCTGTACTCCCACGTGCTGGTTCCGACCGACTTCGGCCCGGACTCCCGCGCCGCGTACCGGGTGGCGCTCGCGGCCGCCCGCGGCTCCGGGGCGGCGGTGTCGCTGCTCCACGTCATCCCCGGGCCGACCGGGGACGACTACCACGGGCTCGACGCCATCCGCCTGCTCCACCGGGCCGCCGAGCGGGTCGGCTCCGACGGCCTCCTCCCGGCCGGGGAACTCTCCGCCGCCGAGGCCCGCTGCCTCGACCGGCTGCGGGCGGAGATCCCGGCAGCCGTGGCCGGTCCGACCGAGCTCCGGCTGGAGG
>JAFKFQ010000475.1:15715-22486 GCA_017308215.1 bacterium | reverse complement strand
GCCGGGGCCACGGTCCCCGCCGGGGTGTACGGCCCGGCCGGGACGAACGGCGGCAGGCTGACCCCGACCGGCAGGCCGCCGGGCGCCTGCGTCGGCGAGGCGCTCGGCGTCGCGGGCACGGCCGGGGCGGTGGCGCCCATGCCGTCCGGCGCCGGGAACGGCAGCGGGGTTGGAGCGGGGAGCGGGGCCCCGGCCGGCGGGGCGAAGATCGGCGCCGGGCCGTCCGGCGGCAGCCAGTTGGTCGGCGGCATCCACGGCGGGGTCGGGCCGAACTGGAACCCGCCGGGGATCGGCCCGTTCGGGTTCGGGAACCCCGGCACCGGGGTCGGCGTCGCCCCCCGCATCGCCGGCCCGATCACCTCCATCCCGTGCCCGTGGACGCGGGCGATGTCCGGCAGGCACCACTCCATCCGCCGGGCCTCCTCGGCCAGCACCCGGGCCTGGTCGGCCTCGGTGCGGATGATGTGCGGGGTCATGATGATCAGGATCTCGCGCCGCTGGATCGCCTGCGTCCGGTACCGGAACAGCGCCCCGACGTAGGGAATGTCCTCCAGGAACGGGATGCCGTTCTGCGACCGGCTGTCCTGGTCGGTGATGAGCCCGCCGAGCACCACCGTCTCGCCGTCCCCGGCCAGGATCGTCGTCTGGATCGTCTGCACGTTGAACGGGAACGCGACCCCGGCCGTGCCGACCGCGACCGGGTTGGCCGCCGGGCTGGCGATCTGCGGCTCGACCCGCATCAGCACCTTCCCGTCCGGGTTCACCCGCGGGGTCACCCGCATCGTCACCCCGGTCGGCCGGTAGTCGATCTGCTGGAGGGTGGTGTTGACCCCCTGCGAGATCGGGCCGGGGATCGGGAAGTCCTGCCCGACCTGGATGTACCCGGTCTGGTTGTCGGTCACCTGGACCTGCGGCCGGCTGAGGATGGTCGCCCGCCCCTGGGTCGAGAGCGCCCGGATGAGCAGGTTGAACGACTGGCTCTGGGCGGACAGCACGAACCCGCTGATCCCGCCCGCCCCGGCCCGGCCCACCCCGAGGTTGCCGAGCCCCTGGAACCCGACGTTCCCCTGCTGGAACGTGTTCGCGTTCGGCAGCGCCGACAGCGGCGAGGCGTTGAAGTTGAACCCGGGCGTGCCCGGGCTGGTCCCGGTCACCCCGCGGCCGAAGACGACCGGACTCTGGAGCCCGACCTCGGCCCCGAACTCCTGGTTGTTGTTCAGCTGGATGTCGGCGATCAGCACCTGGATGACCACCTGCGGCGGCTGGGAGTCGATCCGCTCGATGATCCGCTTCATCTCGGCGAAGTACTGCGGCGTCGCGCTGATGAGCACGGTGTTGCTGACCGGCTCGGCCACGATCACCACGTTCCGCATCAGCTGCATGTACGCGCTGGCGAACCCCGCCCCCGTGTAGACCTGCAGCGAGTTGTTGATGAACAACTGCAGGTTCGTCGCCACGTCCGCCGCCGCCGCGTTGCGGAGCTTGTACACGTCGAACATCCGCTGCTGCACGTCGGCCGCTTCCAGCCGGGTGATGACCGCCCGGATGGTGTCGAGGTCGTTCTGGCTCCCGGCGACGATCAGGCTGTTCGTCCGGTCGTCGATCGAGATGCGCAGGTCGATCAGCCCGGCCCCGGCGGACGGGTCGCCGCTGAGCGTCAGCAGCGGGCGGGCGGCCCCGGTCCCCTGCTGGGTGAGCGCCCCGCCCAGTGCCGCCCCGCCCCCCCCGGCGCCGCCCCCGCCCCCGCCGGGCGTCAGCGTCGTGCGACCCTGACCGGTGAAGAGCTGCTGGAGGAGGATGCCGGTGAGCACCGCGTCCGCCTTCTTCAACTCGAACACGTTGACGTAGGACGACGCGGCGGCGACCACGTCGAGGCTCTCGACGAGCCGGTCGATGAGCTTGATCGTCTGCGGCGGGGCGGTCACCATGATCCCGTTGACCCGGGCCGCCGGGATGATGTGGACGTCGGACAGGTGGCCGCTCTTGACCTCCTCGTTGCCCCGGACGAACCGGAGGGTGTTGCTGCGGGTGGAGATCCCGCCGCCGGCCGTCCCCCCGACCTGCGGAACGGTGGCGTTGAGCCCCGGGGCGGCCTGCCCGATCCCGGCCCCGCCGCCCGGCTGCTGGGTGAGCCCCTGGAGCCCCTGGAACGCCCCCTGCTGCTGCTGGAACCCACCCCCCTGGAGACCCTGGAGCCCGCCCGGCCCGCCGCCCTGCGCGAGTGCCGCCAGCCCGCCGAACGCGCCGACGTTCCCGGTGGTCAAGCCCTGGATGTACCACTGGTTGGTGGATTGGTTCAGCGGGCTGACGGTGTTGGCGGTGATCGCCTGGATGAGGATGCCCGCCACCTCGTCGGCCAGGGCGTTCCGCAGGCGGTAGATCTTGACGTCGCTCTCGGCCGCCGGCGTGGCCTCGTCGAGATCGCGGAGCATGGCCTCAATGTCGGCCAGGTCACTCGGCGCGGCCTGGACGAGCACGCTGTTGCTGGCGGTATCGTACCCGATGCGGACCTGCAAGTTCGGCGGCCCCTCCCCCGGGAACCGCTGGGTGTACAGTGTCCGGAGTTGCTGCGCCACGATCTGCGCCGAGGCGTGCTTGAGCCGGATCGACTTCGGCCGCACGTCGATCCCGTTCGGGACGTCGAGCCGCTCGACCTCCTTGATGATGTCCTCGAACCGCCCCTTCGGCCCGGCGATGAGCAGGCCGTTGGTCCGCGGCATGGCGATGACGTACACGTTCTGCGTGGACGACGGCGCGCCGGTGAGGGCACTTAGCGCGTTCCCTACCGACGCCTGCCGCGCCGCCTGCGGGACGATGTTCCCGCCGAGCCCGACCGACACCTTCGAGAACACCGTGTTCAGCGTGCCGGCGATGACGCTGCAGTCGGCGTGCTTGAGCGAGACGAGCCGCAGCTCCGGCTCGGCCCGGTCCTGGACCCGCTCCTGGAGGTAGCGGATCAGGTCGATGATGATCTGCATGTCCCGCTCGTCGGAAGCGCGGACGACGAGCAGGCCGAGGTCGGTGAGCGAGGTGGCGGTCACCGGGCCGCGCGGGGCGGCGCTCGGGAGGCCACCCGGCGGCGCGGCGCCGGCCGGGAGCGGGACCGGCGGCTCCATCATCGGCGGCGCCGGCTGCGGGATCGGCGGCAGCGGCTGCCCGGCGCCGGACTGCGGGACTGCCGGCACCTGCGCGCCGGCGTACACGATGCCCGGCGGGAGACGCCGGCGGGCGGCCGGCGGCAGCGGCGGGGAGGTCACTTCGACCGGGGCGTTGAACACCCACGGGTCCGGGTCGGTCTCCGGGTCGTAGATCAGCCGGCTCATCGCCGGGGGGGCGTCCATGCCCCGGTAGTCAAAATTTGAGGGGCCCTCCCCGCCGAGGTTGGCCTGCCGGCCGCCCCGGCCTCCGCCTCCCCCGCCGCCGGGCCTGGCTCCCCCACCGCCACCGGGCGCGAACCCGCCGCCACCACCAGGGCGGAACCCACCGCCACCGCCGGGTGCGAACCCACCGCCGCCACCAGGGCGGAATCCACCGCCACCGCCGAGGCCAGGGAAGCCGCCGCCACCGCCGAGGCCAGGGAAGCCGCCGCCACCGCCCATGCCGGGGAACGCGCCCCCGCCGCCGGTCGTCCCGCGGTTCTGGTTCGACCGCGCCGGCGGCGTGCCCTGGACGGCAGCGACCAACTGCTCAACGAGCATCGGGTCGAGGCCGCGAATCGGCACCAGCCGCACCACCTCGGCGCCGTTCGTAGCGCTGGCGTTGTCGAGCTGGTCCACCAGCGACTTGACCTCGCGGAACAGCGTCTCGCTGGCGAGGACGACGAGGCTGTTGGTCCGCTCGTCCACCCCGACCGACATCGCCGGCGGCGGGTTACCGCCGCCCCCGCCACCCTGCGGCTGCGGGATGAACGGGAACAGCGGGTTCGCCTGCCGGTTGCCGCCGCCCTGCGGCTGGATCGCGGTGCGGAACACGTCCCGCACCACCGCTGCCATCTCGGCGGCCTCGGTGTTCTTCAGCTGGATGATGTTCGTCCGCTGGATCGCCTCGGAGTCGGTCGCGCCGCTGTCGATGACGTTGGCGAGCAGCTTGCGGATGGTGAGCAGGTCGAGCTGCGTCGCCTTGACCACGATCAGCGAGTTGCTGCTGGTCTCGGCAACGACCCGGATGCGGCCCGGGGCCGGGGTGCCGGCCGCGCCGCCGCCGAGGAGCCCGCCGAGCAACCCGCCGCCGCCCCCGCCGCCGAGGAGCCCGCCGAGGAGCCCGCCCGGCCCGCCGGGGCCGCGCCCGCCGCCGCCCGGCTGACCGCCCTGGCCCTGCTTCTGCTCGGGGCCGTTGAACACCTCGCTGATGACCTTCGCCGCCTCGGCCGCGCCGACGTACTTCAGCCGGATCACCTCGAACAGGTTCTCGTCCGGCTTCGCCTGACTGGCATAGAGGCGTACCAGGTCGCTGATGATCTGCAGCGCCACCGGGTCGTCGCTCTCGATCTGGAGCCGGTTGCCGATCACGCGGATGACGACCGGCTGCAGCTCCTGCTTGGCCGGGTCCACGATCTGCGCGAGGACGAACCGCGGGTCATACGGCCCCTCGGGGAGGCGCGACTTGCTGTTCGGCAGCGGTATCGGCGGCGGCATCGTCGCCGGCGGGGTGCCGCCGGTCGACGGCAGCGGCACGCCCATCGGCGCCGGGGCCGGCATCGATGGCGGGGTGATGCCCGGGGTCGGCCGCGGGATCGCGGGCGGCAGCGCCGCCCCACCCGGATTGCCGCCGAGGTTCTGGACGACGACGGGGTTCTTGTTCATCCCCCGCATGGCGTTGGCCAGCGCCTCGGCGAGGATGCCGGCGTTGCCGTTGTCCAGTGTCAGGTTCAGCGTCCGACCAGTGAAAGCGCCGTTGCTCCCCAGCGCGTTCGGGTCAATCGCCCGGATGGCGTCCTCGGCCGTCTTGAGCTGTTCCTGCGTGCCGCGGAACAGGATGCCGGGGTTGAGACCGGTCTGCGGGTCGAGGACCGGGCCGCCGGCGGTGCTGACCGGGAACAGCTTGCCGAGCGTGGCGGCGGTGGTCCCCGGTTCGAGGTTCTGGAGGGCGATGAACTTCGTCACCATCCCGCCGCCGGCGCCGCCCATCGGGTTGTCGCTGCCGCGGATCTGGGCGAGCACCTCGGCGTGCTCCTCGGGCGTGCCGTACACCATCAGCTGGTTGCTGGCGGGGATGGCGATCACGCGGATCGAGGCGTTCTTCTCCTGGAGGATCTTCGCCATCGGGTCGGCCGTGCCGGGCTGAACCGAATAGGTCCGGTACTCGGGCGGGGCGACGACGATCGGCTTGTCACCCTCCTTGACCGGCTTGTCGAACTCCTTGATGATGTCCTGGGCCATCGTGATCTTTTCCGGCGGGGCCGTGACGAGCACGGCGTTCCGGCGACCGTCCACGACGATCTGGACCGTCTTGGTGCGCGACGACGCGGCCGGGAACTGACTGCGCGGGTCGCGGCCGCGGTCACCCTCGCGGCGCGGGTCGCCCCCCCCCTGCTGCGGGAAGAACGGATTGCCGCCGCCGCCGAACGGGCTGGGGGCGCCGAACGGCGAGGCGCCGAACGGCCCCGGCGGGGCGCCACTTCCCTCGATGCGCGTCTGGTCGTCCTTGAGGAGGCGTTCCAGCACCGCGGCCATCTCCGGGGCGCGGCGGTACTTGCAGACGTGGTTGATCGATTCGGCCTGCCCGCCGCCCTTCTCGTACTCCTCGAGCGTCTTCTGGATGCGGGCGATGTTCCCCGCCATGTCCATGATCTGGATGGCGTTGGCGTTGGTGAGGAGGATGGCCTTCCCGAACCCGGGGGTGACCATCTGCCCGACCTCGGGCATCACCTCCGGGGCGGAGATGGCCTTGAACGGGCCGACGTTGCACAGAACGATCTCGGTCTTACCGCGGCGGGAGAGCTCGGACTGGTCGATGCGCGGCAGCCGGGTCGGGGGGAGCGGCTCGTCCGCCGGCCAGACGGTGAACGACGTCTGGTAGCGGATGATGAGGAACTTCTGCGGGATCATCGCCTCGTTGAGCAGGTCGGTGACCTCGCTCAGGGTGAACTTCCGGTTCGGCCCGGGCTTGATGGTCACACTCCCGGTCGGGCGGATCGTGGTGACCAGGATGAGCCCGGTCTCCTTGGCGTACCAGTCGAGAACCTCCTGCCACGGGGCGCTCTCGAAGTTGACCGAGATGGTCTTCTCCGGCTCCGCCTTCGGGGCGGCCTTCACGTCGCCCTTGTCGGCCGGCGGGGTGGCCGGCTGCTGGGCGACGACGCGCTGGAACTCGAGGATCGGGTCGCGCGCCGGCTGCTGGGCGGTGGCGACGGTGACGCACGCGCCGAACCCGGCCGCGGCCCACAGGCCCGTCGGCAGCCACCGCCGCTTCTTCCACACAGGGGTGTACCGGGTGCCGTCGAACTGGCTCATGGACTTCCCCCACTCCGACCGGGTGCGGTGTCGGCCGTGGCCGAAGTGCCGCGAGTCGCGGCGCGGCCCGTTCCCCCACGGGCCGCCGCCGAACCGCCTGTCGGTCGTCACGAACGTGTCGCGGGTGTTTACCGTCCGGTGCCGGGGTGAGCAACGGGAACTGCCGGCCGCGCGGCAGTTTTTAATCTGCACCCAGTTTACCAGTTCCGTCGACGGCCGGGGGTGAGAGGGGGGTGAGAGAAACGAGGGTGTTACGATCGGGACGGCGGGCCTGGAAACGGGCACAACTGGGGTTGGCGCGGGGGGGCGGATGGCGTTT
>JAFKFQ010000475.1:0-15627 GCA_017308215.1 bacterium | reverse complement strand
CCGCACCAGCAGAAGATCATCAAGCGGTACTACGAGAACATCGACCAGATCTCGCTCCAGCGCCTCTCGGAGCTGGTCGCCGACCTGTACCTGGCGAGTGGGAAGAAGCAGGCGAAGCTGTGGGAGAGCGCCGCCGCGTGCATGCAGAAGCTCGGCGTGGCGCAGGCCCGCATCGACCACCTGCTCGCGCAGAAGAAGCCCGAGTTGGTGGCGAACCTGGTGAAGGAGCTGATGGGGAAGGAGTAACCGTTACCCGTCCACGTCCCAGACGACGACCTTGCCGGTGTCGCTCCCGGCGGCCGCGAGCAGGCCGTCCGGGCTGAACGCCACCGACCGCATCCGGCCGATGTCCCAGGTAAACGTCCGCGCCAGCGCCCCCGAGGCGGTGTCGTACAGCTTCACCGTCTTGTCGTTGCTCGTCGCCGCGAGGAGCTCGCCCGACGGGTGGTAGGCGATCCCGGTGAAGTGCTGCTTGCCGTCGTTCTTGATCGTCGGCACGTCGGTGCCCCAGCCGCCGGTCGCCGGGTAGACGCGGATGACCGCCCGCGTCCGGCACGCGACCGTGCGGCCGTCGGGCGACAGGATCATCTGGTCTGGGTCGTCGGGGAACGGCGGCGACTGCTCGATCACCCCGCCGGTCTCGGCCGACCGGGTGACCCGCCGGTACTCCCACGACCGGGACGGGAGCAGCGTCCCTTCCAGAAGGAGGAAGCGGTCACCGGCCGGCGGGAACAGCGGGGGGGAGTACACGAGCGACGGCGTGGTGGCGGCGAGCGGAGGGGCGTCGAGCTCGCCCGTCTTCCAAACTGTGATGCGGGTCGCGTCGGTTTCCCGCTGGATCTCGGCGACGACCAGCCGCGTTCCGTCGGGGGACACGCCGAACTTGAGTGCCCCCCACTGCGGGATGTCGACGACGGGGCCGGACCGGGTGGCGAGGTCGAACGCGCAGAGTCGATCGTTGCCGGCGTAGAGGGTGTGGCCGTCCGGGGCGAAGGCGACCCGCTTCACGACCTTGACCGGCAGCTGGAGGACTTCAGACTTCGTCCCCGCGGCGAGCGGGGTCCACAGGCACAGACCCGCGGCCCCCGCCGGCGCCGCGATCGCGGCGCCGTCCGGCGAGAAGGCGAGCTCGTCGATCCGCACCTTGGGTGCGCCGGCCCGCATCACGAGCATGAATCGCCCCCACGGAGAGGGGTGGGATCGCCGGGCGGTTTACGCCCGCGTCGTGACGAAGCCCCGCAGCAGCCCGCCGAGTTCCTTCACCCAGCCGCGGAGGCCGGCGAACTCGGACCGGTCCACCGCCGCCTCGCGGGCCACGAGGTACACCGCGTCGGCGGCCGGGCAGGCGGCGTCGCGGTCGGGGAGCACGCCCCACACGCCGGCGTCGATCAGCACCCAGTCGTACCACTGGCGCAGCTGCTCGGCGAGGCGCGGCAGGTCGTCGGACATCCCCGCCGGCGGCGCCGCCGGGTTCCCGCCGGCGGCCAGGACTTGCAGGTTCGGCACCGCCGACGGCTGCGCCGCCCACGCCAGCGGCACCTGATGGCCCAGCACCTCGACGAGCCCCGGCGCCGGTTTCAGCCCCATCATCCGCGCGACGCCGGGACGCGACACGTTGGCGTCGGCGATCAGCACGCGGCCCGCCGTCTCCTTCGCCAGCGTGACCGCCAGGTTGAGCGCCACGGTCGTGGTGCCCGACTCGCCGGCGGCGGCGGTGAAGAACAGCACGCGCGGGCCGTGGTCGGCGAACTGCGCCTTGATCTCGTCGCGCAGCACCCGGTACTCGCCGCTAATCGGGTGGTCCGGGAAGTGGTACGCGACGAGCGCCGGGTCCGGCCCCTCGGCCGACTCGGGCGTGCGGACCCGGCCGGTGAGGTCGCGGAAGCTGACGGAGAGGTACGGCGGCGCCGCGGCGAGGCGCGGGAACGGGCGCGGGTCGGCGGCCGGCGTCGGCTCGGCCTTGAGCGCCGGCTCGGCCTTCACGGCGGGCGCGGCCTTGGCGACCGCGGGGAGCGGCGGGAACTTCACCACCGCCGGGCCGGGAGAGAAGACCGCGCCGGCCGGGTCGCCGACCTCCACGAACGGCGTGTCGTCGCTGCCGGAGATGAACCCGTCGGCGGGCGGGAGGGTCGGGGCCGGGCGCGGCGGGGACCACGGGACGGACGGACCGCCCCCGACGTCGCCCCCGGTGCGGGACGACGGTCCTCCGTTCCACGCGCTGAACATCCGGCTCATTCCGTGCCCCCGTGCGGCGTGGCCCCCGCCTGACGGTTCCCCGTCGTCAGGCCGACCGCTTCCGTGCCGCCTTCTGCTTCGTCCCCCGGCCGCCGCCGGCATCACCCGGCGCTGCGCGTGGCCGGGCGGTTTCCGCCGCCCGGGGCGCCGCGCGCTCCGGTTCCGCCGGTTCGTCCGGCACCGCAATGCCGAGCCGGCCCAGCGCCTCGACCGCCGCCTCGGCGTCGATCGTTTCGGCCCCGACCGCCGCCGCGAGTTCCCCGGCCGCCGCCGCCACCTGGTTGAGCACCCGCGGCACCCCACCGCCCGCCCGCGCCAGCAGGTCGAGCGCCTCCACGTCGAACACTTCGATCGGGTTGCCGCCGGCGGCTTCGACCTGATGGCGGAGGTAGACCACGGACTGGTCGGCCGTCAACGGTTCGAGGTAGGGTCGCACCGCCAGCCGCTGCGCGAGCGCCGCGTGGTCCGCGCGCCCGAGCGCCTCGCGCAGCGCCGGCTGCGCCACCAGCACCGCCACCGCCGCGGCGCCGGCCGGCGTGTCGAGGTTCGCCAGCAGCCGGAGTTCTTCGAGCGCCGCCGCCGTGAGGTGCTGCGCCTCGTCGACCAGCAGCACGGTCGGCAGCCCACCCTCGGCCGCGGCGAGCAGCTGCGCCGTGACGGCGAGGCGGAGTTCCTGCTCCGCGAGCCCCTGGTACGGCTGGTTCAGGTCGAACAGGATTGCTTGCAACAGGTCGGCCGGGCGCGCCCCGTGGACCGTGGGCAGGACCGCGCGTGGCACCGCCGTCGGCAGGCGGCCGAGCCAGCGGCGCGCGACGAGCGTCTTGCCGGTACCGGGGGCGCCGTCGAGGAGTACGAACGGCTCGCGGCGCGCGAAAGCGGCGTCCAGTTCCGCCGCGGCGGCCTCGTGGGCCGGGGCCGGGAAGTAGGCGGACAGGTCGGCCGCGGGGCGGAACGGGCGGCGGGCCAACCCGAAGTGCGACCAGTCCACGTCGCTGCCCCTGTGTTGCGAGTCATAAGCCTGGGGTGATCCACGCGGGTTATCGGCGGCAGTGTGAAGGCGGCTTGAGGCGCAAGTGGTTCGCTCGCACGTATCGCGCAGGTCGGGCCGGGTTTTCTGCATTTTCTGACATTGAACGGCATTCAAGTTCCCTCTTGGCGCCGGGTCGCGTGTCGGTATAGTTTCGCTCACGCAACACGACCCGCCACGGGGCGGAGGCACGGAGGCAGCGCATGAGCAGGACGCTCAGCATGGCCCAAAGTGGGTGGGCACAGGCCCGCGATCTTGTCCGCCGCGGCCGGCGGACCGAGGGTCTGGCCCGGCTGACGTCACTGCTGGCGCTGAGCGACCTGCCGGCCGACATCGCGGCCGAAGCGCACCGGTTGGCGGCGGACCTCCTGATCGACCGCGAACGCTACGGCGCGGCCCGGCGGCACCTGAAGGCCGCCGCGGGTCTGGAGCCGGCGTGCGCGCGGACGTACTACCTCGCCGGGCTGGCGTCCGAGCGCGATCCGGCCGGCGACGACCGCCGCGCCGCGGCTCGGTTCCGCAAGGCCGCGGGGCTCGAGCCGACGAACCCGACTTACCGCGCGGCGTTCGGTCGGGCGGCGGCGCGGGCCGGGTTCGTGAAGGCGGGGACGCACGAGCTGGTCGCCGCGGCAGGGCTGGCGGCCGGCGACCTCGGCGTGCTGCGGCTGGTGGTGAGCGGCCTGCTCGAAGCCGGCCGCCCCAGCGCCGCCCGCCGCGTGCTGGTGAAGGCGAAGTTCCTGCGGCCGACGTGCGCGGTCGTGGCGGGGATGTGGAACCGGGTGCGGTTCGAGACGGCGCGGCTGAGTCAGCGGAGCCACAGGGGTGCGCAGGAAGCGCGTGCGGCCACGGACGGCCGCCCCCTGCTCCCGTTCGTGCGCATCGTCCGCGGCGACGACGGCTATCGCCGTGATGTGGTGTCGCTGCCGCGCCCGCACCTGACGCGCCTGCGGGCGACGCGCGGGTAGGGGACGAGGAAGGGAACAGGAAGCAAACCGGAAGCCCGGGGCACTCCCCGGGCTTCGGCGTTTCAGGCGTCGGAACCGCGGCGGAGGCGATCGACGAGCCACACCAGAGCGCCCGGCGCGACACCGGACAGCGCCAGCGAGAAGACGATCGCTGCGGCGACCGCGATGAGGTGACTAAACCCGTTTCGCTCGATTCCGTCTGCCACGAGTTCGCGGACCAGCCGGGAGTAAGCGACGGCCGCAGCGGTGGCGACAATCACGACCACCGCGATCAGGACCAGACGCTCCTGGTTGTGGAACCTCGGCCCCATCGGGCGCGCCTCGCGGTCTCGCTCACTCCCACACGAGCGCCGCGGCGTCGAAGACGGGGCCGTCCACGCATACGCGCTTGTAGTCCCAGCAGTCGGTGGTCTTCACTTTCGTTACGCAGCTGAAGCACGCGCCCACGCCGCACGCCATCGGCGTCTCCAGCGACACGTGACAGCTCACGCCCCACCCCGCTGCCACCTTCGACAAGGCGCGCAGCATCGGCTCCGGCCCGCAGCCGACGATCGGCCCGCCGGGACCGTCGGCGGCGAGCAGCTGCGTCACGAAGCCCTTCGTGCCGAGCGTGCCGTCGTCGCTGGCGAGCTTCACGGTCACGCCGGCGGCGCGGAAGTCGTCCACGCCCGCCGCCAGCGCCGCGGTGCGCACGCCGTAATAGAGCGTCACCCGCTTCGCCCGCCGCCGCGGCGCGGCGCCACCGAAGCCGAGCTCGCCGAGTAGTTCGCGCGCGTAGGCCAGGAACGGCGTCTGCCCGATGCCGCCCGCGGCGAGCCGCACCTCGTCCGCCTCGCCGACCTCGGGGAACGGCTTCCCGAGCGGCCCCCACACCTCCAGCGCCTCGCCCGGCTGCACGTCCACGAGTCGGCCGGTCATCTTGCCGACGACGAGGTATACCACGTCGAGCGCGGCGCCGTCGGGCGACAGGTCGTAGAGCGCGAACGGGCGGCCGAGGAGCGGGTCGGACGTGTGCGGCAGCCGGAGCATGACGAACTGCCCCGGCCGCACCGCCGCGGCGACGTCGGGGCAGTGCAGCCGGACGCGGTACGTCCGGTCGGCGAGGCGGACGTGCTCGAGGACGCGGGCGGTGCGCTGGAACATGGTCTCGTCGGAAAGGGAAGGGGCGGTCAGCGCGACTTCGGCAGCGGGCGCCACCCCTTGGGGCGCGCCGGCGACCGGGCCGGGCCGGGCCGCGGGCCGCTGGGCTTGAACCCCGCGGCGGGTTTGAACGCGGCACCGGCCTTCGGGCCGGCGGGCTTGAATCCCGGGTCGGGCTTCGGCCCGTCCGGGCGCGGCTTGGCGGCGCCCGTCGGTGCGCGACCGGGGTCGGGCTTGCCGCTCACCGGCCGCGGGCCGTTGGGGATGAACCGGGCGGGCTTCGGGCCGTCCGGGCGCGGCTTCGCGGCGGCCTTCCCCTTCAGCTTGGTAATCCGCTCGGACGCCAGCGCCACCCACCGGCGCAGCTCGGCCAACTCCGGCTCGCTCACCCGCCGGGCCTTCCCCTTCGCCAGTTTGTCCAGCTTCACCGGGCCGATCGCCACGCGGCGCAGCTTCAGCACCTTGTGCCCCTGGTCGGCCAGCATCCGGCGGATCTCGCGGTTCTTCCCCTCGGTCAGCACGACCCGCAGCCAGGTGCTGTCACCCTGCGGCTTCAGGCGGCGCACGTCCGACGCCCGTACCTTGCCGTCGGAGAGCCACACGCCGTCGAGGAGCTTTTGCAGGTCTTCCGGCGAGGGCTTGCCGGCGACGAGCACGAGGTACGTCTTCGGGATGCTGTAGCGCGGGTGCGTCAGCGCGTGCGCCAGTTCGCCGTCGTTGGTCATGAGCAGGAGGCCTTCGCTGGCCTCGTCGAGCCGGCCGACGGTGTAGACCCGCTGCTCGACGTGCGGGAGCAGTTCGACGGCGCGCGGGCGGCCGTCGGGGTCGTCGTTCGTGCACAGGTAGCCGACCGGCTTGTTCACCGCCCAGTAGACGTGCCGCTCCGTCTTGACCGGGTGGTCGTCGACGGAGACGGCGTGCTGCTCGGGGTCGATCTTGAGGCCGAGGTCGGCGACGGGCCGGCCGTTGACCTTGACCCGGCCGGCGGCGATGAGCTCGTCGCAGTGCCGCCGCGACCCGACACCGGCGTGGGCCAGGAATTTGTTGAGCCGTTCCATACCGGGTATTCTAGTCGCCGCGCCGGTGTGCGGCGGTGGAATGTTGGCTGCCGGTGGTTCGGGTCGGGATGTGTGCCGGGTGCCCCACGGTCAGGGCGCCGACGCAAATGACCGGGACGCACAAATCCTGACCCGACCGAACCGCCGGCGGGTGGCGGAGTTAACCCGCTCGCCCGCCGGCGGTTCCGCCGTCAGCCGACGTACACCCCGTCTGCCAGCACCGCGCCGCCGAGGACACTCAGGTCCACCGCCCCGCCGGGCTCGCCGCCGCCGGTCACGTTCGCCCCCAGGTACACCCGCACCCGCGCCGGGCGGCCCGCCCCGCTCCCGATCACCACGTCGGCCCGGGTGTCGCCGTCCGAATTCGTCACCGCCACCCGGGCGCCGCCGCGGTCGTTCAGGTCGCCGCCGACGAAGAAGTTCGCCACCGGCGTGCCCTGTGCCCCCGCCACGTCCCCCGCGCTCACCATCGCCCCCGACAGGATGAACACCCGCGGTGCCCCGCCGGGGCCGCCGCCGAACACCAGGTCGGCGAAGCCGTCCCCGGTCACGTCGCCGGTGGCCACGAACGAGCCGTTGCGGAGGTTGATCGCGTCGCTGCCGGGGAAGGCGAAGAAGTCGGCGACCAGCCGCACCGGGGCGCCGCCGAGGACGCTCTGGCCGGTGAAGATCGCCGTCCGCGGGCCGCCCCCGAACCCGGCCGCGACCACGACGTCCGGCGTCCCGTCGCCGTTCACGTCGCCGAGCGCGGCGCGGGCGCCGCCGCGGAAGTTGACGTCGTCGATCCCGAGGAAGTTCGCCAGCGTGGCGGTGCTCCCGTCCGGGTTCAGGGTGAACACCGTCACCCGCGGGCCGCCGCCCTCGTCCGGCGTCACCACGAACTCGGCCCGGCCGTTCCCGTCCAGGTCGGCCGCCGACACGTACCCGCCGCCCGGGAAGTTCCCGCCGAACGGGTCGAACGGCGCCACCAGCACGGTGCCGTTGTCGGCCCCGCTCACCACCGCCACCCGGATGCCCGTGCCCGGCCCGGTCACCAGGATGGTGTCCGCGGTGCCGTCGCCGTCCACGTCGCCGGTCGCCGTCCGCACCGACACCGGCAGCGGGCCGAACGGGTTCACCCCCGCCGGCGGGCCGTACTGCCCGCCGCCAGCCGGGGCGAACACCTGCGCCGTCCCGTTCGGCCCGGCCCCGACGACGACGGCCCGGAGCACGACCGGGGCGAGGTCGGTCTCGCCGTTGGTCGGCGCCTTGTCCGCGTCCAGCCCGGCCGACGCCCCGGCCCCGGTCCGCCAGTTGTACCGCAGCCGCTGCCAGTCCGGGTACGGGTCGGCCGACTCCGAGTAGTTCGGGTGGTTCGCCACCCGGTTCGGGCTGGTCCCGAACTGGAACTTGTAGTTCATGATGCTGACGTAGTCGTCGCTCGGGTTCGGGGTGTTGTCCCCGCCGTGGTGGCGCAGCCCGAGCGTGTGCCCCATCTCGTGCATGTACGTGCCGGCCTGGGCGTCCACCGACGCCCCGGGGTAGGTGACGGTGAAGTTTTGCGCGGGGATGCCCTGGGCCACGCCCGAACTGCTGGTGTTGCCGTAGCGCTGGGCGAAGATGCAGTACCGGAACGCCAGCTCGCGCGCCGCCCGGATGTTCGGCCAGTTGGCGCTCGCCCGCTCCGCCGCGGTGCCGAGGAACTGCGCCCGCGCCTGGAGGAACCCGACCGGGAAGTTGTTCTGCAGCTCCGGCCAGTCCGCCCGCGGGATGTTGGTGTCGCCGACGATCGAGTGGAGCCGGATGTTGTGCGCGGCGAACGCCGCCGCCACCCGGTCGAGCGCCGCCTGCGCCGGCGCCAGCCCGACCATCGCGTCCACCTCGACGAAGACGTCCGGCACGTTCGGATCGGCCCCCAGCGCCGGCAGGTCCAGGTCGATCGTCCCGTCGCCGTTCGCGTCGATCCCGCTCGTCTCCCAGCTGTCGAGCAACCCGTCCCCGTCGGTGTCGCGGTTCGACGCCGGGGGCGGGGACGTGGACGTGACGGAGTTCAGCCGGACCGCCGCGAAGTCCAGGTCGCCGCCGATCCCGGCTTCCCCGGCGACCACGATCCGCCCGTCCGGCTGCACGGTCACGGCGAACGCGCTGTCGTCCTCGAGCTCGAAGTCGGTGGTGTAGTCGCCGCCGCTGCCGAAGTTCGGGTCGAGCACGCCGGCGGCCGTGTACCGGACGACGGCGAAGTCGAAGTCCCGCCCGACCTTCGCCCGGCCGACGACCACGAACCCGCCGCTCGGGTCGGTGGCCACCCCGAACGCCGAGTCGTTGGCCAGGTTGCCGTTCTGGTTGTTCGTCCCGGCGAAGTCGTGTAGGGCGATGCCGTCGCCGCCGCCGAACGACGTGTCGAGGCCGCCCGAGCTGGTGAACTTGAGGATGGCGAAGTCGTCGTCCGGGCCGATGCGGGCCTTGCCGACGAGGACCGCCGCCCCGCTCGGCAGCAGCGTCATCGTGTACGCCGCGTCGTTCCCGCCGGACGTGCCCGAGGCGCCGGACACGTCCACCGTCCGCCGCCCGCTCCCGCCGCTGCCGAACGCCGTGTCCGTCGTCCCGTTCGCGTTCAGCTGGGCGATGGCGAAGTCCTTGTCCGGCCCGATCAGGGCGGTGCCGCTGAGGACGATTTTCCCGTTCGGCCGCACCGCCATCCCGAACGCCGAGTCGTCCCCGGACCCGAAGTGGATGGTGTTCCGCCCGGCCCCGCCGTTGAAGCCGGTGTCGCGGGTGCCGTTCGTGTTCAGCCGGATGGCCGCGAAGTCGTCGTCGCCGGCGATGTAGGCGGTGCCGCCGACGATGATCTGGTTCGTCCCCGGCTGGACGGCGATCCCGTAGGCGGTGTCGTCGTTCAGGCTGGCGGTGGAGGAGCCGGCGAAGTCGTAGGTGGCGATGCCGTCGCCGCTGAAGCTCGTGTCGCGGGTGCCGTTCGCGTTCAGCCGGACGACGGCGAAGTCGTAGTCGGTGCCGATCTTCGCCGTGCCGGCGACCAGGATGCGGCCGCCGGAATCGAGGGTGACGGCGTAGGCGAAGTCGTCGTTGGTCGAGGTCGAGCCGGCGATCCCGGCGACGTCGACGGTGACCCGGCCGTTGGTGCCGAACGACGTGTCGCGGGTGCCGTTGGCGTTGAGCCGGACGACGGCGAAGTCGGTGTCGCCGCCGACCAGCGCGTACCCGGCGAGGACGATCTTGCCGTCCGGCTGGACCACGAGAGCCTGAGTGCTGTCGTCGCCGAACCCGAAGTGGGCGGTGGCCTGACCGCCGTTCGAGAACGTCGGGTCGATACCGACGGCGGGCACGACGCGGTCGTCCAGCCGTTCGAGGCGCAGGACGGACCGGGAGCGGGCGGGGCGGGGTGGGCGCATGGGGCGACTCGGGTTGGGCGCGCGCCCTCCCCAAGGAAGGGGCGGGGTGGGCGGAAAATCAGCCGGTGGGTCGCGTGCCGCGACCCACGCCCGAAAGGAGATACGGACCCCGACGCTTGGAGCGGACATCCGGCGCCGCATTTTCCATCCCGCAAACGACCGCAGGGCGGGTTGCCCCGCCCCGCGTCGCGTTGTCGTCCGGCGCCGCCATCAGCCGGCCATCGCGCGGTACTCGGCCTCCAGCCGGGCGGACAGTGGCGCCCACGCCGACGGGTCGGCCTTGTGGCGGGCCTCCAGCTTCGCGATCAGGTAACGCGCCACCCGCTGGCGGTGTGTCGGCACGTCGTAGTAGGCGTACCGCAGTCCGTCGATCCAGCCGGGGCGGCCGTCGTTCAACGCCTCCAGCTCGGCGGTGGCGGCGGCCAGCGTCATCCGCCCCGCCGCCACCCGCGACGCCACCCCCCCCGAACCTTGGATCTGTTCCAGAATGTGCCGATTCTGCACCTCGATCTCCTCACCCCGGGCCAGCGTCTGGGCCAGGTCGGCGCGGGCGGAGCCGGCGTTCCACACGTCCAGCCCCACGGCCCGCGACCACTCCGGGGCGAGCAGGTGGGCGGCCCCCAGCGTGACGACGATCACGGCCAGGGTGGCGACGGACGCGACACCGGGGCGGCGGCGAATAGCGGGCACGTTCGGGTCTCCTCACGAAGCAAAGGTCGCGGCCCGGCCAGCGGCGGCCGGAGCGGTGACGGTAGCGCGTGCCGACCCGGTCGGCATGCGGGGGAGGGAGGGGGTAACCGCCGAGAGGGGGCGGCGTGGAGAGGCTACGGGACGGCCGGGTAGTGGGCGTCCTGTAGTCGGGTGAGGTCGGCTTCCAGCCGGCGGCGGAAATCGGCCCGGTGGGCCGGGTCGGGCACCCGCTCGCCGACGTAGTCGATGACGTTCCGGGCCGACCGCTCCAGGTCCGAGTCGCCGGGGACGGCACTCCGCAGCACGACGAGGTAGCCGGGCTCGTCCTCGTTCAGCTCCAAGAACCGTGCGGCCACCTCGGCGAGGCTGAGGCGGCCGGCGATCAGATCGGTGATCAGCGCTTCCTTGATGGCGATGCGGCGGAGGATCGCGTCGTGGCGCTCGTCGAGGGCTCGGTCGGTGGCGGCCGCCTCGGCGAGTTCGGCGCGGGCCTCGCCGACGGTCCAGAAGTCCACGCCGGCGGCGCGGACCAGGCCGGGGTGCGCCACCGCGACGACGGCGAGGAAGCCGGGGACCAGCCAGAGGACTCGCAGGCGGACGGACACGCGGGGCTCTCCGATCCGGCGCGCACGCCCCCGGGCGCACCGGGTCGGTGCGCGGGGCCGGGCGGGCCGGCAGGACACGGGCGAACGAACCTTCCCGCCGACGGCCCGCAAGGGCGTCGGGTGGGTGCCGGGGTTATGATAACCGGCCGGTTCTAGGGTCCGATGACCGTCTGGTGA
The DNA here is from genome assembly GCA_017308215.1 of bacterium. Taxonomy (GTDB): domain Bacteria; phylum Planctomycetota; class Planctomycetia; order Gemmatales; family Gemmataceae; genus Urbifossiella. The sequence goes on along the minus strand of JAFKFQ010000475.1, from coordinate 4,341 downwards.
AGCTTCCGGGAGAGTGTCCCGGGGCGGCCACGACGGGTCGGGATCACGCGGCGGGGCCGCGTGGGAAGACCGCCGAACGCTGACGACCGGTGTTCCAGGCCGGTCGGCCGGTTCGGAGGCAGGGGTGGGTGAGTTCAGCCACTCCAACCACATCCGCTCGGGATGACGCAGGGCGTGATCAACGAGCAGTGATGGAACTATAGAGTCGCAATCACGGTGCCGCGTTCCCGGTTTCGGACGAAGTGGTCGTAAATCCGGATTCCCACAGGGAATTTCGAGTCTGTGAAATCGCCAAGAAGGGGGCCGGCGCGGGCTCACTGCCCCGTCTTCGGGCGGCAAGTGCCGCAAAGTGATACAACTGATGAAGCCCGGGAACGAGTGTCCCCGGGCTTTGCAGAAGATGGCAAGCGATAGTCGGTATTCACGGAGCCGGGGCGGGCTCCGCGGCCGGTTCCGCTGCGGGGGCCGGCGCCGCGATCGGTTCCGGCGCGGGGGCCGCGACCGCTGCCGGCTTCTTGGCGGCCACCTTCTTGATGGCGGGCTTCTTCGCGGCCGGCTTCTTCTTCACCTGCGCGACGGCCGGGGCCGCCTTCGCCGGCTTCTTCGCCGCGGCCTTCTTGGCCACCGGCTTCGCCGTCACCTTCTTCGCCGCCGGGACGGCCTTGGCCGCCGGCTTCTTGGTAGCGGCCTTCTTGGCCGCGGGCTTCTTCGCGGTCGCCATGTGGAACTCCGGGGTAGGGGCGTGCGATTGGACCGACCGCCCGAACCGGAACGGTCGTTAACTCAACTGTCGGTCACGCCGGCAACCTGTGCCGACCGATTTCCCCCGGGTTGCCGCGCCCGCCGGGGTCGTCGCCCGCGAGACCGGCAAAGCCGGCCGGGTTGGCACAACCGGTCAACTCTCGCACCCCGCCGGGCCGATGAGGAGTGACGACCGCCGGCCCCCGGCCGCGGCCGTGACGAGGACCGCTATGAGGTGGAAGCGGGCAGTGTGGGCGGCGTGGGTGGCGCCGGTGTTCGGCGGGTGTCACACCACCGGCCCGGCGGTGGCGCCGGAGTTGCCGTCCGGCGGGCTGGTCGCGCACACCCAGGCGGCGATCGAGCACCGCATCCGGTCCGACGCCCGCGAGGCGTGGCGGGCGGTGCGCGCCGAGTACCCGCGGCGGGCGTTTACCCCCGAGTTCCGCGACGGCTTCCTCGACGGCTACTCCGACCACCTCGACCGCGGGGGCGACGGCACCCCGCCGGCGACGCCGCCGCTCCGCTACACCCGCCACGCCCGCTACTTCACCCCGGAAGGCCACCTGCTGCTGAAGGACTACTTCGTCGGGTTCAAGTACGGCGCCGACGTGGCCGCCGCGACCGGCCAGCGGCAGTTCCTCACCGTGCCGGTGCTCGTGCCCGACGGCGGCCCGGCGCCGGTCGTGGTCGAGCCCGCGCCCGTGGCTCCGGCCGCCCCGGTGCCGCCGTCGGACCGCCCGCCTCCGCCGCAGCCGTTGCCCGTCGCGCCGCCCGCACCGGCTCCGTCGCCGGCGCCCGAGAACCGGATGGGGTATCACGCCCCGTCGTGGGACCGGAGCCGCAACAAGGTGCCCGCCCGCACGACCGCCGCGCCGACCGGCGCCGGGGCGCCCGCGGACGTGTCGAAGTTCGACTTCGGGGTCTCGGCGGCCCCCGCGGTCGCCCCGGCGCCGGTCGCGCTGCCGACCCCGCGGCTCCCGGAGCCGCCGGCGTCGGTGCCGACGCTCCCGCCGAACGTGCCGACGCCGCCGGCCGAGGACGACTTCCCGCGGTTCCCGCCGACGCACGACCGCCCGCCGCCGCTGCCGCCCACGCACCCGGACCCGATGCGCTGACCGGCCGCGCCCGCGACCCCCCGACGGACCCGAACCATGACCCGCCCCGCCGCCCTCCGACTTGCCGCCCTGCTCGCCGCCCTCGCGGGCGGGTGCGCGGGCGGGCCGCAGCCGGTCGCCGACGGTATCCCGGTCCGCCGCCTCCCCGCCGAGGTGCTCGGCCCGTCGAAGGCCGGGCTTGTGCCCGTCCCGCTGCCGCTCCTCCGCAAGCAGGAGGTGCCGTACCGGGTGGACAAGGGCGACGTGCTCACCGTCTTCGCCGAGGACGTACTCGGCGTCCGCAACCAGATCCCGGTCCAGCCGAACCCGAACCCCGCCGCTCCCACGCCGGCCGCGCAGGGCTACCCGGTCACGGTCACCGACGACGGCACCATCATCATTCCCGAAGTCCCGCCGATCCCGGTGAAGGGGAAGACCGTCCCCGAGGTCCGCGACGCGATCGTGAAGGCGATTACGGTCGACAAGAAGCTGATCGTCCCCGGGAAGGAGCGCGTGTCGGTCGATCTGTTGCAGAAGCGGCGGGTGCGGGTGCTGGTGGTGCGCGACGACCTGACCCCGGCCGCCGGCGGCGCGTCGCTGCTGCTCGACGCCGACCGCAGCGACGTGCTCGAGGCGCTGACGCGGACCGGCGGCCTACCCGGCCCGAACGGCAGGAGCGACGTGCTCGTCCGCCGCGGCCCGGCCGTCACCGACCCGGACAAGCTGACGGTGCTCGTCCCGCTGCGGGTGCCACAGACCCAGCCGATCCCGCTGACGGAGGCCGACGTGACGCTCGGCGAGGGCGACACGGTCCACGTGTTCGCGCGGGACGAGTGCGAGGTGTACACGGTGGTGGGCGGGACCGGCTGCGGCTCGCACCCGCTGCCGCGTGACACCGACCTGCGCGTCGTCGAAGCCCTGTCGCGGGCGGGGTGCCCGGCGCCGGCGTGCGGGTGGGTGACGGTGCTGCGAAAGCTCGGCTGCGACCGCCAGTTGCCGATCCGGGTGGACCTGGCGGAGGCGCTGCGCGACCCGCGCGAGAACATCCTGATCCTGCCGGGCGATACGCTGGTGTTGCCGGGCGCGCACGGCGGCCACGGCTGCAAGACCGACTCGTGCGGCCCGATGAAGTGCCCGCCGCACCGCTGGTTCAAGCTCCCCGGCTGGTTCTCCCCACTCGGCCCGCGGTCGTGGTCGGTGATCGGTTGCGGGGCCGTGTGCGACGACTGCGACCCGTGAGCGAGCGTCGGTCGCTCGGTGCTGGGGCCGGTGGACGGCCGGCGTGAGCCCTCATAAGTTGGTCACAAGTTGCTCTTGACCGTTCGTAGTCAATTCAGGCGCGAAGTCTTCCCAGCCCCTCCAGAGGACGAGCCAGCCGGGGATTGCTTCTAGCGCGGGATCCACCCGCCCAGGATCGCCAACTCGCGCACGACCTCCTCGACTGTGAGCGGTTCGACACGACCCCGGCGACGCATACTCAACACCTCCACCCACGGCGGCGGGCCGCAGCCCACCGCCGGCTCGCCCGCGGGTCGCGGCTAAGGACGCGCAGGTTCGCCACCACCACCGCGACCACGTTCAGCACCGCGATCGCCGCGCGCAGGCCCGCGGGCGCCTCCAACGCCAGGCGCTCGATCCCCACACCCGTCTTCTGACCTTTGTGGTACTCCTCCACCACCACCCGGCGGCTGTAGTGGCCCACCAACTCCGGCAGCGACGCGGGGGCGTCCGTCGGGCGAGAGGTCAATCGGCCGGCGGGTCGAACACCCGGTTCCGGGCGCTGGCCCCGCCCCCCGTCCGCCGGAGCGGCGGTGGCGGCGGTGACGGCGGCCGGCTTCCGTTCCTGGGGCAGGAGCCGGGCGTCCCCGCGGTCGGCTGTCACTCCCCAGACCTTTCGCCCGCCGGCGGACCAGGTCGCGCGACCGGTCCCGCGGGGGTACGGCTCCGGGGCGGCCGTGAACCGCCGGCCGGTCCTCACCAGGACGGCCGGCGCGTACCCGTGGAAGTCCTTGGTCCCCCCTTCCGCGGCCCGCCGACCACGGCCGGCGTCCGCCGGCCGTCGTACGGAACGAGGGGGGCGTCGGGGGCCACCACCCCGCCGCGGCGGCGGTCGAGTCGGGACAGGTGGAGGACGGCGTGCAGCCCGCGGTTGGGCCCGGCGGTCACCGGGCCGGGGGGAGGTGTTGGCGCGGGCGGCCCGGTCGGCGGGGTGGGGGAACGGGAACCGGCGGCGGGCGACGTCGAGCCGGGAGATCCGGCCGGTGGCGACCAGGAGCCAGCACCGGACGAGTGGGGCGACCGACACGGACCGGGTGGCCGTCCTGGAGAAGGCCTCGGTCCGTGCCGAACGGCCACGTCGCGGGCATCGGCACCCACCGCGAACTGATGGAAACCTGCGAGGTCTACCGGGAGATCGTGATCTCGCAGCTGGCAACGGAGGCGATCGCATGAACGACGCGAGCAGGATGCGGGGACCGGGCGGGCCGGGCGGGCCGGGCATGGGCCG
>JAFKFQ010000474.1 GCA_017308215.1 bacterium | reverse complement strand
GGTTCTTCTTTTTTGGGCGAACGGCCGGCGTGAGCCGGCTGGTTGTTGGTACCGGTGCCTGACACGGCGACCGGTCACCCACATTGTCTGCTCAGGTGCCTGTACCAACGACCAGCCGGTTCACGCCGGCTGTTCGCCGGGATGTCACGTCAAATCCAGCCGCCACCACGCCAGCGCCAGGAACGCCGCACCGAACCCCAGCAGCACCGCGCACGCCGTCACCACGACACCCAGGTCCGGCGTCGGGCTGCCGAGCAGTTGCGCGTAGGCGTCCAGCGCCCAGGCGTGTGGCGTCACCCGGCTCGCCTGCTTCATCGTCTCGGGCATCAGCTCGCGCGGCATCAGCGACCCGCTCACGCCGCCGAGCACCAGCACCAGCAGCGTCCCGTACACCGCCACCTGCGTCTCCGTCCTCGCCACGCTCGCCACCAGCATCGCCAGCCCCACCGCGGCGACCGAGGTGCAAGCGACGACCGGCAGCAGCAGCAATGGCTCGGCGCCCCAACTCATGCCGAACACGATGCGCCCCGCGAGCAGCAGGAATACGCCCTGCACCAGCGACACGAACAGGCACGGCAGCAACTTGCCGAACAGGATGTGCCCGCGCCCGAGCGGCGCCGCCCGCAGGCGGACCAGCGTGCCGTGCGTCCGCTCGGCGACGAACAGCCAGCCCACCGTCAGCACCAGGAAGAACGCGAACATCACGGTGAACTGCGGCACGAGGATCTGGTAGCGCTTCGCCCCCGGGTCGGCGTAGGCGGCGCGGTTCGCCTCCCCGCCGGCCCGCGCGCCGCTGCGCGTCAGCTGCTGCCACGTCAGCGCCGTGAAGTCGTAGTTCGGGAAGAGTTCGCCCACGCCGGCCTTCACCCCCGGCCCCACCTCGGCCCGCACCGCCGGCGTCATCACCTCGCCGATCGACACGTCCTTGCCGACCCGCCCGGCGATCTCCGGGTCCTGGAACGCCTTCTCAACCAGCCGGCGGAACTGCGGCATCTGCCCCTTGATGACCCGCGCCGGGAACGCGCCGAACTCCTTCTGCATCATCTCCTCGAACTTCTTGTCCGCGAGGAGGGCTTCGAGGAGCTTCTGCACCGTCGGGTTGAGCTGCGTCAGCACGGCGGCGGGGAGCGGCTTCTTGTCCTTCAGCCCGTCGGCGAGGTGCTCCATGAACCGGTCGTCGCCGACGCGGGCGAACGCCTGCCCGATCATGTACGGGATGACGACGCGAAACAGCGTCACCTGCGCCACCTGTTCGATGACCGCCGCCGCCGTCGGCTGCGTCGGGTCGCGCAGCACCGTGAGGCCGACGCGGTCGAGCACCACCCCGTCGCGGCCGAGCGGGTTCACCGGCTCGAACCCGGGGGCGGCGAGGAACGAGGCGCGGTCCATGCGGTCACTGAAGTGCGGCTCGAACACCAGCACCGCCGCCCGCTTCCCGCGCGCCACCAGCCGGTCGGCCTCCTCCCGCGTGCCGATCACCTCGACGCGGATGCCGCCGCCGGTGCCGTCCGGGTCGGCGGCGAGGTCGTCCAGCACCAGTTCCGACCACGGCTTCGCCGGGAACGACCGCCCCGCCTTCGCGGGGAGCCCGCCGTCGAGGCGGACGACCGACACGCGCAGCCGGTCGTCCGCCTTCTCGCCGAACCCCTCGCCGAGCGCCAGCCCGAGGACGAGCGTGAGGACGAGCGGCATGAGGAGCAGGATGACGGCGCTCCGCGGGTCGCGGAGGAGGAGGCGCAGGTCTTTCGCGGCGAGCGTGAACACGGGCATCGGAACCGTCCTGGTGGGGTCTGTTCGGCCGACCGACGGGGCATCCGCGTGGACCAAACTGGCACACCCCGCCAGTCGGTATGACACCCCGAAACAATCGTGTGCGTGAGATCCGCCGATTCGCGGCTCCGCGTCGCGCCGTCTCGCCTACGCCTCCGCCCGAACCGCTGGGATACCATAGCCCTACGACGATATGCCGGGGACGGTGCCCGGCGGACAAAATCTCCCCACTTCCGCCGCACCGGTCCGCGGTGTGCCTCACTCTAACCGGCCAAAGGACACGCCACCCGCACACCGGAGTCGTTATGGACCTGAGCAAGTTCACCGAGAAGGCCCAGCAGGCGCTCGCCGGCTCGCAGAAGCTCGCCGCCCGCCTCGGCCACCAGAACATCGACGTCGAACACGTCCTGTTGTCCCTGCTCGACCAGGAGAAGGGGCTCGCCGCCGCCATTCTCACAAAGGCCGGTGTGAGCGTGGACGCGCTCACGATCAAGGCCCAGCGTGACCTGGAGAAGATCCCGCGCGTCAGCGGCGACGTGGAGCCACGCCTCACCCAGCGCCTCGTCAAGCTCGTCGACGCCGCCGAGTCCGAGGCGAAGGGGCTCAAGGACGACTACGTCTCCGTCGAACACCTCCTCCTCGCGCTCGCCGCCGACACCGGCGCCGCCGGGCAGACGCTCAAGCAGTTCGGCGTCACCCGCGACCGGCTGATGACCGCGCTGAAGGAGGTGCGCGGCAGCCAGCGCGTCACGTCGCAGAACCCGGAGGAAACTTATCAGGCGCTCGAGAAGTACGGCCGCGACCTGACCGAACTCGCCGCGAAGGGGAAGCTCGACCCGGTGATCGGCCGCGACGAGGAGATCCGCCGCGTCATCCAGGTGCTGAGCCGACGGACCAAGAACAACCCGGTCCTCATCGGCGAGCCCGGCGTCGGCAAGACGGCGGTGGTCGAGGGGCTGGCGCAGCGCGTCGTCCGCGGTGACGTGCCCGAGGGGCTCAAGGACAAGAAGGTCGTCGCCCTCGACATGGGTGCGCTCATTGCCGGGGCCAAGTACCGCGGCGAGTTCGAGGAACGGCTGAAGGCGGTGCTCCAGGAGGTGACCGGCAGTGAGGGCCGCATCATCCTGTTCATCGACGAGCTGCACACGATCGTCGGCGCGGGGAAGGCCGAGGGCGCGATGGACGCCGGCAACCTCCTCAAGCCGATGCTCGCCCGCGGCGAGCTCCACTGCATCGGCGCCACCACCCTCGACGAGTACCGCCAGCACGTCGAGAAGGACGCCGCGCTCGAGCGCCGCTTCCAGCCCGTGTTCGTGGACCAACCGAGCGTCGAGGACACGATCAGCATCCTCCGCGGCCTGCGCGAGCGGTACGAGGCGCACCACGGCGTCCGCATCAAGGACGCGGCGCTGGTGTCGGCGGCGGTGCTGTCGAACCGCTACATCGCCGACCGGTTCCTGCCGGACAAGGCGATCGACCTCGTGGACGAGGCGGCGGCGAAGGTGCGCACCGAGATCGACTCGATGCCGACCGAGCTCGACGAGGCGAGCCGCCGCGTCATGCAGCTGGAGATCGAGCGCGAGGCGCTGAAGAAGGAGACCGACCGCGCCAGCCGGGACCGGCTCGAAAAGCTGGAAAAGGAGCTCGCCGACCTGAAGGCCGACGCCGACGCCCTCAAGGCCCGCTGGCAGGCCGAGAAGCAGGGCGTGCAGCAGATCCAGACGATCCGCGAGCAGATCGAACAGGCGCGGACCGACCTGGACCGCGCCAAGCGACAGTACGACTTCAACGCCGCCGCGCAGCTGGAGTACGGCACGCTCCCCGAGCTCCAGAAGAAGCTCGCCGCCGCGGAAGCCGCCGCCGACCACGCCAAGGACAACCGGCTGGTCAAAGAGGAGGTGGGCGAGAGCGAGGTCGCGGCGGTCGTGTCGCGCTGGACCGGCGTGCCGGTGTCGAAGCTGCTCGAAGGTGAGCGCGAAAAGCTGCTCCACCTCGACGCCGAACTGCACAAGCGCGTCATCGGCCAGGACGAGGCGGTGACGGCGGTGGCGGAGGCGGTCGTGCGCGCCCGCAGCGGGCTGAACGACCCGAACCGGCCGATCGGCAGCTTCCTGTTCCTCGGCCCGACCGGCGTCGGCAAGACGGAGCTCGCCCGCGCCCTCGCCGAGACGCTGTTCGACGACGAGCGCGCCGTGGTGCGCATCGACATGAGCGAGTACCAGGAGAAGCACACGGTCTCGCGCCTGGTCGGCGCCCCGCCGGGCTACGTCGGCTACGACGAGGGCGGTCAGCTCACGGAGGCGGTGCGCCGCCGGCCCTACGCCGTCGTGCTGTTCGACGAGATCGAGAAGGCGCACCCGGACGTGTTCAACACGCTCCTGCAAGTCCTCGACGACGGTCGGCTGACGGACGGCCAGGGGCGGACGGTGAACTTCAAGAACACGCTGGTCATCATGACCTCGAACATCGGTAGCCAGCGCATCCTCCAGTACAAGGGCTCGCACATCGGCGAGGTGTACGACCGGATGAAGGCGGCGGTGACCGACGAGCTGCGCAAGAACTTCCGCCCCGAGTTCCTGAACCGGATCGACGAGATCATCGTCTTCCACGCCCTGACCGAGGATCACCTGAAGCAGATCGTGGAGATCCAGCTGGGCCGCCTGCGCGAGCGGTTGGCCGACCGGAAGGTCACGCTGGTGCTGACCGACGAGGCGAAGGCGCACCTGGTGCGGGTCGGCTACGACCCGGCCTACGGCGCCCGCCCGCTGAAGCGGACGATCCAGAAGGAGATCGAGACGCCGCTGGCGAAGCGACTGGTGCAAGGCGCCATCCCCGACGGCGCGACCGTGACCGCCGACTACGACAGCAGCCACGACGCGCTGAGCTTCACCGCGGGGTGACGCAGAGTTTATTGACGGGATGAACAGGATGGACCGGATGACAGAAACCCTGACAGTCAGTGCCAGCTGGTTTTTATCATTCGGCCCATCCAGTTCATCCCGTCAAAAAGCCGCCTTTACTTCGCTGACACTGCCACCTGGGCCTTCATGAACGCCAGGCCGTTCCGCCACACGTGCTCGGGGCTCGGGAACAGGTCGCGCCACACCCGCGTCGCGGCGGCGAGGTCGGGGAGGGCGCGGCCGAACGCCTCGATCACCAGCCAGCCGTCGTAGCCGACCTCGGCCAGCGTCTTGAACGCGCCGGCCCAGTCGACCTGCCCGGTGCCAGGGGTGCCGCGGTCGTTCTCGCTGATGTGGACGTGCGCCAGCACCGGCGCCACCGTGCGGATCGCGCTCGCCTGGTCCTTCTCCTCGATGTGGGCGTGGAATGTGTCGAACATGGTGCGGAAGTTCGGGTGGTCCACCATCTTCACCAGCTCGACCGCTGACTTTGCGGTGTTGAGGAAGTAACACTCGAATCGGTTCAGGTACTCGATCCCGAGCATCAGCTTCGCCTGCTTGGCGTGCTCGGCGACATCGCGGAGCACGTCCGCCGAGCGCTTCTTCTCGTCCGCCGTCGGGCCGGTGCCGCTGAACACCCCGAGCGCCGAGTGGTACGGGCCGACCACGGTTTCCGCGCCGAGCGTGTGGTTGATGTCCACGACGGTCTTCAGCCACTCCTTCGCCTTCTGCCGCACCGCCGCGTCCGGGCTGACGGCGTTCGTCTCGGCGGTCAGGATCGTCACCGTCGTGCACTTCAGCCCGTTCTTGTCGAGCTCGGCGCGGAGCGGCTTGTAGTCCGCGGGCGTGCCGCCGAACACCGGGATCTCCACGCCGTCGTACCCCGCCGCCTTCAGGTCGGCGAGGAGCGGGTAGTGGTCCGGCCCGATGCTGCCGGACCACAGGAGGAGGTTCATCCCGTACTTCATGGGCCGCTCCGAACAGGGAAAGGGTGCCGGCATTGTGCGGCCGGCGCCGGCCGGTGGCAACCGCGCCGCGCGGCGGATATGCTTGCGGGGCGGTTCTCCCCCTCGGAGGAGCAGGACATGCGCGGACCGATCGCGGCGGCGATTCTCGTCGGGCTGGCGGTGGCGGGCGCCCCGGCGCAGGAACCGATCGTCTACAAGGACTACGCCTTCAAGAAGGGCGACGTCACCCGCACCACCCGGACCGACGACACGACCCGCGTCACCGCGTTCCAGGCGGCGGGGAAGGAGCAGAAGACGGTCGAGAAAACGGTGAAAACGGTGATTTACCGGACGGAGGTGCTGGCCGTCGGCGCCGACCCGGCGAAGCCGGGGAAGCTGCGGCGGACCTACGAGAAGGCGGTCGAGGTGACAGACGGGGCGGAGACCAAACTCCCGCTCCACGGGCGGACGGTGGTCATCGAGCGGGCGGGTGAGACGTACTCGTTCCTCCAGGCCGACGGCACGGCGCTCCCGGAGAAGGCCGCGGCCGAGCTCGACCGGTCCTTCAACAAGGCGAAGCTCGACGCCCGCGACCTGTTCCCGAAGGGTGGCGTGAAGGCCGGCGACACGTGGGACCTGACCGAGACATTCCTCAAGGGGATAGGCACTGCGGACAACCCGCTCGTGTTCGACACGGCCGCGGCGAAGGTGACGGGGAAGCTGCTCGCGGCGACTAAGACGGGCGGGGCGACGGTCGGCGACTTCCGCATCACGGGCGACCTGCCGCTCACGGCGGTGCGCGGCGAACAGCCGGTCCGGCTCGAACCCGGCGGCAAGAACACGTTCACGATGACGGGCCGCGGCGCGCTCGACGGGAGTAGCCCGGAGAACACGTTGACCGCGACGATGAAGGTCCGCTTCGCGGGCACGGTCATGGGCCTGGGCCTGAAGATGGACCACGACGCGAAGCAGACGGAGAAGACCGAGCGCGTGACCGGCGCGAAGTAGTGGCGCCTTGAGGGCCGGGCGGCGGCGCGCCACACTGAAGCGCCCGCCCCCGGCCCGGAGCCGCGCCGATGCCGACCACCTCCTGCCACTCGTGCGGGCTCCCCCGGGCCGACGAACTCCTCGCCGTCGCCCCGTGCCCGCTCTGCGGCGCAGATGCGCTGCCGGTCGCCGAGGAGCTCCCCGCCCCGCCCCGGCCCCCGGCGCCGCCCGTTCCGCCGCAGCCGGTTAGCACATCGTCGCGCTTCGGCCTCGGCCTCGTCGCCGGGCTACTCATCGGGACGGGGGTCGGCGCCGGCGCCGTCGTCGGCTGGCGGGCGCGGCCGACGCCCGCACCCGAGGTCACCGCCGCGCCGGCCGACCCGGCGCCGCCCCCGCCGGTGCCGCCCAAGTCGACCGCCCCCCCGCCGGACCCGCCGCCCCCGCCGGCCCCCGCCCCGCCCGCGATCAAGGGTAAGCCGAACCCGTTCCGCCCGACCGGGCCGCCGGCGATGGTGCTCGACAACCCGGACGGCGAGACGCGCCCCGTCGTCCGCCCCGGCGGGCACCTCGTGCTCGCCGGGAAGGTGAAGCGGCTGGTGATCCCGGGATTGCAGGCCGGCGCCGTGCTCGACGCGGCCCAGCTGGAGGCGGGGGAGGTCGTGGTGGCCGGGCCGGTGAGCGGGCGGTCGCGTCTCGTCGTCCACGCGCCGGGCGGGGTGGTGCGCTTCCGCGGGCCGGTGGACGGCGGATCGGTGGCGGGGGTGACGGGACGGGCGGTGGCGTTCGACGAGCCGATCGGCGGCGCCGGCACGCGGGTAAGCGTGACGCTGACCAGCGACGGCGAGCTGACGTTCGCGACGATCAGCGGACCGGCACGGCTGGAGTACCGGCGGGCGAACCCGAACGACCCGACACTCCGCGTCACCGCCGGCCGGGTGGTGCCACCGGCGGTCGTCGCCGAGCTCCCGTGACCGGCCCCCCGACTACTGGTCCCGGCCGTGGACGTGCGACGGCGGGTGGGTGGCTTCGACCGCGGTGAACGGTTCGAGGATGCGGTAGGCGTGCTCGGCCCCCTTCGGGACGACCCACGAGTCACCCGGCCCGAGCCGCACCACGCTCCCCTCGACGGTGAGTTCGGCGCGGCCTTGGATCACGTACCCGATGGTCTCGTAGTGGCGGCGGACCGGCGCGCTCTCGTCGCCGGCCGCCAGCCCTTCCCAGAGCCGCATCCCCATGTGGACCGACGAGGCGAGGTACTTCTGGCCGTCCGGCCCGGTCGGGGAGTGAGAGGAATCGACCTTCGTCACGGTAGTGTCGACCACGGCTTGGCCTCCGAGTGGGCGACCCATCCCGGGGTGGTGCAAGGGCCGTGCCCGGCCTGCTGGTCGGTCCACCGATCGGTGTCGGGCGCGAGCCCCGACGTGGCGAACGGCCGGCGTGAGCCGGCTGGTGGTTAGTACAGGTGCGTGAGCGGTGTGAGGTGCCACGAGCCGCGACGGTCTGGCGCAACGACCCGCCGGCTCACGCCGGCCTTTCGCCGGGGCCGACACGGATCGGTCGACGCACCACTACGGCCGCGGCGGGACCGGAGCCTTCATCGGGCCGGCATCGCCGGACGTGGCGGCCGGCGACACCTTCCCCTTGATCGGCGGGAGTGGGTCGGCGGCCGGCGGCCGGGCCTGCCCGGAGCCGCACCCGCCCGCGGCGCCAGCGGCCACCGCGGCGGCGATCAGAAGCACGCTGCGCGTCATGGTGTGTCCTCGGTTAGTTGAGCAGGTTGGCCGGGTCGACGTTCACCCCGTCCCTCCACCCGGACAGGTAGACCAGCGTGGTGTAAGGGGTGCCGCCGGTGACGTACTTGCGGGCGGCCCGGACGGACCCGTCGCCCATGGCGAACAACACGATGCCGGTGTGCTTGCCGCCGAACCCGTTCCACCCGTTCGGGTTGGCCGCGTCGGGAATGCCGCCCCAGGCGGTCGGGAGCGGGCCGGCGAGCGCCCAACTCCAGGCGAATTGTCGGGTGCCGGTCTCCGGGTCGCCCAGCGCCTCGCCGAACATCAGCGTGTTGCTCAGCCCGTCGGCCGCCGTCACCTGCGACAGGGTTACCACCGACCGGTTGGTGAAGATCCCGGCGTAGGCCGGCTGGAGCGCGTCAGTGTAGCCGCCGACGGCGAGGTAGTCCGTCTTCCCGAGCGCCGGCCCCCACGGCGGGTTGAAGTACCAGCGGGCCAGCCGGGCGCCGCTGCCGTTCGTGTCCACGACCGCCCAGGCGGCGTTCGGCACGCTCTCGGCGTCGCCGTCGGACGGGCAGATGAAGGTCTTGATCCGCGTCTGGGCGGCCGCCGCCGGGCCGGCACTCGAGAGCACGTGCGGGTACGCCTTTCGCGGCGAGAGGTAGTCGGCCGCGACCCCGTTGGCGAACACCGTCGCCACGTTCGCCTGCTCCACGTACGGGAGCAGGTGGGGCAAGGTGCCGGTGCCCTGGAAGGTCGGCAGGTTGGCCGAAGTGTACGTGACCGTCGGCGCCAGGTGGTACAGGCTGCCGGGCGGGAGCACGCCGGTCGCGCTCTCGTAGCCGTGGGCGGCGAGAGCGATCTGCTTGAGGTTGTTGGAGCAGGTGCTGCGGGCGGCGGCCTCGCGGACCTTCTGCACCGCGGGGAGGAGGAGCCCGATCAGGACGGCGATGATGGCGATGACGACCAGCAGCTCGATTAAAGTGAAAGCGCGACGGGGCATGGCGGGGTGAACCAGCGAATCGCCTGCGGGCGGGGGGGTGCCCGGGGTGGGCGGACCGCGGCGCAATCGCTACGGTCCCTGGACTCCCGGCAGGCGGTGTAACCGGAACTGTAGAACACGCCGGCCGGCGGGCAGGAACAGATCCTCAATTTTTGATCCGCGAGAGAGATTTGGACGGGGCGTAACCGGCGCGGCCAGGAATGGGTAGCGGCGGTCGGAACCGTCCCTCCCACAGTGGCCGTGCGGGGTGACGATCGATGGACCGGTGGCGGGACATAACGCGCAATACAAGAACAGGTTGCGCCGCCGGAGCCGATAACGGATGACGGGCAGTCCGGCTTGAGAGTGTGTGCCGCGTGAGGAGTGATGCGTCGGCGAACGACACGATGGCGTCGCGGCCTCTGGGTAGATAATATAAATATCAATAGATTGACAGATCTGAGTGCCCGGGCCGGTCGGGTGGAGCGGTCGCGGTTCCCCGCCGGTCGGACCTGTGATCCCCGATCGGATTGATCCGAAGCCGTCCGGGATGAACCGTCGGCCCAGGTGACGCGGGCTGAAGCCCGCGCCACCTGGGTCTGGCGTGGTAGCCGCGGGCTTTCGCCCGCGTCGCCCGCCTTACGGCGGCGGAGGCGGCGGGGGCGGCGCGACCGGGCCGGTCCCCTTTTCCTTCTGCGTTTCCTTAAAACCACCGGCCGGGGGTGGGGTATTGCTCTTGGTCGGCGACCCACTCCCGCAACCGGTGGTGGCAACGACCACCGCCGCCAAGGTGAGGGCTGCCAGAATCCGTCGGGCCATTCGGCTTACTCTGGATTAAGTGTACGGGTGTAACTGGAGCGTTGGCCGGTTAGAGCGCGCTGGGGTCGGCCACCTTATTGTCGCCCGTGCCCGAGTGATAGATGTACTGGTCGTAGGCGTTCGGTGCGGCGGCGTTCCCGGACCCGGCGGTTCCTGGGTAGCGGATGGTCCGCACCGCCCCGTCGCCCATCCCGAACACCATCACCCCGGTGTGGCGGCTGCCCATGCGGTACCAGAACGCATCCTGGGCGCCGGTGGGAGCCTCGGCCCCCCAGGCCATCGCAAGGAAGCCGGACGACATCCAGGCCGGGGTGACGGACTGCCAGCCGGTGTCCGGGGGACCCTTCGAGTTGTACTCCCCGAACAGAAAGGTGTTACTGGACCCGTCCTGGATGGTCGCAATCCTGACTGCCGAGCGGTTGTAGAACGCACCGAGGTACGTGTCCGTGACGTTGGAGGTCAACAACCCGACCCGGCCCCCGACGGCCATGTAGTTCGTCTTCCCGAACGCCGTGTCCCCGACGGCAAAGATGTTGGCCGTGAACGTCGTCGCACTGGTCTGGACGGAGGTGATGGTGCAGTCCCAGGTCGAATCCCCGCCCGTGTCCGAGGGGCAGAGGAACGTTTTGATCTTGGCGGTGCGGTTGTCATAGAAGCTGGGGACCGTCGTGAAGTCCGCGTACCGCTTCTTGGGGTCGAGGTAGTCCGGGGCGGGGGCGCCCGCCATGAGCAGGGTGTAGAGTGGCGCCTGCTCGACGTACGGAAGCAGGTGAACCAGCGGGCCGACCAGCTGGCATTTGTAGCCGATTGTCTCCGGGCGGGTTCCGGTGCCGTAGGGCACGTCGGTCGACATCGCACCGAGGAACCCCGGGGGGAGACTCCCGGTCGCCGACTCGTAGCTGTGCGCGCCGAGGACAATCTGCTTCATGTTGTTGGAGCAGGTGCTGCGGGCGGCGGCCTCGCGGACCTTCTGCACCGCGGGGAGGAGCAGGCCGATCAGGATGGCGATGATGGCGATCACGACCAGCAGTTCGATGAGCGTGAAGCCCCAACGCGGGGCGCGGCGGGCGGGCATGATCATGCCTCCGGGCGGTCGAATCGTCGGGTCTGGTGTTCCACCGGGACCGCCAGCCCGGTGAGGATAATCGAGAGAG
This sequence comes from bacterium, assembly GCA_017308215.1. GTDB lineage: Bacteria > Planctomycetota > Planctomycetia > Gemmatales > Gemmataceae > Urbifossiella. The sequence goes on along the minus strand of JAFKFQ010000474.1, from coordinate 4,503 downwards.
GAAACGGGGACCACCAGGGTTCCAAGCTGGCCCGGGGCGTGAGAACCCCCGGGATCACATCGTACCCCCAACCCAAACCCTCAGCGACTTCGCGCGGGGGAGGTGGGAGCCAGGGGCAGAATGTCAACGCGCTCAGGTGTGGGGAGATAGGCCGGTTCGAGTCCCCACCGGCGTCCAGGCCGTAACTGTAAAAGGCAGTCTAGCCGCCTGCGAAGTGGGCGTCGGGCAATTTCTCATGTTCCCCCCTTCTGGGGCGCGTGCAGGACTAACCGGTTGACGTAGAGGAGGCGGTCGGCAACCCGGCGCGAGGCCGTGGGGTGCTTGGCGAATCCGCGGCCTCACGCCGGGCTGCCGACATCGGCCAGAATTGTGTTATCCGTTTTGGGAAATGCGGGTGACGTGCCGGAGCACGTCGCGCACGGAAATCACACCGATTGGTTGCCCCGCGGCCACGACCGGGAGGTGACGGTAGCCGCCGGCGTCCATCTTCCCGAGGGCGAACGCCAGCGTGTCGGCGGCGGTGACCGTCTCGGGGTCGCGGGTCATGAAGGCGTGGACCGCGAGCCGCTCGAACCCGACCCGCCCGGCGACGCGGGTGAGGAAGTCGCGCTCGGTGAGGATGCCGACGAGCTCGCCCGCCGTCCCGACCACCAGCACGGCCCCGACGCGGCGGTCGATCATCAGCCGGATCGCGTCGCCGAGTGCGGCGTCGGTCGGGACGGTCACCGGCGGCCGCGGTTCGAGCGCGGCGACCGGCTCGGTCATCAGGCTCCGCTCGACCCGGCCGTGCAGCGCCGGCTCGTCCGTCCGCACCAGCGGCAGCCCGCAGTTCTCGCAGGCGTCCGACCCGGGCGGGTTCCGCGCGTGGTTGCAGGCGGGGCAGTACATGAGAATACAGAGTACAGAATGCCGAGTGCAGAATGGAAGAGACCGTGTTTCCGCTCTGCACTCGGCATTCTGTACTCTGTATTAGCCCTCCACGGTCCACACGTCCTCGGCCTTGAACAGGTCTTCGACCTTGCCCTTGCCCTTCTTGGCCTGGGCGTCGGCGAGACGGGCGGCGAGCTGCTCCTCGTAGGTCGGCTTGCGGACGTTGCGGAACACGCCGACCGGCTCCGGGAACGGGTTCACCGCCGCCGGGCTCTCGTCGTGGGCGAACCGGCTGAGCAGGTACGCCAGCGTCGGGTTTTCGGTCGCCTCGTCGTGGGTGAGGACGTCGTCCAGCCCGCAGTCCTTGCCGATCGTCACCACCTCAGGCTTGAGGCCGTTGAGGCGGATGCCCTTGCTCCGGTCCTTGCCGAACACCATCGGCTTGCCGTGCTCCAGGTACATCACGTTCTCGGCCTTCACACTCTTCTCGGTGGCGTACTCGAACACGCCGTCGTTGAAGATCTTGCAGTTCTGGTAGATCTCGACGAACGCCGACCCCTTGTGCGCCGCCGCCTTCTGGAACGTGGCGACCATGTGCTGCACGTCCACGTCGATGGTGCGGGCGACGAACGTGGCCTCGGCGGCCAGTGCCAGCGACAGCGGCCGGACCGGCGTCTCGAACGACCCGCCGGGGCTCGTCTTGCTGCTCGTGCCGACCCGGCTGGCCGGCGAGTACTGGCCCTTCGTCAGGCCGTAGATCTCGTTGTTGAACAGCAGCACCTTGATGTCCACGTTCCGCCGCAGGGCGTGGATCAGGTGGTTGCCGCCGATCGACAGCCCGTCGCCGTCGCCGGTGACGACCCAGACCTGGAGGTCCGGGTTGGCCAGCCGCAGGCCGGTGGCGAACGTCGGGGCGCGGCCGTGGATGGTGTGGAACCCGTAGGTGTTCATGTAGTACGGGAACCGGCTGGAGCAGCCGATGCCGGACACGAACGCCATCTTCTCGCGCGGCACGCCGACGGCGGTCAGCGCCTTCTTCATCTGGGCCAGGATGCTGTAGTCCCCGCACCCGGGGCACCAGCGGACCTCCTGGTCGGTGGTCAGTTCCTTCGTCGTCAGGGTCGGGAGGGGCGTGGCGGAGGCGGCCATGAGTATGTGTTGGGTAGGTGTGGTGGTGAAGTTGTAGTGTGTCGAAAGCCCGGGGACTGTGGTCCCCGGGCTTTCGGAATTATTAGCTCAGTGCCTTCTCGATCGCGGTCTCGATCTCCGAGACGAGGAACGGCCGGCCCTGGATCTTGTTCAACCCCTGGGCCGGGGCGAGGTACTTCGCCCGGAGCAGCCACGACAGTTGCCCGGCGTTCAGCTCGGGCACGAGGATCTTCTTGTACTTCGCCAGCACCTCGGCGGTGTTCTTCGGCATCGGGTTGAGGTAGCGGAAGTGGACCTGCGCCACCTTCAGCCCGCGGCGGCGGCAGCGCTCCACCGCCGTCGTGATACTCCCGTAGGTGCCGCCCCAGCCGGCCACGAGCAGCTCGGCGTCGGCGTCGCCGGTGACGGGCAGGTCGGCGACCGTCAGCGCGATGTTCTCGATCTTCTTGGCCCGGGTGTGGACCATGTGCTCGTGGTTGCCGGGCTCGTAGTTGATGTTCCCGGTCACGTCCTGCTTCTCGATCCCGCCGATGCGGTGCTCCAGCCCCGGCGTGCCGGGGACGGCCCACGGGCGGGCGAGGAACTCGTCGCGCTTGTACGGCAGGAACTTCCCGGCCCCGCCGCCCTCGCCCTCGGCGCCGCTCTCGTGCCCGGGGCCGGTCCAGCCCGCGCTGTTCGGCGCCGTCGGGTGCGTCACCTCGATCTTCGGCAGCTTCGTCACGTCCGGGATCCTCCACGGCTCGGACCCGTTGGCGAGGTAGCCGTCCGAGAGGAGGAAGACCGGGCACATGAACCGGGTGGCGATGCGGACGGCCTCGAACGCCATGTCGAAGCAGTCGCTCGGGCTCTGCGGGGCGAGGATCGCCGCCGGGCACTCGCCGTTGCGGCCGAACATCGCCTGGAGCAGGTCGGCCTGCTCGGTCTTCGTGGGGAGGCCGGTGCTGGGGCCGCCGCGCTGCACGTCCACGATGACGAGCGGCAGTTCGGTCATCACCGCCAGGCCGATCGCCTCGCTCTTGAGGCACACGCCCGGGCCGCTGGTGCCCGTGACGCCGACCGCCCCGCCGTAGCTCGCCCCGATGGCGACGCCGGCGGCGGCGATCTCGTCCTCGGCCTGGAACGTCTTCACGCCGTAGCGGCGCATCTCGGCCAGCCCCTCGAGCACCGACGACGCCGGGGTGATCGGGTAGCTGGCGTAGACGAGCGGCTTGTTGGCGAGCTGCGTGGCGGCGACGAGGCCGAGGGCGATCGCCTCGTTCCCGGTGATCTTCCGGTACGTCCCCGGCTGGATCTTCGCCTTCGCCACCTTGTACTGGACCGGCATCGCCTCGACGATGTCGCCGTAGTTGTACCCGGCCTTGAGCGCCCGGGTGTTGGCCTCGACGTACTGCGGGTTCTTGGCGAACTTCTCGCGGATCCACTTGAGCGTGGTCTCGAGGCTCCGCTCGTACATCCAGTACACGAGTCCGAGGGCGAAGAAGTTCTTGCAGCGGTCGGCCTCGCGGGGGCTGAGCTTGCACTCGGCGACCGCCTCGCGGGTCATCTTCGTGACCGGCACGCGGACCACCTTGTACCCCTTGAGGCTGCCGTCCTCCAGCGGGCTGACCTTGTACTTCGCCTTGTTCAGGTCGGACGTCTCGAACCCCTCCGAGTTGACGACCAGGATGCCGCCCGGCTGGAGGTCGCGGAGGTTCGTCTTGAGCGCCGCCGCGTTCATGACGACGAGCGCGTCGAGGGCGTCGCCGGGGGTGTGGATGTCGGTCGAGGCGAAGTGGACCTGGAACCCGGACACGCCGGCCAGCGTGCCGGCCGGCGCGCGGATCTCAGCGGGGAAGTCGGGGAAGGTGGCGATGTCGTTGCCGGCGAGGGCGGAGGTGTTGGTGAACTGCGTCCCGGCGAGCTGCATCCCGTCGCCCGAGTCGCCGGCGAACCGGATGGTGACGGACTGGACTTCCTCGATCCGCTTGTGGTGCCCGTTGGTGCCGTTGGCGGATGGTGGGGCGGTGGTCGGGACGGCCGACCCGTGCTCGGAGCTCATGAACGCGGCCTCGGACAATGAGAAGAGAGCGCCGGAGGAAACGCATGGCGGCGGGGATTTCCTGGCTTCTGGTTCTTTATATCGGACGCGGCGCCGGAAAAGGGAGGGGATTTGGACTGAAGTTCGGGCGCGGCCGTGGCGATTCTCCCACCGACGGCGGGGCCACACTCCGGGACGGCCGCCCGGCGTCCGCGGCGAGCGGCAGGTGACGCGGGCTGAAGCCCGCGGCTACCGCGCCATACCCGGTAGCCGCGGGCTTCAGCCCGCGTCACCGGTTTACCCGCGACCGCCGGACGGTGGGCGGTTTCGGCGGGACTTCGGGATCGCCCCGAAGATCGACTCGACAGCACCCGACGGGGCGGAAGCGTCTTGCGCGCCGGCGGCAGGCGGCGGGGCCATAAACGCCCCGCCCGGAGCGACCGGGCGGACTGGCTTCGGCGACACGG
>JAFKFQ010000505.1 GCA_017308215.1 bacterium | reverse complement strand
ACCAGCGCACCCGCGCCGACTTCCCGACCGCCGGCGCCGTCGTCTCACACTTCACCCCGCCGTCGGGCGTACCGGCGGCGGTGACGGTGCCGCGGCCGATCGGGCACGACGGCTCGACCTATGCCGGCACCTACGCCGGCTGGCTCGGCCCGCGCCACGACCCGTTCGAGCGCGCCCCGGCGAAGGAGACGCGCGAGGCGGCGGTGCACGCCCTCGACCCGCTCCCCGACCTGCCCGACATGCGCATCGCGGCCCGTTCCGGCCTGCTTTCGCAACTGGAGCGCCACGACGCGGCGCTCCAGCGCGCCGGGTCGTCCGGGCTCGACGAGTACCGCGACCGGGCGATCCGCATGGTGACGAACCCGGCGGTGCGGCAGGCGTTCGAGCTCGACCGGGAGCCGGCGCGCCTCCGCGACCGCTACGGCCGCAGCGAGTACGGCGAAAGTCTCCTCCTCGCTCGCCGCCTCGTCGAGGCCGGCGTCGGGCTCGTCACGATCAGCTGGATGTACATCTTCCCGAACGGGAACGTGGCGAACGTGTGGGACAACCACAGCGGGCTGAACATCCACGGCGCGAAGACCGGCTACGACCTGCTCCGCGGCCCGACGTGCCTGCCGGCGCTCGACCAGGGGCTGGGGGCGCTGCTCGAAGACCTCGCCGAGCGCGGACTGCTCGCGCGCACGCTGGTCGCGGCGGCGGGCGAGTTCGGGCGGACGCCCAAGGTGAACAAGGACGGTGGCCGCGACCACTGGGGTGCGTGCCAGAGCGCCTTGTTCGCGGGCGGCGGGGTGCGCGGCGGGCAGGTGATCGGCCGCAGCGACCGCAACGCCGCCTACCCGGCCGAGCGCCCGGTGAGTCCTGCCGACTTCCTGGCGACGATTTATGGCGCCCTCGGCATCGACCCGCACGCCGAGCTCCGCGACCGCGAGAACCGCCCGTATCAGCTGGTGGACGGCGACCCGATTCGCGAGTTGATGTAGGCGAACGGCCCGGCGTAAGCCGGCCGGTCGTTGTGTCAGGTGCCTGCGATCCCGACCAGCCGGCCAACGCCGGCCGTTCGCCCGGAGATAGCCATGCCCGCCTTCTGCGACGGTGTTTCGCGCCGCGACGCACTCCGCGTCGGGTCCGCCGCGCTGTTCGGCTCCGCCGTCGGGCTGCCGCAACTCCTCCGCGCCGCTGACGGCCCCGCAGGCAGCCGGGACACGTCGCTCATTTTCGTGTTCCTGCACGGCGGGTTGTCCACGATCGACACGCTCGACTTGAAGCCGGACGCGCCCGCCGAGTTCCGCGGCGAGTTCAACCCGGCGCGCACGAAGGTGCCGGGCATGGACCTGTGCGACCTGCTCCCGAAGATGGGCCAGCAGGCCGACCGCTTCTCGTTGGTGCGGTCGTTCCGCCACCACAACTCCGACCACGGCCCGGCCGACCACTACATCCTCACCGGCTACTTCCCGCAGGCCGGGTTCAACCCGAACCTCAGCCCGAACAACCAGCGGCCGTGCGTCGGGTCGATGATCTCGCGCACGCTCGGCCCGCGCGGGTCGGTGCCGGCGTATGTGGCGCTGCCGAAACTCCACCCGAGCGGCGGGCCGGCGTACCTTGGCGCGAGCCACGCGCCGTTCGTGATCGACGCCGACCCGAACGCCCCGAACTTCGCGGTGCCGGACCTGATGCCGCCGGCGGTGGTCGCCGCCGACCGTCTCACCGACCGCCGCGCGCTGCTCGACACGGTGGACCGCTTCCACCGCGCCGCCGAGGCCCGGGCGAACCAACACGCCGGCGCCGTCGCCACGTTCCGCGACCGCGCCTTCGACCTGATGACGTCGCCGGCGGCGAAGCGGGCGTTCGACATCCACGCCGAGCCCGACCGCCTCCGCGACGAGTACGGCCGCACCAGCCTCGGCCAGAGCTGCCTGATGGCGCGCCGCCTCGTCGAGGCCGGGGTGCGCTGCGTGACCATCGACCACAGCAACTGGGACACGCACGACGGCAACTTCGCCACGCTGAAGACCTCGCTGCTCCCCGGGTTCGACGCGGCGATCAGCACGCTGTTCCGCGACCTCGCCGACCGCGGCCGGCTGGACTCGACGCTCGTCGTGGTGACCGGCGAGTTCGGCCGCACGCCGCGGATCAACAAGAACGCCGGCCGCGACCACTGGGGGCCGGCGTTCACCGTGCTGCTCGGCGGCGGCGGGGTCCGCGGCGGCGTGGTAGTCGGCCGCTCCGACGCCCGCGCCGAGCGCCCGGCGACCGAGCCGTTCGGCCCGGAAGACCTGTTCGCCACGGTGTTCCACCAGCTCGGGATGGACCCGCGGACCGAGTACCACACGCCCGACGGCCGCCCCGTCGCCGCGGTGAACAACGGTCGGCTGATCCCGGGGCTGACTTGAGGCTGGCTCGGGTCTTGTAGGTCGGGTCGAGTCTGCGAGACCTGACACCGGCGATCCGAGACGACGAAATCCGAAACCCAGCCATGCTGGCGCG
>JAFKFQ010000504.1 GCA_017308215.1 bacterium | reverse complement strand
CACCGGGACCCCTAGTGTGCGCCCTTCACAGACCCTGAGGAGCGCACCGCTCGCCTTCTTGCTGCCCATCGCGATAGCGGGGACATCACAACTGAGCAAACTCAGGGACGCCCAGTGTTGCGGCGGGACATCCACTTCTGCGTTTTTACACGTGGCGCGGCGATCATAGGGCAAAAGCCAGACGACCTTGCCGACCTGGAGCTTGCCCCGGATCGCGTTGAGATTGTCGGCGAGGTGTTCGAGGGGCAGAAGAAGTTCGACGTGGTGGTGTGGGGGGCGCCGGCCACCCGCGCCGACCTGGCCGCGGTGCGGGCGCTGCCGATCGACACCCCGCTCGGCACCCAGGTCCGGCTCGGCGACGTGGCCGAGGTGGCGGTCGTCCCCGCGGCGAACGAGGTCAAGCGCGAGAACGCCAGCCGGCGGCTCGACGTCACCTGCAACGTGGCCGGCCGCGACCTGGGGGCGGTGGCCCGCGAGGTCGAGGCGGCGGTGCGGGCGGTACCGTTCGACCGCGAGTACCACCCCGAGTTCCTCGGCGAGTACCAGGCCCGGCAGGAGTCCGCGCGGCGCCTCTACGCGCTTGCCGGGCTGTCGCTCGTCGGCATCGTGCTGCTGCTGTTCGTGGACTTCGGGGCGTGGCGGCCGACGCTCCTCGTCGCGCTGACCATCCCGTTCGCGCTGGTCGGCGGCGTCGCGGCGGTGCGGCTCACCGGCGGCGTACTCTCGCTCGGATCACTGGTCGGGTTCGTGACGGTGCTCGGCATTGCGGCGCGGAACGGCATCATGCTGGTGAGCCACTTCCGCCACCTGGAGGCCGAAGAGGGCGTGCCGTTCGGTCCGGGGCTGGTGCTCCGCGGCGCCGAGGAGCGGCTCGCCCCGATCCTGATGACGGCGCTGGCCACGGGCCTCGCGCTGCTGCCACTGGCGGTCACCGGGAACAAGCCGGGGCAGGAGATCGAGTACCCGCTGGCGGTCGTGATCCTCGGCGGACTGGTCACATCCACGCTGCTGAACCTGTTCCTCCTCCCGCCGCTGTACGCCCGGTTCGGCCGCCCCGTCGGCCCGCGCGCCGAGGCGTAGGTAAGCAATTCCTTATCCCGCGCTCACGGGCGGCTTAGCCGGTTCGGGTAGAACGTCCCTGCCGCGGGACGCCCCGCGGCCGTACCAACTCGTGCGAGGAACACCGATGAGAGCGCTCGTGGTCCTCTCCGCGACGGCCCTGCTGACCGTCGCCGCCCGCGGGGACGAGGAGCCGGTGTCGCTCGACAAGCTCCCGAAGGCGGTCGTCGCGGCCGTCCAGAAGCGGTTCCCGAAGGTCGAGATGACCGGGGCGTCGAAGGAGAAGGACGGCGACACGGTGGTGTTCGAGGTGTCGCTGAAGAAGGACGGCAAGACCATCGACGTGACCGTGACCGAGGCCGGCGCCGTCACCCTGATTGAACAGGAGCTCGCGTTCAAGGATCTCCCGAAGGCCGTGGCCAAGACGTTCGGCGAGAAGTACGCGGGCGCGAAGTACGAGGTCATCGAGTCGGTCACGAAGGTGGCCAACGGGAAGGAGACGTTGGCCTACTACGAGTCCACCCTCGCGAGTGGCGGGAAGCGGTGGGAGGTCGAGGTGCTCCCGGACGGGACGGTCAAGGCGGCGACCGAGGTCAAGGACAAGAAGTAACCGGCGCGGCCCGCGGGCCGCGGCCGGTCGATTTCACCAGGACCGGGTAAGCTACTCTTTAATTTCGGCTCACCCGCGACTGGTCCGGGGCGTGTACACTCCGCCGCCGACGACGACTCGGCACGTCGGACCTGGGCCGGGGGGCAGAGGCAGGGTATGGGCGTTCGCATCCTGGTGGTCGAGGACGAGGACGGGATCGCCGACTTCCTCGTCCGCGGCCTCCGGGAGGAGGGGTTCACGGTCGAGCGCGCCGCCGACGGCGACGACGCCCTGCACCGCCTCGCCGCCGACACCTGGGACACCGTCGTCCTCGACTGGTGGCTCCCCGGCCCGGACGGGCTGACCGTCCTGAAGCGCCTCCGCGAGGCCGGGAACGCCACCCCGGTGCTCATGCTCACCGCCCGGGACGGCGTCCCCGACCGGGTCCGCGGCCTCGACGCCGGGGCCGACGACTACCTGTGCAAGCCGTTCGCGTTCGACGAGTTCCTGGCCCGGGTCCGGGCGGTCGCCCGCCGCCGGGTCGGGGACGCGGGGAACGTCCTGACTCGCGCCGGCGTCCGCGCCGACCTCGCCACCCAGCGGGTCGAGCGCGACGGCCACCTACTCAACCTGACCGCCCGCGAGTACGCCCTGCTCGTCTTCTTCCTCCGCCACCCGGGCCAGGTGCTCACCCGCACCCGCATCTACGAGCACGTCTGGGACGAGCGGTATGACGGCGTGTCGAACACCCTCGAAGTGCACGTCATGGAGCTCCGCAAGAAGCTGGAGGCCCACGGCCCGCGGCTCATCCACACCCTCCGCAACCGCGGCTACCAGTTC
>JAFKFQ010000674.1 GCA_017308215.1 bacterium | reverse complement strand
CTCGCTCCCGACCCGGCGGTCCGCTGCAGCGACCGGTTCGGCACCGCCGCGGGACTAACCACCGATGACCCTCGGCCGCGACACCGGTCGCCTCCGGAGATGACCGGTCACCAACCTCACTCGGCCCAGCGATTCCGGTGGCCGAACATCGAAGCTCAGCGGCCGCCGCGGAACCGGTCACCCACGACGGCCCCCCGCCACCTGGAAACCGTTCCCGACCCGGCGGTCCGCTGCAGCGACCGGTTCGGCCCGCCTTTGCGTGTCGGCTGACCGCTATGGCTCGTGGATACCGCCCGCTGACTACACGCTACCTGGTTCGGCGTCTGGGGGCGACGCGCGCAGCGACCCCACGAACGCGGTGAAGCTGGCCGCCACCGGGAACGTGTTGCGCCTGTCCTCGCGGACCCACAGCCCGTTGCGATCCCAGAAGTACACCCGCCCGGCGTCCGCCCCGAGGGTGGCCAGGAGGAACGTGTTGCCACCGGGATCGTGCCCGACGGCGAGGAACCCCGGCGGTAGCGGCTCCCAGAGCGTTGCCTGCTCCTGCTCGTACTCCAGGTCGGCGTGGGTGCGCTCGCCCCGCACGCCGTACAGGATGGCCGCCAGCGCCGGGCCGCGATCCGGGACGACGAACTCTTGCGGCTCCGGGCACCCGCCGTTGGTGGTGCGGAGGAACCGCTTGTAGTCGGCCGGCAGCTTGACCCCGAGACGCTTCTCGGCGGCATTCACCGTCGCGGCGGACGCAGGGCCGTAACTCCGGCTGAACGTCGGCACCTGTGCACCCTCCGCGGCCGAACAGGAAGCTCACCTGCGCCGGCCGCGGGGTGAGCAATGAGTCACGCGAAAGCCGTCAGCGGCCGGCGTCAGGTGCAGCGCGGGGTTCGGCCGGATGCCCTTCCGCGAGGCGGAGTCTTAGCTTGGTCCAGCCGCGCCCGGGAAGCACCTCGTGGCTCGTGACCTCCAGCACGACCACCCGAAGCGCACCACCGACCGCGAACCGGGAGCGCTCGTGCCCAGGCGGCTCCTCGCCGAACAGCAGTATGCCAAACACCCCATACTCCACCAGCTCGATGAACGCACCGATCGAGGCGATATGCCGGACGACGCCGAGGTGCTCCTCCCCGACGCGGACGAGGCCGAGTCGCGGCACGAGGTACCCCGAGGGTCCGCGCGGCCGGTCTTGCCTCGCCATCCGCAATGCCTCCGGTCGCCGAACAAGTAGCTCAGCAGCCGCGGCCGTGAGCGCAATACGTCAGGAATCGCTACCGAGGCCGCGGTCTGCTGCAGCGCGGGGTTCGGCCCGCCCCCTCGCGGTCAACTCCGTCGCCCGTTGACCGTGATCGCGTCCACCGTGGTGCCGGGCGGAATCCTGGCGATCTGGGACATCCACACCTGGTACGCCATCAGGTTGGCGACCTCCACGTTGGCCAGCTCGACCGGCGCGCCCAGTCGCGGCGGGACTTTGAACCCGAAGCACTGGTCCTCGCCCGGGACGTGCCCCTCGTCGTGCAGCCGGTAGCACCACGGCAGCATGAGCCACAGGTCGAGCTGCTCCTCCTCCGCCATCAGCCGCTCGAACTCGGCGACCGACCCGGCGACCGGCTTGCACGTCCCTTCGAGCACGTCGAGCCAGTGGACCTGCCCGTCGGCGTCGGCGAGGAACCAGTCCCCGAACTTGGTCATCACCAGCGGGTGCTTGTCCCGGCCGATCAGCCACTCCCAGCAGCCGAGCATCTCCGCGATGTCCGGGCGGTTGGTGCGGATCAGCAGTCGGCCCCAATCCGCCATCGCGTTCTCCGGTGGCCGAACATGAAGCTCAGCGGCCGCTGCGGGACCAGTCACCCATGACGGCCCCGCACCACCTGGAACTCGCTCTCGCTCCCGACCCGGCGGTCCGCTGCAGCGACCGGTTCGGCACCGCCGCGGGACTAACCACCGATGACCCTCGGCCGCGACACCGGTCGCCTCCGGAGATGACCGGTCACCAACCTCACTCGGCCCAGCGATTCCGGTGGCCGAACATAAAGCTCAGCAGCGGCCGCGCTGCGAGCTGTGCGTCACGAATCACTACGGAGGCGGCCGTCTGCTGCAGCGCGGGGTTCGGCCTCGGCTGCATACTCCAGGTACGGCTGCCCGGCCTGATTGAGCCGCGGCGCGTACCGCCCGCCGGCCAGCTCGGCCACGAACTCCGCGAGCAGGGCGCCGAAGTTCGGGGCTATGACCTCCGTCGGGCCGGCGTCGTGATACCAGGTGATGAGCTGGCCCCGCTTGCCGCCCTTCGGCGGGTCAAGATCGACGCAGACATGGTCGCCGGTCCGAGCATCAAGGACCGGCAGCCACTTGCGGGTGAACCACTTCTTCTTGATCGGCCCCTGCGGGTTGGCCCACTCATCATTGTTGCTGTCACCCCATAGGTCGAACTCTTGATCCCACGCCGCCAGGATGCCGTCGAGCGACAGGAATTCGCCGCGGTCGTGCAGCCACAGGCGGGCGCTCCCGTCGTGGACCGCGAGGAACTCCTTCACCTCACGGGGTATGGCAAACCCGAGCGTTCCCTCGGCCTGGGCGAACGCCGCATCGGATGCACCGGGCGGCAACATAGGTACGGCGGCCGGCGCGTTCGCAGACAGCCACTGCTCGATCTGCGACCAGCACTCGCCGATGGTTACCTTCGCCACTCGGTACGCCCTCCTGTGGCCGAACACCAAGCTCAGCGGCCGCCGCGACTCGGGTCACGACCCACGGCCGCAGTCGACCTGGAACTCGCCGGTGACCCGGCGGTCCGCTGCAGCGACCGGTTCGGCCAAGGCCGCGGGGCCAACCGCCGACCCCACTCGGCCGTGACCCCGATCACCTCCGGAGCCCATCGGTCAGCGACGGCTCCGGGTCGCGGGCGCTACCGGTCACCTTCGGAGGTACCCGGTTAGCTACGGCTCTCGACTCGGCGACTCCGGTGGCCGAACGTGAAGCTCACCTGCGCCGGCCGCCGGTGCGCTGTGAATCACGAGCAGCGTATCAGCGGCCGGCGTCAGGTGCAGCGCGGGGTTCGGCGAGCCCGCCGCAACATGCTACCGGCGGGCGATCCCCTCCCAGGCCGCCCACCTCACGCCCGCACCCGTTGCCACCTCGGGGTCTACCCGGAGCAACGTCTGCTCAGCTTGCCGGCGCACCTCCGGGTCCGCGTCATCCAGCAGGCGGACGAGGGAGGGGGTGGCATGGTGGCCCGGCCCCCCGATCGCTCCCAACCCCTCCGCAGCCAGTACGCGCACCCTCGGGGAGCGACTGGCCAGTAACGCCGTGAGCACCGGGACCGCGGCGGGGTCTCCGCACAGCAGGGGCATCTCGCTCGGCCCGCGCGGGGCGGCGACGGCCCCCTGCCGCGCCCACCACGTCCACCGCCCGGTCTTGTTGCCCCACCCCGTGACCAGCGGCTCCCAATCCGCGATCTCCGTCTCCCAGCCGGCGACGGTCCGCCCCAGGTAGCTTGGCTCCGGTGAGCGGCGAGCCAGCGGCCCCGGCGCGAACCACACACCGAGCCCCGCGAGGACCACGAGGAGGGCGATCAGTGCTCGACGGCTCCGGCCCATAGTGTGCCCTCTTGTGGCCGAACATCAAGCTCAGCAGCCGCGGCCGTGAGCGCACCCCAATGCTACTCGCTATCGAGGCCGCAGTCTGCTGCAGCGTGGGGTTCGGCGTCTTCGGCCGGTCGGACCTCGACGGCCCAGGTCCAGTGCTCCACCTTCATGAACCGGACGACCAAGTCGTAGGGGACCGGGCGGAGAACCCACCGGTAGCCCACGTCCACCCGATAGCGGTAGTACGCTCCGGCCACCCCTACAGCGTCCGGCGGCCCAAGCACCCGCCGGACCTCGTCCCGAGACTTCCCCAAGAGCACCCGGGACGCCATCACGTCGCGGGCCATCCGCCCGCGCATCCGAGCATCCCCCGCCGCCCACCCGTCGGGCGAGAATCCGATGTCCTCGACCGGCCCGCGGATGACCGGGGTGCAGTACAGGATCGCGGCCAGCCCGACCGCCAACATGGAGCCGACCGCGGCCCAAGCCACCCGGAATGCGAATCGCCGGCGGCGCGCCCGCGCCGCCTGTGCTTGCTCACCCGGGTTCGTTTGGCAGTGCGAGCAGAGGCCACTGAGCACCCCACACCGCCAGACGGAAGTCGATTGGGAACACTGAGGGCAGATCATCGAGTCGGCCCCCCCGCCGAACATCAAGCTCAGCAGCGGCGGGGCCGTGTGAGCTGCGGGTCGCAGAAACGAATCACGCCCCGCCGTCTGCTGCAGCGCCGGGTTCGGCCCGCCTTTGATCCAACTCCCGCGGCCTCCCATACGGAGGGAGTTCCTCGTCGAGC
>JAFKFQ010000473.1 GCA_017308215.1 bacterium | reverse complement strand
TCTGTTCGCGTTGTGCAAGGCCATCCCCGACCACCCGCCGCACCGCGAGCCGCGGTACGCGGAGCGGACGCCGCTGCCGCTCGTCCCCCCGCCCAACACGCTGGCGCGCGCCGGGCACCCGGACGAGATCGCCCCGTGGGCGATCGGGTCGGTGACCAAGTACGAGTCCGGCGGGTACGTCGGCGGCGGGAGCCTCAAGTCGAACCGGGTGCTCGCCCGCGGCGTCGGGACGAACATTGGGCCGACCCAGGACGGCACTTTCGGCCTCGACTTCACCGGGTTCCACACCACCCCCGGCCGCGTGTTCCTGGCGCCGAGCCCCGACCCGTCCGCCGGCGTGCCGGTCGCCGATAACTACAAGACCGACGTGGTGTTCCCGAAGGACGTGTTCAACATCCGCCCCGTCCGCAAGGCCGTGGTCGAGCGGCGGACCGAGGCCGAGGAGCGCCGCGGCGACGGCGAGCACGAGTAGCCGCGGCCGAGAGTACGAGGGAAAAACCGAAACCCGGCGGACGACCGCCGGGTTTCGGTTTTTCCCCCACACCCACACTCGCACTCACACCCAACCCGTATCACAGCCCTACGCCGTGACCCACCCCCGGAGTCGTTCATGCCCCCGCCGTTCGCCGGCATCTGGCCGGCCATGCTCACCCCCACCACGCCGGCGGGCGAACCGAACCTCGTCGCCTGCGAGCAACTCGTCGACCTCTTCGCCCGCCAGAACCTCGGCGGCATCTACCTCGTCGGCTCGACCGGCGGCTGGCCGCTGTTCACGATCGCCGAGCGGAAGCGCATCACCGGCACGGTCGTGAAGGCCGCCGCGGGGCGCATCCCGGTCATGGTCCACGTCGGGGCGGTGGCGACGGCCGACGCCGTCGAGCTGGCGCAGCACGCGGCGGCGGTCGGGGCGGACGCGGTCTCGGCGGTCGGGCCGATCTACTACAAGCACCCGCCGGAGGTGACGTTCGAGTTCTACCGCCGCATCGGCGCCGCCACGCCCCTGCCGCTGTTCGCGTACCACCTCAGCGGGGTGAACCAGTCCGCCCTCGGCCCGCGCGAGTTCGCCGCCCGGTTGCTCGAAATCCCCACCGTCGTTGGGATGAAGATCACCGACCACGACCTGTACCCGTTCGGGCTCATCCACGGCCTCGCCGGCGACCGTCTGCGGCTGTTCAGCGGGGCCGACGAGGTAATGTGCCACGCCGTCTTGAGTGGGGCGTGCGGGGCAATCGGCACGTTCTACAACGTGTTCGGCCCGGCCTGTGCCGCAGCCCGAACCGCCACCGTGGCGGGCGACGTGGCCGCCGGGCGGGCGTTCATGCTGCGGTTCCAGGCCACAATCGCCGACGCCATCGCCGGCGGGATGTGGTCGTTCCTACGGGCGGCCGTGCGACTGAAGTACGGGATCGACGTGGGGATGCCGCGTCCGCCGCTCGGGGCGGCGGACGGCGAGTGGGCCGAGGACCGGGTTCGCGAGCTCGTCACCCGGGTGGACGGGGCGGGTTGACCGGGCGTGTCGGTTTTTCCGCCGCCCGCCGCCCCGTATGCTACGCTGAATTGTGGTGCCGCGCGACGGAACAGGGTGCGCCCGATGACACTCGATCAGTTTTTAGCCGAAATCCGCGGAAATCTACCGGTCGTGGTCGGTGGGACGGTTACGGTTCTGGTTCTGACCTATCTGGCGGTCCAGCAGGCCCGCCGTCGCCGCGTCCTCGACCCGTCCACGCTCGTCCCGTCGACCCCCGCCCCACAGCCGGGGACCGGCGAGCACGCGCTGGCGTGGGCGCCGCCCGAACAGTCCTACGCCGACCGCCGCGGCTCGGTCCGCCGCGAGGGGGCGCCGGTCCGGGTGCTCCTCTCCTCGACGAGTCTCCGTAGCGGAACGAACGACGGCTACGTCGTGGACCGCTCGACCGGCGGCCTGCGGATCGTGATGCAGTCGGCGGTGCCGCCCGGGAGCACGCTCCAGATCCGCGCCGTCAACGCCCCGGACACGGTCGGGTTCGTCACGGTCATCGTCCGCAGTTGCCGCAAGCAGCCGGACCACTTCGAGGTGGGAACGGAGTTCGAGAAAACGCCGCCGTGGAGCGTGCTGCTCCTGTTCGGCTGACTCTCATTTCGCCAGTTCCAGCCGGAACCCGCCCTCGACACTCGTCCCCTCAGGATTCGTGGGCACACGCCACGCCCCCCGCACCGTCCTGCCGGTCAGCACACCGTCATAGTGCACACCCAGGATCGGGGCCGTGTTCACCGCCCCCGAGGCGCCCGTCGAGCGGAAACGAACCGCGAAGCCCTTCCCGTCCGCGCCCGGGACGATCATCCCCTTCACGTGGTACGTGACCTGAAGTTCCTCGCTCCTCTCGGCGAGGTCGGCCTCGAAGCGGTCGCCGTCGCGGACGGTGACCGTCAGCACCGCGCGGAACGCGGGCGGCCCCACCGCCCCGCCGCCGAACACCCCCTTCTGCGTCAGTTCGCCCTGCCAGCGGGTGCCGGGGAGGAACGGGTCGGTGACCGGCAGCGGCGCGGCCCACACCGCGCCGACGACGGCCGTCGCGGCCAGCACCCCGGTGACTCGGATCATGGCGGACGCCTCCTGCCCCATCATCCCCGCGGACCCGCCCGCGGGCCAGCCGAAACCGCCCGCCGGCGAACCGCAAGCTCCCCGGACGGCTCCGTATACTAGCCCCCGTTCACGACCCTTTGAGGCACAGTCATGGCCGAGTGGCAGCGGACCCACACCTGCGGCGAACTGCGCGAATCGCACGTCGGGCAGACCGTCACCCTGAACGGCTGGGTGCTCATCTCCCGCAAGTTCGGCAACCAGGTGTTCGTGGACCTCCGCGACCGCTACGGCCTCACCCAGGTCGTGTTCGAGGCCGACGCCGAGGAACTCTTCAAGACCGCCGACCGCATGGGCCGCGAGTGGGTGCTGTCGGTCACCGGCGTGGTCCGCCCGCGCGTCGAGGGGAAGGAGCGTGCCGACATCGCCACCGGCAAGGTCGAGGTCGAGGCGAAGGCACTCACCGTCCTGAACCATTGCCCGCCGCTACCGTTCAGTGTGACCGAGTTTCCCGACGAGGAGCCGGCGAACGAAGACCTGCGCCTCCAGTACCGCTACCTCGACCTGCGGCGGCGCAGCCTGCAACAGGTGCTCACGCTGCGGCATCGGATGAACAAAGTGATCCGCGACCACCTCGACGCGAAGGGGTTCCTCGAGCTCGAGACGCCGCTGCTCGGCAAGAGCACGCCGGAAGGCGCCCGCGACTACCTCGTCCCGAGCCGGGTGTTCAACGGCGAGTTCTTCGCGCTGCCGCAATCGCCGCAGTTGTACAAACAGCTGCTGATGATTTCGGGCTACGACCGCTACTTCCAGATCGCCCGCTGCCTCCGCGACGAAGACCTGCGCGCCGACCGGCAGCCGGAGTTCACGCAGCTCGACGTGGAGATGAGCTTCGTCGAGCGCGACGACGTGCTCGGCCTGATGGAGAGCCTGTCGGCGGACATCCTCCAGAAGTGCCTGGGGCTGACGATCCCGACGCCGTTCCCGCGGCTGAAGTACGCGGACGCCGTGCTCCGCTACGGCTCCGACAAGCCCGACCTGCGCTTCGGGCTGGAGATCGTGGACGTGTCCGACATCGCCGGCGAGAGCGACTTCACCGTCTTCAAGAGCGTGCTCGCGGCCGGCGGCGTGGTGCGCGGCATCAACGCAAAGGGCGCCGCGGACAAGTTCAGCAACAGCCAGCTCAAGCCGGGCGGCGACCTGCCGAAGGTCGTCGAGGTGTACAAGGCGAAGGGGCTGGCGTGGATGAAGGCCGAGGGCGACAAGCTCACGGGGAGCATCGAGAAGTTCTTCCCCGATGCGGTCAAAGCGAAATTGAAGGAACGCCTCGGCGTACAGCCGGGCGACCTGCTGCTCTTCGTGGCGGACAAAGAGGCGGTGGCGGCCGACGCGCTCGGGGCGCTGCGGACCCATCTGGGCTCGGCGCTGAAGCTGTACACGAACTGGTGGGACGAGAAGGCAGCGTGGGACGCGACCGAGGCCGCCGCGGCGAAGAAGGAGAAGCGCCCCGCCCGGCCGTTTACGCTCCGACCCGAACACTTCAACTTCCTCTGGGTCACCGATTTCCCGATGTTCGGCTGGGACGAGGAGGAGAACCGCTGGGCGGCGATGCACCACCCGTTCACCGGCCCGATGGACGAGGACGTGCCGCACCTGGAAACCAACCCGGGCAAGGTGCGTGCAAAAGCTTACGACCTGGTTCTGAATGGTTACGAGGTCGGCGGCGGGAGCATCCGGATTCACCGCCAGGACGTGCAGAACACCGTCTTCAAGCTCCTCGGGATGGAGCTCGACGAGGCGAAGAAGCGGTTCGGGTTCCTGCTCGACGCCCTCCAGAGCGGCGCCCCGCCGCACGGCGGCATCGCGCTGGGGCTCGACCGCTGGTGCATGATCCTGGCGGGGACGACGAACATCCGCGACGTGATCGCTTTCCCGAAGAACCAGAAAGCGCGAGATCTGATGACCGGCGCCCCGGCCCTAGTGGACGCCCGCCAGCTCCGCGACCTCGGCATCAAGTTCAGCTGACGCCAAAGCCCGGGGACGGTTGTCCCTGGGACTTTCCGCGCAAGTTGTGTCTTCTGGAACGTCCGCACGATGACCCGTCCCCGCCGGGGCGGGTCGCACAACTCTTCCCCGAGTTAACGCCCCCCGGGACGGCCCCGGGGGGTGTGTTTATTTCCGGTCAGGAGAAACGGCACAGTCGTTGCTTTCAATCAAACTGCCCGGAGAATTCGATGTCTGGTGGCGATCCCGTACTCCGCGTCCTCTGCGTGGACGACAACCACGACGCGGCGGACACGCTTGGCGTATTGCTTGAACTCGCCGGCTACGAGCCGCGCGTCTGTTACGACGGCTTTTCGGCCCTCGCCGCGGCCGAGGACTTCCGTCCCGACGCTGCCATCCTCGACCTGTCGATGCCCGGGATGAACGGCGACGAACTCGGCCGCCGCCTCCGGCAGACCGACTGGGGCCGCACCCTCCCGCTGGTCGCGCTGACGGCGCTCGGCGGCGAGGACGCCCGCGCTCGCACCACCGCCGCCGGCTTCGACCTGCACCTCGTGAAGCCCGTCAACCCGGACCGGCTCGCCAACGTCCTCGCCGACATCGTCATCCTGAAGGCGGAAGCCGATCAGGTGGCCGAATCCTGATCCGATCGTGAAAGCCGGCCGCGGAGCGCCGTATATCACCGGTCATCCTCCACCGGTCTTGCCCGGACATTCCCCATGCTCCGGCGTCACGCCCTCGGTTTGGCCGCGACCGGTCCGATTCTCGTCGGCAAGACCCTCGTCAAACTCGGCCTGAAGACGTCGCCGGAGGCGTGGCGGAAGCTCCTCGGCGTCAACCTCCGGGGTGAACCGTCGAAGTTCGGCCTGTCGGCGTTCGGCCTGCGCGTACCGACGGACGAACTCCCCGCCCGCCTGCACGCCTTCCTCCGCATCGAACCCGAAGCGGCCTACGCGCTGACGCACACACGTCCCCTCTGCACCCGCCATGCCTGCGACACGATCGACCTCGTGGTCCAGCGCTTCGACGCAACGGGAACGCTGACCGGAATCGACTCGCTCCTCGACCCCAACCGCCCGTCCGGGCTCGACGAAGCGACCCACAACTCGGTTCACGCCTCCGTCGTCTCCGCCTACCGCGCGACGGCGCGTGCGGCCGAAGCCGTACGCCCGCTGGCACTCGTCGCCACCGCGGCCCGCGGGATGAACCCGGCCGCGGTCGCCTACCTCACACGACTGGCCAAAGCGACGTGTCTGGCGATCGAGCCCCTCGATCCCACGCGCCGGTTCGAGCCGCCGCCGCTCGTCGAGCGTCGCGGGCTCGGGCACAACGCTTACACCTTCGCGGCGCGCACCGACGCGGCCGCCGGCACCGCCGACCTCTGGGGCACGGCCCACCACGTCGCGGCGGACGGCGTTCCGTTCCAGGAGCTCGTTACGCGGCTCGAACGGGCGTGGGGCACGGAGCCGGTCGCGTTCCCCGCGGCGGGGACGGTGTTCGGCCCGCGGTGCTCCCACCACGCCGGCGAGCGTGCGGTGTACGAATCGCTGTCGTTCCACGACTTCGCCCCGCTCCTGCGGTTGCGCAAGACGGTGAACGCCGAACTCGGGCTGGGCGTGCCGGTCGTGGCGCTGCTGCTGTGGGTATTGGCGAAGCAGCCGGAGTTCGCCGCGACGAAGTTCGCCGGCACGGTGGACGTGCCCGTGACGGCGACCCGCGAGCGCTGCGTCGATCTGGTGTCGCGCCGCCCGGCGGACTTCAACGGCGACCTCGCCGCATTCGCCCGGTCGTTCCTCGACGGCGTCGCCGCGTCGCGCGAGCGGCGCAGCCCGGTGCAGGCGGCGGGTGCGGACCTGGCGCACCTGCCACCACGGCTCCTCCGGGCGCTGCTGGAGGCGATCCCGGACCAGCTCGCCGACACGTTCGGCGAGGTCGGGCTGTCGGTCATCCGCGACGCGAAGGTGTTCACCGCGCCCCTGTCCGACGTCGCGTACCCCGGCGGCTTCCTGGCGGTCGGCGGGATGGGCCTGCCCGCGGCCGACGGTCCGGTCGGGGCGCTCAGCGTGAAGGGGACGCGCGAGCAGGCCGTGACGTACCCTTCGGTCCTGGCCCGCGCCTTGTCGACCTGCGGGTGTTGAACGCCCGGGGACCACGATCCCCGGGCTCGCGCCGCCCTCCACCTCTGTCACACACCGCCTACACTACTTCCCACCACCTCCTCTCCAGGAAGGGAAGGCACCCCGCATGTCGCTCCGGATGTCCGCCGCCGTCGCCGCGGCCGTTCTGCTCGTGCCCGGGCGGACGCTCGCCCAGCAGCCCGCGCTCGCCGACCGCGGCCGGGCCGACGCGGCCCTCGCCCGCACCGCCGCGTCGATGCTCGCCGGCGTGCGGACGTTCACGCTCGAGAACGGCCTCCGCGTCTACCTCTACCCGATCGCCAACTCGCCGCTCGTCACCACGATGGTCGCCTACCGCGTCGGCAGCGCCGACGAGGAGGCCGACCAAACCGGCCTGTCGCACTACCTCGAACACCTGCTCTTCAAGGGGACCGACAAGCTCTTGCCCGGCGACGTGGACCGGGCGACGCAGCGGAACGGCGGGGCGAACAACGCCTACACGTCGGAGGACATGACGGTCTACCACTTCGACTTCGCCGCCGACCGCTGGGAGATCGCGCTGCAGATCGAGGCCGACCGGATGCGGAACACGCGGATCGACGAGAAGCACGAGTTCGCCCAGGAAAAGGGCGCCGTGGTCGCCGAGCTGGCCCGCAACGAGGACCAGCCGTGGGATTTGGAGTTCAAGCGCATCCTCACCCTGCTCTACCCGGCGGGCTCACCGTACCACCACCCGGTCATCGGCTCCGAGGCGCACGTCCGCGGCGCCACCGCCGAGGTCATCCGCCGGCACTACGACAAGTGGTACCACCCGAACAACGCCAGCCTCGTCATCGTCGGCGGGTTCGACCCGGAGAAGACGGCGGCGCGCGTCCGCGAGCTGTTCAGTGCCATCCCACGGCAGGATCTGCCCGCCCGCAAGCCGGCGGTCACCAGCCCGGCGCGGACCGAGCCGGCGCGGATCGAGTTTCCGTCCAAGTTCGATCTGCCGCGGCTCCTCGTCGGGTACAACACGACGACCGTGAAGGACGCCGACGACCCGGCGCTCGACGTGATCCAGCGCGTGCTGTCCGACGGGAAGACGAGCCGCCTGTACAAGAAGCTCGTCGAGGACGAGCGGATCGCCGCCGAGGTGGACGCCGGGAACTACACCGGCAAGCTCCCCGGCTGGTTCGCGGTGAACGTCGAACTGCTGCCGAGCAAGGACCGGGCGAAGACCGAGAGGCTGATCTTCGCCGAGATGGAAAGACTGGCGAAGGAGCCCGTCAGCGACGCCGAGCTGAACCGGGCACGGCGGAAGATCCTCGCCAACTTCGTGTTCGGCCGCGAGAGCGTCCACAGCCTCGCCGACACCATCGCCCGCGCCAGCGTCTACACCGACGGCGGCGACGCGGTGGCCTACTACCAGACCTACCTCGACCGCCTCGCCGCCCTCACGCCGGCCGACATCCAGAAGACCGCCGCCAAATACTTCGCCCGCAACAACGCCTCGCTCGTCTGGTCGATCCCGCCGGACGAGGAGAAGAAGGGCGCTGCGCCCACCGCCCGTACCGATCTCGCCCGCCGCAACCACCGCACCGCGCCGCGGCAGGACGCGGCCGGCGGCGGGGCCGGCGCGTTCTCGCTCGGCGCGGCGAAGCGGAGCGTCCTCCCGAACGGCCTCACGCTCATCACGCTCGAAGACCACCGCCTGCCGATGGTCGTCGCCACGGCGGCCGTGAAGGACGTGACGCTCCGCGAGCCAGCGGACAAGGCCGGCATCGCCACCCTCATCGGCGAACTCCTCGAAGAGGGGACGGCGAACCACACCGGCGAGCAGATCGCCACCCTCATCGCCGACACCGGCGGCAGCCTCGAATTCGGCGCCGGCGGTGGGAAGCTGCGCGTGCTCAGCCCGGACACCGACCTCGGGCTGAAACTGATGTTCGAGTGCCTCACGAAGCCGACGTTCCCGCAGGACGCCTTCGACCGGCAGAAGGACCAACAACTGGCGACGATCGCCGACGCCGAGACGCAGCCGCGCGCGAAGGCGCGGCAGCTGTTCAACAAGCTCGTCTACAAGGAGCACCCGTTCGGCCGCCCGTCGCTCGGGACGAAGGCGACGGTCGAGAAGCTGACGGTGGCGGACGCGAAGGCGTTCCACGCGGCGACGTTCGCGCCGAACGCGACGATCGTGGTCGTCGCCGGCGACTTCAAGACGGACGAGCTGACCAAGCGCGTCGCGGAGCTGACGAAGGACTGGAAGAAGGTCGATCTCGCCCCCGCCAACCCGGCCCCGCCGGGGAAGGCCGAGGCGGTGACGGAGCGGATCGTGTCGGACAAGTCGGCGGCGCAGGTCCACGTCTACATCGGGCACCTCGGCGTCACGCGGCAGAACCCGGACTACTACAAGCTGCTCGTCATGGACAACGTCCTCGGCGTCGGCCCCGGGTTCACGGACCGCCTGTCCAGCAACCTGCGCGACCGGCAAGGGTTGGCCTACACGGTGAACGCCAGCATCAGCAGCTCGGCGGGGAATCAGCCGGGCACGTTCACCGGCTACATCGGCACGTTCGCCGACAAGTTCATCCTCGTCCGCGACAGCTTCGTGAAGGAGGTGGCGCGCATCCGCGACGAGGCGCCGACCCCGCAAGAAGTCGATGACGCCAAGAAGTACCTGCTCGGGAGCCTGCCGTTCAAGTTCGGCACGCTGTCGGCGGTCGCCGGGCAGCTGCTCACCGCCGAGCAGTACGGCCTCGGGTTCGACTTCCTCGACCGCTACCGCAAGGAAGTCGCGGCGGTGACGCCGGCGGACGTGCAGGAGGTCGCCCGCCGCCACCTCGACCCGCGGGCACTGACGATCGTCGCCGTCGGCCCGATCGCCCCGGACGGCTCGCCGCTCGTCCCGCCGAAGAAGAAGTAACGCGGTTCGTCCGCCGCTTGCGGCGGACGAACCGCCGTCCGGCCCGGGTCGTAGAATGGGTGTGCCTCCCGCACGCCAGGAACCCCGGCCGTGACACCGGCCCCGTCCTCCCCGCAGCCGGCGCGTGCCCCGGACCGCCAGGAACCCCCGGCCATGAAGTCCGCGCTGAAGATCATCCTGCCGCTCGGGCTGCTGCTGGCGGTCGTGTTCACAGTGACCGTCTTCTCCTGGTACAAACCGAAGGACGAAGACAAGGACACCAACGTAGGCACTGAGACGATCAGCACCGGGAATGGGCTGGAGTTCTTCACCGCGACGCGGAAGTGGGATCCGAGCCCAGAGGCCACCCTCCAGGACCAGGCGTTCCCCGGGTTCTTCGAGCCGGGCGAAGTGCCACAGGCGACCCACTTCTGGTTCCGCAACCGGAACACCGGGAAGGTCACATTCCGGCTGCTCGGCGTGAGTTGCACGTCGTGCAGCGGCGGCCGAGTCGCGCCAATCCCGCCTGAGGCAATGCGGGCCTTGCTGCAAATGGCCGCGGTGTCCGCGCTACCGGTCGGCCCCGTGGCGGCGTGCCCGCCAGGGATGGCCGGGACGGGCGCCTTCCTGACGAACAGCCTGAAGTGGGAGGCGCACACTTTTAAGGAAGGCTCGGTGAACTTCCACATCCCGCCGCCCGCCGACGCCGACGGCTGGAGCCCCGGGTGGGGGATTCTCGAACTGAACTTCAAGGTGCGGCCGAACCCGATGACGCTCAAGGCCGGGTTCGCCACCATCGACGAGTCGAACCTGGTGGTCGGGCAGGACGCGTTCACCATCGAGTACGCCCCGGCGCAGGGGGTCGAGGTGGATAAATCCGCGATCGACGCGGGCGAGTTGGCCGATAACACCCCGGTGCAGACCCACGTGGTCACGGTCTACTCGCCGACCCGCACCAGCGACGACCTCCCGGACCTGACGGTCCGCGTGGTCAACCCCAGGGGCGGGGAGGCGGGGCCGTTCGTCACGGTCGGGAAGGTCGAGCCGGTGCCGACCGACGAACTGACCCGCCTCGCGGCGCGGCTGGCGTCGGGGTCCGGGAAGGCGGCGCGGGTGCGCTCCGCGTTCCGGGTGCCGGTCACCGTGGCCGCGAAGGTCGGCAGCACCCGCCCGGAGATCGGCCGCCTCGACCGCGAACTGTGGATCACGGCGAACGTCCCCGGGATGGAGCCGAAGAAGGTCGCCGTCAAGGCGGCGGTCACCGGTGCGGTGTCGATCGCCGGCGGCGCGACGGACGTGAACCTCGGGTCGTTCAAGCAGCAGGTCGGCGCGTCCGAGCAGGTCGTGGTGACGACCGAGCCGGCCGGGGCGGTGCTGGAGGTGGTGCCCGGGTCGGCCCGCCCGGACTACATCGAGGCGTCGCTGCGGAAGCTCCCGGACGCCGGGACGCGGGGGCAGTGGCAGCTGGCCGTGCGGGTGCCGCCGGGCCGGCACCAGGGGGAGATCACGGACGGCGTGGTCGTCCTGGAACTGAAGGGGCCGACCCCGCAGCGGATACGCATCCCGCTGCGGGGCCGCGGGGTGCAGTAGTTCGCCCCGCGGGCAGGACGCAAGGGGAGCGGCGATGACCCACGGAACCGGAAACCGGGTCGGCGGGCGGGTGGTCGGCCTCCTCGGGCTGGCCGCGCTCGTCGGCGGGCTGGTGTACGACGGGATCGCCCAGGTGCCGCCACGCCCCGGCCCAGACCCCTGGGCCGGCAAGCTCCCGAAGATCGGCGGCGTCGAAATCTTCTCCACCTGGCCGAAGGACCGCCCCGAGGCGGTGCTGATCCTCTCCGGCCAGACGTTCGGCTTCCTCAGCCCGTGCGGGTGCAGCCGGCCGCAGATGGGCGGCCTGGAGCGCCGCGCGAACGCCATCGCCATGCTCAAGGCCAAGGGCTGGCCGGTCGCCGGCGTGGACCTCGGCGACTTCTACCCGCTCAAGAGCGCCGTCTCCGAACAGGGGTTGTTGAAGTACGCGACCGGGATGAGTGCCCTCCGCGAGATGGGGTACTTCGCGGTCGGCGTCGGCAAGACCGAGCTCGACGCCGGGCTCCTCAAGGTCGTGGCCGAGTACGCCCTCCAGAAGGAACAGCCGCCGTTCGCGCTGGCCGGGAACGTGGTCGGCGTCTCCGACAAGCAGGTGATCCCGCGCGAGCAGTACTTCCCGCCCGCCGGCAACGGCAAGCGGCCGACCGTCGGCCTCGCCGAGATCGCGGACGTTGGCACGGTGCCGGTCGGGGTGGTCGGGGTGGTCGGGCCGAGCGTCGCGCGGGCCGGCGAGAAGGCCGACGACAACCTCGGCTTCCTCGGCAACAAGGACGTGCTCGCCCCCGCGGTCCAGGCGCTCGCCAACCACCCGAAGCGGCCGCAGCTGAACGTCCTCCTCTACCAGGGCACCGCCGACGAGGCCCGCAAGGTGGCCGGCGACTTCCCGCAGTTCCAGGTCGTCCTCTGCCAGTCGGACGACGCCGAACCGCCGCAGTTCCCCGAGACGATCAGCCACAAGGACGGGAAGAAGACGCTGCTGGTCCAGGTCGGGCACAAGGGGCGGTACGTCGGGGCACTCGGCCTGTTCCGCAAGCCGGACGGCTCGCTCGACCTCCAGTACCAGCTCGTGCCGCTCGGCGAGGAGTTCCTGACGCCCGAGACGCCGGAGGCCGAGAAGGCGAACCCGGTCCTGCCGCTGTTGGAGGAGTACGCGAAGCAGGTGAAGGACCGGAACTTCCTGGCGAAGGTGGCGCGCCTGCCGCACTCGGCGCAGATCCAGAAGCCGGACCTGAACCTGAGCTACGTCGGCTCGGACCGCTGCCTCGGCTGCCACGCGAGCGAGTTCGCCAAGTGGAAGGAGAGCAAGCACAGCCACGCCTACGAGGCGCTGGAGGTGTACGCCAAGCGGCCGAGCCTGCGGAACTTCGACGGCGAGTGCATCGTCTGCCACACCGTCGGCTACGGGATCAAGACCGGGTTCGAGAGCACCGAGAAGACGCCGGCGCTGAAGCACGTCGGCTGCGAGAGCTGCCACGGCCCCGGCAGCGGGCACATGACCGCGCCGCGCGACGCCGAGCTGCTCAAGCTGATGTCGCCGTGGAAGGCGAACCCGGCCGATCGCCTGCCCGACGTCGCGACGCTGGAGCGCATCGCCAAGGCGCCGCCGGGCGGCCCGGGCGGGATCACCGACCTGCCGGCGGCGCAACAGCGGATCATCAACTTCGTGTCGCAGACGTGTACGAAGTGCCACGACGCCGAGAACGACCCGCACTTCGACCTGGCGAAGTACTGGCCGAAGGTGATCCACGGCCCGGGGCCGGCGAAGCAGTGACCCGGGTTTCGTAGGCCGGGTGCGACCCCCCCGGTGTGGCGAACGGCCGGCGTGAGCCGGCTGGTCGTTGGTCCAGGTGCTCGGGCGGGCAACGTGGGTGGCCGAGCGCCGTCACAGGTACCTGGACCAACGACCAGCCGGCTCACGCCGGCCGTTCGCCACACCGACACGGTCGGTAGACGGACCTCTACGAAGGCGACCCGCCCAATCACTCGTCCAGCGCGCTCGGGTCGCCCTTCGCGGCGGCCTCGTCGGCGAGTTGGTCGAGTACGCCCTGCACCTCACTCATCCGCTCCGGCCGCCTGGCGGCCTTGAAGCTCAGGCACGACTCGATCAGATCCGCGAGCGCCGGCGGCAGGGTCGGGTTGAGCTGACGGACCGGCTTGAACTGGTCCTTGTACCACTTCTCCGTCATCGGCACGCCCTCGGCGATCGGGGCGCCCGACGGCGGCAGTTGAAGCGTCGCCAGCCGGTACATGGTGGCGCCGAAATTGTAGATATCGGTGCGATCGTTGACGAGCTTGTGGCTGACCGTCTCCGGGGCGATGTACTCGGGCGTCCCCTGTACCCGGTCCTTCGGCTCGCCCTTGATCCACGCCAGCCCGTAGTCGATCACCTTCACCGCCGTCCCGCGGCCGAGGATCAGGTTGTTCGGCTTCAGGTCGGCGTGGATCACGCCCTGCTTGTGCATGTGCGTGAGCCCGTCGGCGATGCGCTCGAAGACGCGGAGCATCTTCGGTAGCCGCATCAGCGTGAGCTGGTCCATCGGCGTGCCGGGGACGTACTCGATCAGCAGCTTGGCCTTCTTCGGCCCGCTGAACCACCCCTGCTCCACCTCCAGGCAGTACACCTTCACGAGGTTCGGGTGGTTGAGCATCTGGCCGACGCGGAACTCGTGCTTCGCCTGCTCCAAGTACTTCAGGTCGTCCTTCCCGTCGATCGGGACGAGTTTCAGCGCGTAGTCCTTGCCGTCCTCCTCGCGGCGGACGTGTAGAATGCTGCTGTGTGCCCCGCTCCCGAGGGTTTCGACCACGCCGAATTTACCAATCTTGTCCACGTCCTCTCCCCGGGCGGGGTCCGCACGTCAGCCGACCCGAATGATAACGGAAGCGCCGTCGGCCGGCAAACGGCCACGCGCGATGCTATGGGTATGAACAAGACCGAGGCCCGCACCCGGACGATCGGCCGGGAGATCTTCGCCCGCATCGACCGGTCCGGCCCGACCCCGCTCACGAAGGCGTGGCTCGACGACCGGCTGATGGGCGTCGGCACGCACGACCCCGCGCTGAAGGTACAGCTGTTCCGCTTCGTGGACACGCTGCCGTACCTGAAGACGACCGACGAGATCACCCGCCACCTCGCCGAGTACCTGCGCGAGGCCGAGCGTGACCTGCCGTGGTGGGTGCGCACCGGGCTGAAGGTGATGCCGCGCGGCGGCCCGCTCGGCGGGCTCCTCGCGTTCGCGGCGCGCACCGGCGCCCGCCAGATGGCGCGGCGCTTCATCGCCGGCTCGGACGTGCCCGAGGTGACCGCCGCCGTGTGCCGACTCCGGGCGCAGCGGATGGCGTTCACCATCGACCTGCTCGGCGAGGCGACGATCACCGAGGCCGAGGCCGACCACGTCCAGAAGCAGTACCACGAGCTCCTCGCCGGACTGACGCACGAGGCCGCCGGGTGGAACAACGACCCGGTGATCGACCACGACGACCGCGGACCGATCCCGCGGGTGAACGTGTCGGTGAAGCTGTCGGCGCTGTACTCGCAGTTCGACCCGATCGACCCCGCCGGCACAAGCCGCGCCGTGTTGAAACGCCTCCGCCCGATTCTGCGGGCGGCGCGCGAGGGCGGCGCGTTCGTCAACTTCGACATGGAACAGCACGCCTTCAAGGACGTGACGCTCCGCATCTTCCGCGACGTACTGATCGAGCCCGAGTTCCGTGACTGGCCGCACGTCGGCATCGCCATGCAGGCGTACCTGACGGACACGGCGGCGGACCTCGACGCGCTGATGCGCTGGGCGCGCGACGAGCGGAAGTGCCGCGTCACGGTGCGGCTGGTGAAGGGCGCGTACTGGGACTACGAGACGGTAATCGCCGCGCAGAACGACTGGCCGGTGCCGGTGTTCACGCGGAAGTGGGAGTCGGACGCGAGCTTCGAGCGCGCGACCGACTTCCTCCTCGACCACTCCGACTGGCTGGTGCCGGCGTTCGGGTCGCACAACGTCCGCAGCATGGCGCACGCGATGGCGGCGGCCGAGGCGCGCGGGCTCGACCCGCGGCGGTACGAGTTCCAGATGCTCTACGGCATGGCCGACCCGCTCCGCGACGCGGTGCGGTCGCTCGGCCACCGCGTGCGAGTGTACACGCCCTACGGGCAACTACTCCCGGGGATGGCGTACCTCGTGCGCCGGCTGCTGGAGAACTCGTCGAACGACTCGTTCCTGCGCGCGAGCTTCGCCGACGGAGCCGCCGAGGAGGTGTTGCTGAGTCCTCCGTCCCCCGTCATTCGTCCTTCGTCCGAGTCGTCCTCCGTCGTACATCCTTCGTCATCCGAGAGCGACCCCATGCTCACGACAAGCCCCCCGAAGGACGAAGGACGAAGGACGAAGGACCAACCAGAAGGACGGTTCAAGAACGAGCCGCCGACCGACTTCTCGCGCGAGGAGAGTCGCAAGGCCATGCGCGACGCCCTCGCCGCCGTGCGCACGCAACTCGGCCGCACCTATCCCGCGGTGGTCGGCGGGCAGCCGCTTCCCGTCGTGAAGACGATCGACCGCGCGAACCCGTCGCGCACGGCCGAGCTCGTCGGCCGCACCGCCGCGGCGACGGTCGCCGACGCGAACGCCGCCGTCGCCGCGGCGACGGCGGCGTTCGACGCCTGGCGGGACACGCCAATCACCGAGCGCGCGGCACTGCTCCTCCGCGTCGCCGACCAGTTCCGCCGCCGGCGCTTCGAGCTCGCCG
>JAFKFQ010000472.1 GCA_017308215.1 bacterium | reverse complement strand
CGCCCGCGGGGGCGGTCGTCCGGGCGACCGAGCAGGTAACCCCTGCGACCCCCGCGGCACGAGCGGCCGGCTGGGGCACCGCGCCGGAACCCGACACCTCACCCACCGGCGGCCGCCGGTCCGTGCCGCAATGCACGGCCGACGGCCGCTGCGTGGCGCGTTTTACACACCGTCGGGCGGCGCGTTCGGCGGATGACGGAGGACGGCAATGACTGGTGCGTCGATCGGTCGATGCCCCACGACGAGAACCCGTCACATCAGCCGTCGCGCCTCCTGCCGCAGCCCGGTCGTCACGAACGCGACCAGCGCCGGGAGCACCTTCGCCACGTAGTCGGGGCCGGTGGTGTCGAGGTCGGCGGTGTGCGGGACGCCGTAGGCGGTGAGCTTCTCGTGGAGGCGGTCGGCGCCGCGGTGCCACGGGCCGGCGGGGTCGGCGGCGAACCACAGGTGCGGCGGCCACCGCGCCGGGTCCACGTGCAGCACCGCCGTGTCCTGGCGGGCGCGCTCGCGCGACGGGAACAGCGCGTCGAGCGGGGTGCCGCGGCCGAAGAGGTCGTGGAAGTCGAACGCGGCGTCGACGGCGGCGACGACCGGGAACCGGTCCGGGTGCCGCAGCCCGAGCCGCACGGCCGCCTGCCCGCCCGTGCCGATTCCCGCCGCGGCCCACTTGCGGCCGGGGTCGGCGAGCGCGAGCAGGTTGGGTTCGGCGGCGACGGTCCACCAGCGCGGGTCGGCCGGCGGCGCGACGACCTCGAAGTGGTCGGTAACCACCGTAGGCGGGGCGTCGGCGTCGAGCCAGAGGAGAGCAGGGGGCATGAGATTGGAAAGTATCACCGGAAGGCAGAGGCCCAGGACCGTCCAGGGTTTCAATATCTTCTTGCGACCGCTCGTCCGCCCCGATATCCTCCGATTTTGCTTGGTCGCCGCCGGGGCGGTCTGTCCCGTCCGACGGCGGGCCGTATCAGAGGTCGCCCATGATTATCTGGGGGTCGCGGGGGCGGGAGATCGAGCAGCGGTCGGGGCAGTTCCACTGCCCGCAGTGCGACAACGAGCAGGAGTACCGGCTGTACCGGGTCGCGACGTATTTCACCCTGTACTTTATCCCGCTGTTCGAGACCGAGCACCACGGCAACTACGTGAAGTGCGGCGGGTGCCGGGGGCAGTACAAGCCGGAGGTGCTCGACTACAAGCCCCCGTCCGCGGCCGAGCGGATGATCCTCTCGGTCCGGGCGGACCTGGAGAGCGGGACGCCGGTCGAAATGACTCGGACCAAGCTCGTCAACGCGGGGTTGCAGGAAAACACCGCCGACGAGGTGGTGGCCCTCGCGGCCGGCGACGACCGGCTCCGCTGCGCGGCGTGTAACCTGTCGTTCGTGAGGAGCGTCCCCCGCTGCGCCGCCTGCGGCGGCGGGCTGTCCGGCGGATGACCTACCAGGACGGGTCACCCGCGGCGTCGCGCCGGTGCGACGCCGCGGGCGGCGGGCTCAGTCGATCTTCCGCTTGGGCGGCACGTCGCGCTTCGGCGGCACGCGCGGCTCGACGCCCTGCTCCTTCAGCTTGGCGATGACGCGGCGGCGGCGCTCGACGTCGCGCTTCGAGACGTCGTCGAACGTCAACCCCCGCTGCCACGACTCGATCGCCGCCGCCTTCTCCCCGAGGGCGAGCTGGCAGTCGGCGAGGTGGTCCCAGATCTCGAGGTGGTCGCCCTCGTCCTCGTCGGCGGCGGCCTTCTTCAGGTACGGCAGCGCCCCCTTGTAGTCCTTCTTCTTGAACAGCACCCAGCCCATGCTGTCCAGGTACGCGCTCGTCTCCTTCACCTCGTCGATCAGCCCGTCCGCCACCGCCTTCTCCTGCCGCTTCTTGTCCAGGTCGAGCGCCTCCTTGACGAGCGTCTCGGCCTCGTCCAGCTTCACGTCGTGGTCGGCCCAGATGAACCCGAGGTCGTTCTTGTACGTCGGGTTGTCCGGGTGCCGCTTGATGAGCCCCTGGAGCTCGGCCGCGGCCTTGTCGATGTCCTTGTTGTCCACGTACAGGCCGCTGAGCGAGTAGCGGATGCGGTCCTTCATCCGGTCCTTCTGCTCGCGCGGGATGCCGCGGAACGCCTCCAGCTTGGTCAGCGACTCCTCGTAGGTCTCGATGGCGGCCGGGTAGCGGCCCGCCTGCCGGAGCACCCACCCCTTGAGCTGGACGAAGTACCAGCTCCCCTCGGTGAGCTGGATGAGGCTCTCGCTGATCCGCAGCGCCTCGTCGGTGTTCCCCTGCATGGCCTTCGCCTGGACGAGCTTCTCCAGGACGAACGGGCGGGCGTCGTCCACCTCCTTCGGCCCCTTCATCTCGACGAACCGCTCGCACACGTCGGCGAGGTCGCCGTACCGCTTGGCGTCCCAGTACAGGTCCATGAGGCCGTCGAACGCCTGGAGCATCTTCTCGCCGCTCTCCAGCCGGGTCGCGGTCTCGGCGCAGAACTCGTAGAAGTACTCGGCGGTGTCGTAGTCCTTGACGAAGTGCGCCGCCTTGCCGACCAGCAGCGCGCCGGTGAAGGTGAACGGCCGGTCGGTCCCCTTGCCCGCCTTCTGGAGCTTCGCCGCCAGGGTGACGCCCTGCTTGGCCCGGGCCTTGTCCTTGACGAACGCCCGCAGCGCGTCGCGCTGGGCGGACTCGGTCTTGGCCTTGTTGAACTCCAGCAGTTCGGCCTTCAGCTCCTCGGCGTTCGCCGGGGTCTTCGGCTCGGCCTTCTTCTCGGCCTTCTTCTTGGGCAGGTCCGGGTCTTGCGCCCGCCCGCCGGCGC
Source organism: bacterium (assembly GCA_017308215.1). Classification (GTDB taxonomy): domain Bacteria; phylum Planctomycetota; class Planctomycetia; order Gemmatales; family Gemmataceae; genus Urbifossiella. The sequence goes on along the minus strand of JAFKFQ010000472.1, from coordinate 19,116 downwards.
CGGCCACGAGCAGCGCCAGCCCGGCGGCGAGTGCCCCGAACCGGAGGAGGAAGCCGTTACCCGCCCGTTCCATGACGACACCCTTCTGCGTGGCAAGATGGGCGACCTGTGCCCGTTCTCCCGGCGATTCTACCCGCGGTGCAGCAGCAGTGCCAACCCCGAAGGCCAGAGGGCGGAGGACAGAAGACAGAGGACAGAAGTCAGAGGGCTGAAGGAAGAAGCCAGTTCCTATGCTGTTCTCTGTCCCCGGTGTCTGTCCTCTGTCTTCTGTCCTCCGCCCTCTGTTCGAGGCACGCATGGCCGGCAAGATCCCAGTCATCGGCATCGGCCCGGACGGGCTCGCCGGCCTGTCCGCCCGCGGGCGCGACCTGCTCCTGGGCGCCGAGCTCGTCTTCGGCTCCGAGACGACCCTGCGGCTGCTGCCGGAGCTGAGCGCCGAGCGCGTCGTCATCGGCACCGACCTGCCGGTCGTGGTCGAGAAGCTGCGCGGCGCCGTCGGGAAGACGCGCGCCGCCATCGTCGCCAGCGGCGACCCGCTGTTCTACGGCACCGCCCGCTACCTCACCGACAAGGTCGGCGCCGAGCACTTCGAGGTGATGCCGCACGTCTCGTCCATGCAGCTCGCCTTCGCCCGCATCAAGGAGAGCTGGGAGGAGGCGTTCCTCACCGACCTCGCCGCCCGCCCGCTCGACGACGTGCTCGACAAGATCCGCGGCGCCGAGACCGTCGGCCTGTTCACCAGCCCGCGCTACCAGCCCGCGCGCGTGGCGGGCGAGCTCCTCGGGCGCGGCATCGACTACTTCACCGCGTTCGTGTGCGAGAACCTCGGCGGGAAGGACGAGCGGATCACCCGCGCCGAGCTCGGCGAGGTCCGCGACATGGCGTTCGACCCGCTGAACATCCTGATCCTGAAGCGCAAGCCGAACCGCCCCGACCGCCCGCGCGCGGCCCAGCTCCGGCGCTTCGGCAACCCGGACGACGTGTTCGCACAGTCGCGCCCGAAGACCGGGCTCATCACGCAGGCGGAGGTGCGCGGGGTGGCGCTGTCGCAGCTCGACCTCCACCCCGGCCACGTGTTCTGGGACGTGGGCGCCGGCAGCGGTAGCGTGGCGATCGAGGCGGCGGGGCTGGTGGCGCCGGGGCCGAGCTACGCGATCGAGCAGGACACGGCCGACTACCACCTGATCGTGGCGAACGCGGAGCGGTTCGGGGTGTCGAACGTGAAGCCGGTGTTCGGGACGGCGCCGGCGGTGTTCGCCGACCTGCCGGCGCCGGACGCGGTGTTCGTGGGCGGCAATGGGGGTGAGGTGGCCCGGCTGCTCGAAGCCGCCTACGCGGCACTCCGCCCCGGCGGGCGGCTGGTGACGAACGTCGGCACGCTGGAGATGCTGACGGCGACCTACGCGGTGCTGAAGCGCCTCGGCGGCGGGGTGGAGGTGGTGCTGATGAACCTGTCGCGCGGGGTAGAGCAGCTGGAGGCGCTGCGGTTCGAGGCGGTGAACCCGACGTTCCTGCTGGGCGTCAAGAAGCCGGCGCCGGACTGGGTGGTGTAGGCACGGGTCGGAAGACAGATTGGCCGCAAAAAGGCACAAAAGACACAAAAATAAAGCAGAGAACAAGCAACACACTGCGTTCTATTTTTGTGCCTTTTTGCGGCCAATCTGTCTTCTCTCAATGATCACTCTCCCGGCTTCTCTAGCATCAACTGCGTGTACGCCACGTCAAGCCAGCGGCCGAACTTGAACCCGACCTCGCGCGTCACGCCGACGCGCTCGAAGCCCATCGCGTCCTGCAGCGCCAGGCTCGCCGCGTGCTCGGTACACGTCGCGCCGAGGATCGTGTGCAGCCCCACCGCCCGCCCGCGCGCGATCAGGTCCGCCAGCAGCGCCCGGCCGAGGCCGCGGCGGTGCGCGTCGGGGCGGACGTACACCGACGCCTCCGCCGACCGGGCGTAGGCGCACCGCGACTTCCACGGCGACAGCGCCGCCCACGCGATCACCTCGCCGCCGGCCTCCGCGACCGTGACCGGGTGAACCGGCGAGCGGTCGCGGAACCACGCCAGCCGCTCGGTTTCCGTGTCCGGCTCGACCTGGAACGTGCAGGTGGAGTGTTCGACGTAGTGGTTGTAGATGTCGCACACCGCCGGCAGGTCGGCCTCGGTCGCGGGGCGGATTACGAAGTCCATCGGCGTCACCCACGGGCTCGCGTCTTGAGGCGGGCACTCTCGGCGCGGAGCACGGCGCGCTCGTCGTCGGTCAGGCTGTCCACGCCGGCCACCGACACCTTCGCCAGTACGCGATCGACCTCGCCGCCGTCGCGCACCGACTCGCCCGTGTGGCAGGCGGGGCGCGACGGCCGTGCCCGCAGGCGCGGCCGGTCGGCGGCCGTTCGCGCGCCGACGAGCGGGACGCGGTCGAGGAGCGGTTCGAGGCGCCACTCGTACCACGCGTACACGAACCCGAACGCCAGCCCGCCCAGGTGCGCCGCGTGGCCGATGCCCGAGTACATGCGGTCGCCGGCCAGCGCGAGCAGGACCGGGTGCAAGTCCCAGATGACGTACAGCGCCATCAGCCAGCGCATCTGCACCGGGAAGAACCAGCAGTAGAAGATCTCCTCGCGCGGGAAGTGTACGGTGTACAGCATCATCACCCCGAGCACCGCCCCCGACGCGCCAACCGCCGGCACCGTCGAGCCGGTGTACAGGTCGAGTCCGACGTAGGCCGCGGCGCCGCACAGCGCCGCGGCGAGGTAGAACAGCAGGAACTCGCGCGACCCGTACATGATCTCCAGCGTGCGGCCGAACCAGTACAGGGCGAGCATGTTGAACAGGATGTGGAAGATCGAGTAGCGGTCGTGGAGGAAGGTGTGCGTGACGAGCCGCCACACCTGCCCCTGATCGATCACCTTCCCCGTGTCGAGTTGCCCCCACTCCTGTACCACCGACGTGCGCTGGGCGGCGCGCATCAGGTCGAGCATCTCCTCCTGCGACAGCGGCTGGTCCTTCTGGGCGACCATCCGGTCGTGGACCTCCTTCTCGGTCAGCCGCGGCGGGCGGGTGACGAAGATGGTGGCGAGGAAGGCGACGACGTTGAGGATGATGACCCACTTGACGACCGGCGCCCCGTCGAAGCCCCACGGGGACGCACTGATCTCGCGGTAGTAGTCGCGGCTGTAGAGGCCCATCGGCGCCTCGGACGAGTCGGGGTGCGTGACGGCCCGCCGGCGATGACGCGGACGGCGTCGACGTACATCACCGCCCTCCCCTCCACGAGGTAGTTGACCTCGCGGAGCGCGGCCGGGTTGCCGCGGAACCCGTACTGCTCCAGCACCCGCTTCCCGTCGAGGTCGAGCGCCCACTTCTTCGCCGGCACGTCGATTTCGACCGCCACCTTGTGCCACACGTCGGGCCGGAACGGGCCGACGTCGCGCCACCTCCCGTCGCCCCGGCCGTCCCCGTCCATCGCCTTGAGCATCCCGCCGGCGACGCGCCACATCGACGCGGTGTTGGTGTGGTTCGTCTCCCACACGTAGCACGAGCAGAGATCCTCGGCCGCGGCGCGGCCGCCGCCCCCGGCCGGGACGCGGATCATCGCCTCGACGGTGAACTTCCCCGTCTGCGGCCGGGACCACGCGCGGCCGCACTGGGCCGTGCCGGTCAGTTTCAGCGCCCCGTCGCCCTCGAAGACCGGGTCGGCGACGTACTCGGTCCGTTCCTTCGCCGGCCACGCCCCGCTCCAGCCGGGCTCGCCGTACCCGCCGAGGACGTTCGCCTTGCCGACCGGGTACGACGGCTGCGCCCCGTTGCCGGTGCCCAGTCCCTTCGTCGCGTTGAACCCCGTCGCGGCGATCACGCCCCCCGGAGGCACCGGCCCCGGAGGCGGTTCGGCTTTCTTCGTCAGGTCGGGGGTCGGCGGCGTCGGGGTGGCCTTCTTCATCGGGGTGGGGGTGGTCAGCGTCGGGTCACCCTTCTTCATCGGGGTGGGCGTCGTCAGGGTCGGGTCATCCCCCTTGACCGGGGCGACGGCGATACCGCCCGGCGGGCTGGCGATCACGCGGATGGCGTCGAGGTACATCACCGCGCTCCCCTCGACGAGGTAACTGACGCGCTGGACCGACGACGGACGGCCCCGGAACCCGAACTGCTTCGGAACCCGCTTCCCGTCGAACTCCATCACCCACTTCCGGGCCGGGACGTCCACCACCACCGCCACCTTCTTCCACGTGTCGGCGGGGAAGTCGCCGACGACCTCCCAGTTGCCCCCACCCCCCCCGTTCCCGTTCAGGGCCTTCAACTTGCCCCGGTCGATGGTCCACATCGCGGCCGAGTCCTCGGCGCTCGTGTTCTGCACGTAGCACCCGCCGCCCCCGCCGCCGGGCACGCGCACGACCGCTTCGACGCTGAACGTCCCGGTCTGCTCCCGGGCGAAGTCCCGCGCGAAGCCGACGGTGCCGGTCAGCTTCACCGCGCCGTCCCCCTCGTAGACCGGGTCGGTCACGAAGGTCGCGTTGGGGCCGGCCGGCCACACGCCCTTCCAGCCGCGCTCGCCGAACCCGCCCTGGGCGTTCGACTGCCCCAGCGGGTACGCGGCCGGGCCGCCGGGCGTGACGTTCAGCCCCTTCTTCATGTTGAACCCGGCGGCGGCGATTACGCCGCCCGGCGGCCCGGCCGTCTGGTCCGGGCTCGTACCCGGGTCGGCCTTCTTCACCGGGGCGGGGGTGGTCAGCGTCGGGTCGGCCTTCTTGACCGGCGTCGGCACGACGGCGACCGGCGGGCGCGTCGGCGGGAGCTTGCCGTACACCTTCTCCACCGCCGCCCGGTCGCCGGCCGAGAGCGGGAGCTGGAGGAAGTGGAGCCCCTCCTGCGGGTTCTTCGGGTTGTCGCCGTTCCACAGCACGACCTTCGTCCCCTTGCCGGCGAAGGTCACGAGCACGGCCCGCTCGTCGGCGCCCTTCGCCACCTCGTACCGCGTGCCGAGCACCAGCGACTTCGGGTTGAACAGCTGGACGGCGCGGCCCTCGCGGTTGACAACGCCGAGGTTCAGGACCGGGTGGAACGCCACGTCCGTCCCGCCCGGCGCCTCGCCGACCATGCTCTCCAGGTTGTCGGCGCTGAACGCGACCGCGTGCCCGCCGCCGGTCCCGCCCTCGACCGGCGGGTGCCACGCCCCGCCGAGCATCATCACCTTCTTCCCGTCCGGGGTGACCGCCAGCCCGTGCCCGCCGGCGGCCGCGTTCTTCTGCGTCGAGACGAGCTTGAGCTCCTTCCCATTGACCTCGTACTTGAGGATGAACCCGCGGGCGCCCCACCGGTCCACGAAGACCTTCACCCGCCCGTCCGGCAGGTCTTCGATGAACACCTCGCGGAAGTCCCGCGGCGGCTGGACGCCGGTGTACAGCGCCGCCGCGGTCACCGGGTCCACCGCGAGGAAGGAGCCGGTCGCCCGAGTCTTCGCCGCCGTCCCGGCGGCCGGGTCGATGGCGTACACCTTGTACGTCGTGGTCGAGGCGTAGACGGCCCCCTTCGCCGGGTGGCACGCGAGGGCGACGACGGCGTCGCCGCCGAGCGGGATCTCCTTCTGGAGTTTGCCGGTCTTGGCGTCGAGGGCGTAGACGACCGAGCTCCCCTTCGCGCCGACGAACAGGGTGTTCCCCTGCGCCGCCATCGGCCCGGGCTTGAAGTCCACGTCCACGCGCTTCGCCTCGCGCTCGGCGACGGTGTCGAAGTAGACGAGCTGACCCTTCTCGCCCTGCGCGACGACGAGCGTGACGCCGTCGGGGAGCATCGCCCAGCCGTCGGGGAGGGGGAGGGGGAGCATGGTCCCCTCGATGGGCTCCGCCGCCGCCGGTTGCAGCGCTGTGAGCACGGCGGCGGCGAGGAGCAGAGCGGTGACACGCCGGGTCGTCATGGGAGAGTCTCCGCGTTCGGGTTCGCCGGCGCCCCGTCGTCCGGCGGGCTGCCCGTGGTCTCCGGCGTCTTCCGGGTTCCGTGAGAGTATCACCTTTCAGCCGAGCTCGCCGAGGTTCTGATCCTCGTAGTACGTCCACCAGTGCCGCCACCCGGGGGCCGAGCCGCGGAGCAGCCGCTCGATCGCCCGGGCGGCGGCCTCCTCCCGGATGCCGTGACTTCCACCCCGTACGCGTCGTGCCGGAGGTCGATCGCCCCGTAGTCGGACAGCCAGACGAACCCGGCGTCGGCCAGCGCCTCCGCGACCGTGGCCCGGAAGCCGAACAGCTCGGCGTGGAACTCGAACGGCGTCATCGTCGGCTCCGACCCCGGACCCGGACCGCGCCCGCGCGTCCCGGATCGCCTACGTACCCCGGCGGTTGGGTTCGGCCGGGCTCGCCTCGGCGACGAGCTGCGCCCACTCGGCACGGGCCGAGTCGTCGCCCTCGCCCAACTCGCCTTCGCAGGCCCGCAACTCCGCGAGCGCCGCGCCCGACTCCCCGGCGTCAAGCAGCACCCGGGCGAGGGACAGTTGGATGCCCAGCGTCGGCAGCCCGTGCCGTTCGGCGATCCCGGCGGCCCGACGGTACAGTGCGACCCGCTCCTCGGTGTCCTCGGCGAAGTCGGCTTCGGTTTCCAGCAACACCGGGTGGTCCCCGTACCGCGCCCGCAGCCCGGCCAACACGTCGCGCAGCCCGATCAGGTACGAAGCCCGCAGCGCCGGGTCGTCGGCCAGCCCGGCGTTGACCACGGGCAAGGCTGCTTCTCGCACGGTTGCCCACTCGGACTCGGTGAACGGGAACGCCTCCACGCCGCGCAGACCTCTTGAGGTCGAGTCGACAGGCCCGCGGCTTCATGGTCAGGAAGCTCAGCAACCGCGGCCGTGGGCACAAACTATGCTACTCGCCGTCGAGGCCGCGGTCTGTTGCGGCGCGGGGTCCAGCGACCCGGCCGGCGCGACCGCCCGTCACGATTGCGCCCCCGAGCCACGTCGCCAACTGGCCCCCGGCGACCACGACCAGCCCCGACGCCCGCTCCGCCCCCCGGACCACCCCAGCCGCCCAGACCCACCCGCCCAGTCCGATGGCCAGCACGGCCCCCGCCACCCCGGCGACCACCCTCGCCCGCCGCCGGTCCCGACGGACGGCCCATGCGGACGCGGCGACCGCCAGGTACGGCCCCGCGGCCACGGCCAGCACGACCGCCCGGCCGAGCAGCACCGCCGGCCCCTCCCTGGGACCGGGCAACTCACCCCCGGAGCCCCACTCCCAGACGGACTCGAGCAGGACCAACACCCCGGCCGCGGACGCCAGGAGGGATACCACGGTCGGCCACGACATCGATCGCCTCCGCCTGCCTCGCTGAACGACCGCACTCAGCGGCCCCGCCCGGCTTCGAGGACGGGGCCGCGGCAACGCATGATTCGGTCTACGACACCCGACATTGGGGGAGGGCTGCCGTGAGCGCACGAACCCCCTTCTTGGTCACCGCCGTCCGGCTCACCAAAAGCTGTGTGAGTCGCCGCAACTCGGCCAGGGTCGGGATTGCTGCGTCCGAGAGCCGGGTGCCATCCAGCCAGAGCGTCTCCAGACCGGTGAACGCGGCGAGTCGCCGCACCCCGGCGTCGGTCACGCCCGTGTCCGAGAGGAGCAGGGCCGTCAGCCGGCTCATTTCGGCAAGGTGTTCCAGTCCCTCATTGGTGACCCGGGTGTGGCAGAGGACCAACTCCTTCAACCGGGTCAGTCCGGCCAACCGCCCGAGACCGCGGTCGCCCACCTGTGTGTACTGGACAGACAGGACTTCGAGGTTCGTGAGAGCCGCCACGTGTTCCATCCCCCGGTCCGTGACCGCCTCCGCACTGTCCAGTCGCAATTCCTCAAGTTGTGTCAACCCGGACAGGCGGCCCAACCCCGCGTCTGTGACGCCTGGGCCGAGATGCAGCGAGACCAGGCTGCGGTTCCCCGCCAGATGCCCCACGCCCTCGTCCGTGACCCTCCCCGCGTCGCATGACTCGAACAGATTCAGGAACGCGATGGTGTTCAACCGTGGGATCTGCGCCAGGGCTTCGTCGCCAAGGTGGTAAAAGCCCCACCCGTTCCAATCCCTCTCATACTTGAACCCGGCCCGTTCGAGTTGGGCGATAACGGGCTCCTCTTCCGGGAGTGGTTTGCTCGCACCGGGCATCGCTTTCCCCCGCTTGGACCCCGAGTATGGTCGAACAGCGTTTAGGCGTACTCCTGAGTACGCCTAAACGGAAACGCCTCAGTCGTCTTGCGATCGTCCCGCGGGGCGATCGCAGGCTGGCCGGCGGGCAGGGGTCAAACGTCAACTCCGCCGCGCGGCCGTGGCCCACCCGGCCCCGGGTGCCGCCGTGCCCGCCGGCTCCGACCTCACCGCCCTCCCGGACCTCGCCCCGCACCCCGGCGTCCCTCTGCCGGGCGGCACCCGGGCGCGGCGGCGGCTTGTTTCGGCTGGCTTTCTTCGTAGGAAGACGATTCGTACCGGGTCCGCCGTCCCGCCGCGAGGCCGACATGAGTTTTTCGTCCCACCACCTGTACTTCGACGACCTGGAGGTCGGCCAGGAGTGGGAGTCGATCGGGCGGACGGTGACCGAGGCCGACATCGTCAACTTCGCCGGGTTCAGCGGCGACTTCAACCCCATCCACATCGACCACGAGTTCGCCCGCACCACCCCGTTCCGCCGGCCGATCGCCCACGGGTTCGGGGTGTTCAGCATCGCCAGCGGGCTCGGCGTCATGACCCCGCCGGTCCGCACCATCGCCCTCCTGCGGGTGAAGTACTGGAACTTCCTCCTCCCGGTGTTCGCCGGCGACACCATCCGCTGCCGCAGCCGGGTGGCCGAGAAGACGGTGAAGGGCCGGGGCAAGCGCGGCGAGGTGGTGTGGTACCGCGGGATCGTCAACCAGGACGGGAAGGTCGTCCAGGAGGGCGAGATCGCCACCCTCCTGGAGTGCCGGCCGCTGGTGCGGCCCGGCGTGGCCGTCGCGGCCGAACCCGGCGCGAACGGCGTGGACTGACTGCGGCCCGAACCCGAGTTAACCACAGGGCCACAGAGGGCACCGAGAGGGGGCAGAAGGCCGGGTCGATCCGAACTCGGAGCCCGGTCTTCCCCTCCGTCTTCTGTCGTCCTCTGTGCCCTCAGTAACTCCGTGGTTAATCCTCCTTCCCCGCCATGACCATTCGCACCCGCTTCGCCCCCAGCCCGACCGGCTACCTCCACATCGGCGGGGTCCGCACGGCGCTGTTCAACTGGCTGTACGCCCGCCGCCACGGCGGCCGGTTCGTCCTCCGCATCGACGACACCGACGCCGCCCGCAACCGCGCGGAGGCCGTGAAGCCGATCCTCGACGGGTTCGACTGGCTCGGCATTGACTGGGACGAGGGGCCGACGAAGGACGCCAGCGGCGACAGCTTCGGCCCCCATGCGCCGTACTTCCAGGGTCAACGCAACCACCTGTACGTCGAGGCGGCGCGGGCGCTCGTCGCCGGCGGCCACGCCTATCCCGACTACACCACCACCGATGAGCAGGACGCCCGCCGCAAGGCCGCGGAGAAGGCGAAGCGCGCCTACGTCCACCGCGGCAGCAACCGCGACGTCGACCCGGCCGAGAACCTGCGCCTGTACGACGAGAAGCCGGCCCCGATCCTGCTGAAAGTGCCGGAAGGGCAGACGGTGAGCTTCAAGGATCACGTCCGCGGCGAGAGTGAGCTGAAGGTCGAGACGAGCACCATCCGCGACCCGGCGCTGCTCCGCGCCCCGGACGCGAGCGGCGTGTGCCGGGCGCTGTACTCGTTCGCCACCGTGGTGGACGAGGCCGCCTTCGGCATCACGCACGTCATCCGGGCCGAGGAGCACCTGACCAACACGTACACCCAGATCCTCATCTACAAGGCGCTTGGCGCGAAGGTGCCGGAGTTCGCGCACATCCCGCTGGTGAATTACAACAACAAGAAGATGAGCAAGCGTGATCTCCCGCCGCTGACGGCGCAGGAGATCGCCAGCCTCAAGGCGTGCGGGTGGACCGACGAGGAACTGAAGGGCCGCGACGACCTGAACATCGCCACCGTCGCCTACTACCGCGAGATGGGCTACCTCCCGGAGGCGCTCATCAACTACCTCGTGCGCCTCGGCTGGTCGCTGGACGCGACGAGCGAGTTCATCCCGCTCGACGTGATCCTCAAGAACTTCGATCTGGACCGGATCACGAAGGCGGCGGCGAACTTCGACACGAAGAAGCTGTACTGGCTCCAGGGCGAGTACATGAAGCTCGTGCCGATCGCCGACAAGGTGGAGCGCTGCCTGCCGTACCTCCGCCGCTCCGGGCTGGTGGCCGACCCGGTCCCCGACGCGGTTCGCGCCAGGCTGACGCAGGTGGCCGAGGCCGCCGGCGACCGCATCAAGCTGTTCTCGGACATGGTGCAGTTCGCCGGCCCGCTCCTCCGCACCGACCCGCTCTACGACCCGGCGGCGGTCGAGAAGGCGCTGAAGCCGGGCGTCGCACTGCTGGCCGCGTACCGCGACAAGCTCGCCGCGGCCGGGGCGTGGGAGCCGGCGGCGCTGGAGGCGCTGCTGAAGGACGTGGCGGCGGAGAAGGACAAGCACAAGGCGCTCGTCGCCGCGACCCGCGTCGCCGTCACCGGCGTGACCGTCGGGTTCGGGCTGTACGAGACGCTGGCGATCCTCGGTCGGCCCGAGACGCTGCGGCGGATGGAACTCGGGTTGAAGCAGTAGTCGGTAGCCGCAGGCTTTAGCCTGCGCGACGTTGACGTGATCGATTCGCCACGAGCGCGGGGTAAAGCCTGCGGCTACCGGCACCCGTCCGACTCGCCAAGCACTCCGCAGGGAACCGCGCGTATGCCCAAGGAATTCGACGTGTGCGGGCTGGGGAACTCCCTGGTCGACATCCTCCTCGAACTCACCGACGAGGAGTTCACCCCGCTCGCGTTCGAGAAGGGGACGATGCGGCTCGTCGAGCCGGACGAGCAGAAGAAGCTCCTCGCCGCGTTCCGCGACCACGAGCCGCGGCTGGTCAGCGGCGGGAGCGTGGCGAACTCCGTCATCGCGTGCAGCCAGCTCGGCGGCCGCGGGGCGTTCATCGGGTGCGTCGGCGACGACCGCTACGGCCTCCACTACTCCGACGAGTTCGAGCAGCTCGGCATCGACTTCGTGAACGCCCCGCTGGTCGGCGAGACGACCGGGACGTGCGTCAGCATCATCACGCCGGACGCCGAGCGGACGATGCGTACCAGCCTCGCCGTGTCGAGCCACCTGGCGGCGCGGCACGTCCCGGCGGAGCGCGTCGCCGCGAGCGAGTGGCTGTTCGTGGAGGGCTACGTGTTCGCCAACCCGAGCACCGGGCAGCACGCCATCCGCGAGGCGCTGAAGGCGGCGAAGGCGGGCGGGGTGAGGGTGGCGCTGACGTGTTCAGACGCCTTCGTGCCGCAGGTATTCGGCGACGTGTTCCGCGATGCGCTGAAGCAGTCCGACCTGCTGTTCAGCAACGCCGGCGAGGCGATGGCCGTGACCGGCGCCGCGACCGCGGCCGAGGCGTTCGCGGCACTGAAGGGGCTCGTGCCGAACTGCGTGGTGACGGACGGCCCGAACGGCGCGTTCGTGCGCTTCGGCGGGGCCGAGCACCACGTCGCCGCGTACCCGTGCGAGCCGAAAGACCTGACCGGCGCCGGCGACATGTTCGCGGGGGCGTTCCTGTACGGGGTCACGCACGGCGTCGCGCCGGAGAAGGCGGCGCGGGCGGCGAACTTCCTGGCGATGAAGGTCATCACCCAGATCGGCGCCCGCCTCCACCACGGGGCGAAGGACTTCTGGGCGGAAGCGGTCGGGAAGTAAGGGCGAACGGCCGGCGTGAGCCGGCTGGTCGTCGTCCCAGGCACCTGCACCAACGACCAGCCGGCTCACGCCGGCCGTTCGCCGGGGTTCACTCATGGGCCGCGTGCGCTCCTTTATCGGGGTCGATGTGGGCGACGAGGTGCGCCGTAAGGCGGTCGCGCTGCAGCAGCAGCTCGCCCGCACCGGCGCCGGGGTGAAGTGGGCCGCCACCGACGGCATGCACGTCACCCTGCTGTTCCTCGGCGAGCTCGACGACCGCGACATCCTCCCCGTCTGCCGCGCGGTCGAAGCCGTCGCCGCCACCGAGCCCGGGTTCCCGCTGCGCGTGTCCGGCGTCGGCGCGTTCCCGAACATCCGCCGGCCGAAGGTGGTGTGGGGCGGCATCACCGACGGCGCCGAGCAGTTGCGCCGGCTCTACACGGCGATCGAAGCGAAGCTGCTCGACCTCGGCGTGTACCGCAAGGAGGAGCGCGACTACACCCCGCACCTGACGCTCGGCCGCGTGAAGGGCGAGGCCGACGGGTACACGCTGGCGCCGGAGCTGCCGAAACTGCTGGCGTGGGACGGCGGCCGTACCGTGGTGAACGAGGTGTGCGTGTACAGCAGTGAGTTGCGCCGCGACGGCCCGGAGTACGCCATCCTCGCCCGGGCGGAGCTGACGGGGTGACGGGCTCGGGGCTTCGTAGTGATTCGTCTACCGTTCAGTGTCGGGTCTGGCGAACGGCCGGCGTGAGCCGGCTGGTCGCCACGTCGGGGCATCCCGGTTTCGCGCTTGACACCGCCCGGCCCAGACGCAACAGTTAAACCACCTGCCGGACATCCCGCCTCCCGCGCCCGTCCCGCCCTTCGGAGCCCGTCATGTTCCGCCTCGACCTCGGCCGCTCCGGCCGGTACTGCGACGGCCACTCCCGCCGCGACTTTCTCCAGCTCGGCGTCGCCGGCATGGCGTCGGTCGGCCTCCCCACGCTGATGAAGGCCAAGGCGCAGCCGTCGCTCGCCGACCGCAAGAACACCTCAGTCATCCTCATCTGGCTCGACGGTGGCCCCGGGCACATGGACATGTACGACATGAAGCCCGACGCCCCGGCCGAGTACCGCGGCCTCTGGCGACCGATCCGCACGCGGGTGCCGGGGTTCGATGTGACCGAGCTGTACCCGAGGCAGGCACAGCACACCGACAAGTTCTCGGTCGTGCGCTCGCTCCACCACGACACCGGCGACCACTTCGCCGGCGGCCACCGGATGCTCACCGCCAAGGACATGGGCGTGAGCGGGGCGAACAACGCCGGCAAGTTCCCCGGGATCGGGTCGATCGTCAACCGCGAGCTCGGCCCGCGCGTGGCCGGCATGCCCGGGTACGTCGGCGCCCCGCACGCGGCGAGCATCGGGCTGGCGCCGGGCTACTTCGGCGGCAACTTCCTCGGCGCCCAGCACGACCCGTTCCTCACCGGCGACCCGAGCCCGGCCAACTACCAGGTCCGCAACCTGAACCTCGCCGCCGGGCTGACGGTCGAGAAGCTCGACTCGCGCCGTGAGTTGCTGACTCACTTCGACACCGCCCGCCGCACCCTCGACCGCCACCCGACGGCGGCGGCAATGGACCGGTTCAGCCGGGAGGCGTTCGACTTCGTGATGGGGCCGACGGCGCGGGCGGCGTTCAACATCGGCCGCGAGTCGGTGGGCCTGCGCGACCGCTACGGCCGCAACAACCTCGGCCAGTCCACGCTCCTGGCCCGCCGGCTGGTCGAGGCCGGCTCGACGTTCGTGACCGTCCACTCGGGCGGGTGGGACCACCACTGGGACTTGAAGGCGAGCTACGAGCGGCTGCTGCCGCAGGTGGACGCGGCGGTGGCAACGCTCTTTGAGGATCTGGACGACCGCGGGCTGCTCGACACGACGCTGGTGGTGCTGTGCGGCGAGTTCGGGCGGACGCCGAAGATGAACGACGGCGGCAACGGCGGCCCGGCCGGGAGCATGGGCACGCCGGGCCGCGACCACTGGGGGAACGCGTTCTTCTGCCTGATGGGCGGCGGCGGGGTGAAGGGCGGGCGGATCGTCGGCTCGACCGACCGCCTCGGCCAGCGCCCGCACACCCGCGCCGTGACGCCGTCGAACATCCACGCCACGATCTACCAGGTGCTCGGGATCGACCCGCGGCTGCAACTACTCGACCCGAGCGGCCGCCCGGTGAACGTCCTCGACGACCCCGAGCCGATCCACGAGCTGTTCTGACGCGGCCCCGGCGAACGGCCGGCGTGAGCCGGCGGGTCGTGGGTACGGCAGCCTGACGTGGCGACCGGTCACCCACGTGGTCCGCTCGGGCACCCGTCCAACCACCAGCCGGCTCACGCCGGCTGTTCGCCACGTCGGGGCTTCGCACCCGACACCGATCGGTCGACGGACCACTACGACGACCCCGTTACTCCTTCTTCTTCCGCTTCAGCGTGAACAGCACCATCTCCGGGGCGTCCTTCGCCGACACGAACTTCGTCGGCCGCTCCTTCGCGCCCTCGTCCGCCATGCAGAGCTTCAACGTGTCGCCGTCGAGTTGGTAGATCCCGAGCTGGGTCTTGCCCTTGCCGCGGCCCTCGGTGATCATCAGGTCGATCGTCGCCGGCTTCGCCTTCGCGTCGAACTTGAACGTCCCCTTCTCGCGCTCCGACTTGGCCTCGAAGGCGTAGGTGTTCCCCTTAAACGTCATCGTGGCGTCCGCGTCCTTGAGGAACTCGGTCACGTCGGCCCCGGCGACCTGGAGCTTGACGACCTCCCACGTACCCTGAAACGGGTCGGGCGCCTTGTCGTCCCCCTTCTGGGCGGGGGCGGCCAACGGGGCCAGGCCGAGCACGACCGCGCCCAGGCCGAACAGGTACGCACTGGTCACTCGCATCGGATGTCCTCGGGCTCGCGGGAAGGGAACGGGACGAAAGGCAGGGTCGTTATCCCACGCCGCCCGCCCGCGGGCAAGCGGCGAGTTTCGGACCACACCGACAGCGGAGGCCCTGTCCGGCCACCGACCCGAAGTGCATCGACCTGGTCACCGACGCGGCGAGCGGGCCGGAAACCGGTACCGTACTGTGGACGATGGGTGACAACTCGTGAGGCTCCACCTACGAGCCGCACGAGGCGAACCGGGCGAATCGGAAGCGGAAGTAACCCCACGGAGTGCGACATGATCCAGGGACTGCGGACGGCCATCTACCCGGCGCCGGACCTCGGCCGGGCGAAGGAGTGGTACACGGCGGTGCTCGGGTTCGGCCCGTACTTCGACCAGCCGTTCTACGTCGGGTTCGCGGTCGGCGGGTTCGAGCTCGGGCTCGTCCCCGACGGCGTGCCCGGCACCGCCGGCGTGCGGGCGTACTGGGGCACTCCCGACGCGGCCGCCGAGGTGGTGCGGCTGATCGGCCTCGGCGCGGTGCCCCACGAGCCGGTGGCGGACGTGGGCGGCGGGATCAAGGTCGGCGCCGTGCTCGACCCGTTCGGCAACGCCCTCGGCGTGATCGAGAACCCGCACTTCAACCGCGCCGACGTGCGCTGACCCCCGAACTGGCAGCCAAACCGCGTGTACGCGGTGTCCCACTTCCCGAACTGGGTGGGCAAGACTGCACCGAAGAACGGTCAGTCGGCGACCCACCCGGTCCGCGATGGGGTGGCGGTGGCCCGTCGGTTACTCTTTCCGGCGGGCATCTGACCCCGTTGGCCCGAACCACCCCAAACATGTCCGCGCAACCTGGAATCCGCTACCCCGAGCAGATATAAATCACCCTGACTCATGCACCAACCCGCCAGTGGCGCATGAAATGCGCATCGGCCTGCCCAGATCGAACGCGACAAGGGATCGCAAGTCGTTAATCAGTAACCACTTTTACCCGGTAGTGTAACGGTAGCACAAGAGATTTTGGTTCTCTTTGTCCTGGTTCGAATCCAGGCCGGGTAACTCCAGAAGCCCTTGCAAAGTAACGACTTGCGAGAGCTTCTCCATTTGCCGATCGTCAGAACTGCGACTCGCCGAACAATAGCGGAACTTATCGGTGACTTATTCGTCGGGCGGGGTCCAGCCGCCCAACAAATGCAGCTTCGGATTTAGTGGACATAAGTCCCAAAAAGCCCCCGGACGGAACCGAGGGCCTGAGCCGCCGAACAAGCGCCGAACGGTGAACTGCAGCGGGAAAGAGGGTTCGCTGCAACGGAGGCCGAGATGGCCGAAGCCGAAGCCTTCCTGAGCACCGTTCTCGCCAACGACAGGGTCGAGTTGCCTCGCACGGCCGTTCTGGACATCGGCGTCATCGCGGGCCGTGGGTGGGCAGTCGTGGAGCAGAAGTCGGCTTGGGGAGCCGGGATCTACGGCTGTGACCCCGCTCAAATGCTCGAAGTGATCTGGCACGCCGCAGTTCGACTCCCTGCGTAGGCTAGATCGGGCCACCCTCGGGGGCGGACACGGTTTCCCTTCCGGAGCGTCTGACCACGGCCAGCGAACCAGCCGCGGCGCCCGCACCCGCCAGTGCGAGCAGAGGCCCGAACACCAGCACCTCAGAAGCATCCTCTCGAAGGAACGTGACGAAGACGGCCATCAGCACGCCGCTCACCGCGCCGCAGCCCGCAAATAGCGGAAGCGACAGGCGATCAAGTCCGCGAAGGGCCTCGACAGCCATGAGGATCACGGAAAAGATCACGCCGGTAACGATGCCGAACGGCGCGAACATGATGGCGAAGGGGAGGTCGGAGAAGAAGCCCGGGATACGCGCCACCACGCCACCTGCAAGTCCCCAAGCCACTACCCACGCGAAAGCCATCCCTCCCGCCCATCGGATGCGTCGGCCCACGCTGCTCATGACTCCCTCCGGATGAGTAAACGGAAGCACTTCACCGCTCTGCCTCCTGATCAACAAGTACTTTTCACCACAAAGTAACTTCCGGGTCGGTGGGCGTCAAGAGCACTCCCACCTCGCGCACGCCGTTTCCCACAGCCTGCTTTTGCCTCTTGGAGGCAAGCAGTCTGTGGAAAACAGCTACGCAAGCAGCGGGTGAAGAAATCGCCTTATAAGTTCATCAGAATAATGCACCGTTGAGCAAAGGAGAGCCGACGGCGTGACCCCAAATCAACTCAGGCAGCTAACTGACTCATTCCCCTCCGGCGTCTCCGGTCTGGCGCGGGCACTAGGCGTCCCCGTCCGCCAGGAACAGCAAAGACCGGGTTCTCGTGCCGGGTGCGTGACCGGCTAGCGCGGCACGAGCCGTGGGACAGCCCGACGAACCGGGAAGCCCTGAAGGCGATGCCGGCGGTCTTCCGGTCGCCGCGCGGGGACGCGCCGGAGGGGCACACGTACTACCGGGCGTTCGTCGGCAAGTCGGCAGCGATCCCCTCGCCCGAGCCGCCGGCCGACGTGCTCAGGCGGATGAGCTACCCCACCATCAAGGGGCACAAGCTCTTCGACCGCCGCGGGCGGTCACCCGTCTCAACCTGGCCGGGACGCGGGTGACGGACGACGGCATGACCGGGATCGCCGGACTCAAAGGGCTCACGCACCTTTACGTCTCGTACACGCGGGTGTCGAACGCCGGGCTCAGGGACATCGCCAAGCTCCGGGCGCTCACGCGCCTAAACCTCAACTGCACGGACGTGACGGGCGCCGGGCTTGAGCACCTCGCTCCGCTCAAGCAGCTGACCCACCTGGGGATCGCCGGGACGGGCACGACCGACGCCGACCTGAAGCACCTCGCCGCCTTCGACCGGCTCGAGCACCTGAACCTCACCGGCACCCGGGTGACGGACGCCGGGCTGCGCGAGGTCGCACGGCACCGGCGGCTGACCAAGCTCTACCTGCGCCATACGCGCGTCACGGACGTCGGGCTGCGCGAGCTCCACGCCCTCGACGGGCTCACGAACGTGGACCTCGAACTGACGCGGGTGACGAAGGACGGGGTGGCGGCGCTCCGGGCGGCGCGGCCGAAGTGTAACGTGCCCGAGCCGAAGGTCACGCTGTACGAGTAGGCCGCGCCGTCACTCCCGCACGAGCGCCCCCGTCGCCTGGCGCAGCCGCACGTCGGCGCGGTGCCACTCCGCGGCTGCCTCCAGTAGCGACCCGCGGGCCTTCAGCAACTCCAGCCGCGCCGCCGACAGGTCCGCCGTCACCGACTGGCCCGCCGCGGCGCGCGCCTCGAAATCCTCCACCTTCGCCGCCGCGTCCTGCACCGCCGCCGCCCGCGCCGCCGCCGCCGCGCGGTGGCCGCGGAGCGTCGCCGCTGCCGCCCGCACCTCCGCCTCCGCCTGCCGCTCCCGCCCCGCCAGCGCCGATTCGAGCCGATCGCCCGTGCCGTCGTCCTTCCCGCACAGCGCCAACAGCAGTGCCGCGACCGGGTGACCCGACCCGGCCGCGAGTAGTGGGTTGATGCCGCTCAACACCTGCCCGGCGAGCCCGGCGGCGTCGCGGCAGCCGAGCAGCGCGCGAATCAGGTTCAGGTCCGGCCGGTAGCGCAACGCCGTCCGCACGGCGGCGTCGGCGTCCACGTCGTGGGCGGGGACGCAGAGCGGGTCGGCCGGGCCGAGCGGAGTGGGGTCGGCGCCGGCGAGCCCGAGCCGGCCGCGGAGGCTGGCGTTGAGAGCGCCGATGCCGCCGTCGAGCTGGGCGAGTTGGGCGTCGAAGTCGTGGAGCTGCGTGCGGAGCGCGTCGCCGCGGTCGCGGAAGCCGTGCTTCGCCGCGGCGTCGGCCTCGGCGAGCCGCGCGGCGACTTCGGCGCGGGCTGCTAGAAGCAGGTCGTACTGCGCCTCGGCGCGGGCGAGCTTGTAGAAGTCGTCGAGCGCGTCGCCGGCGGCGCGGTTGCGGAGCTCGTCGGCGGCATAGCCTCGAACGAGCCGACCGCACTCGGCCTGATCCGCCTTCCGCGGGCGCAGGCGCGACGGGCCGCCGGGGTGGCGGTCGAGGTCGTCGGCGAGCGGCGCGTTTTGGGCGGCGAGCGAGCGGCACTCGGCGGCGGTCAGCCGGCGCATCGTGGTCGGCCGCGCCGCCGGCGCAGCGGCAGTTGCCGCGACGTCCACCCCGGCGACCTGCCGCGGCGCCGGCGGGAGCTCGGCGACGGCGCGTGCGGGGGGCGCGGACACGGGGGGGTGGTGGCACCCCGCCGCGACCGCGACCAGCACCCAACCGGCGTAGGAGGTCGCCCCCCAGCGCATCACCACCCCCGCGGTGAAACCGGCACCCCCGGTAAGATCGGCAAAGCCGGTTCGACCGGGTGAGCCGTTTTCCCGGCGTGGCGGCCCGGCGGAAACCCGGGCGCGTGGGCACGCGCCGGCGGCCGGCGGGTGGGG
>JAFKFQ010000471.1 GCA_017308215.1 bacterium | reverse complement strand
TGTTCGTAAATCCGCAAGATCCCCTGGACCGGTGACCGCTCATGGTTGAGATCATCGACGGCATGCGGATCCCCGACAGCAAGCTGGCCCGCGAGGCGACCGGCCTGCTCCGGGAGCACGGCACGCCCTTGCTGTACGCCCATTCGCTGAGAGTTTTCCTCTTCGGGTCGCTCCGCGGCCGCCACCGCGGGCTGCAAGTCGATCACGAACTGCTCTACGTCGGGGCCGTGTTCCACGACTTCGGGCTCACCCCGAAGTACCGGAGCCGGGACCACCGGTTCGAGGTGGACGGGGCCAACGCGGCCCGTGACTTTCTGCGGGCCAACGGCATCGGGGAGGAGGCGGCCGGCGTCGCGTGGGATGCGATCGCGCTGCACACGACCCCGGAGATCCCCTGGCACAAGCGGCCGGAGATCGCGCTGGTCACCGGCGGCGTCGAGGCCGACGTCCTCGGCGACGGTCTCGACGAGATCGCCGAGGAGGACCGGGCGAGCGTCCTCGCCGCGTACCCGCGGGTCGACTTCAAGAAGGGAATCGTCCAGGCGTTCGCCGACGGCTTCGGGTACCGCCCGGAGACGACGTTCGGGACGATGAATACGGACATCCTGGAGCGAACGCTACCCGGCTACCGCCGGGTGAACTTCTGTGACCTGATCGCCACCAACCCGTTGGGGGGGTGATTGCCCAGATACTTCATCCCCCGGCTTGGTCATTCGGGCGGAGGCCTCGGCGACTTCGAGGCAGATGAACACGGCCGAGAGGCCGGAAAGCGGTTGTCGTGAAAGCGATCCGGTTACACGCCCGCGGCGGCCCGGAAACAGCTGGTGTATGAGGACACGCCGCGGCCCGCCCCGGCCGCGGGCGAGGCACTCCTCTGCGTGTACGCCGCCGGCATCACGCTCACGGAGTTGACCTGGTCGGAAACCTACCAGACGCCCGACGGGCACGAACGCCTCCCCACGATCCCGGGCCACGACGTCTCCGGCGCCGCGGAGACACTCGGCCCGACGCCTCGGATGTCTCCCCCGGCAACGCCGTCTATGGCCTGGTGGAATTCCCGCGGGACGGGAGCGCCGCGGAGTACGTCGCCGTGCGAGCCGGAGACCTGGCCCCCAAGCCGCGGTCACTCGACCACGTCCACGCCGCCGCGGTCCCCCTCTCGGCGCTCACCACCTGGCAGGCGTTCTTCGTCCACGCCGGCCTCGCGGCCGGGCAACGGATCCTGATCCACGACGCGGCCGGGGGCGTCGGCGTCTTCGCCGCCCAACTCGCCCGCCGGAAGGGAGCCCGCGTCAGCGCGACCGCATCGGCACGCCACCACGCCTTCTTGCGCGGGCGTGTTGGGCGGCGCAGGCTTCGAGGGCGGCGCGGCCTTGGCCGGAGCCGGGTTCGAGCCAGCCTTCTTGAGCCGCGTGCGGAGGGTGGGATCCAGTTCGACTCCCGCCGAAAGCCTGCTCCCCGTCCCTGACGACGATGCTACCGCAGCTCACGAGGTGAGGCCCTGTCTCCACAACATCCCTTCTGCTCAAAGGTCGAGGGACCGCTTCCCGTCTGCTTCGTCTTCCGGCTCATCCACCTCCCCGGTCGCTCTTTCGGCCTTTGCCGGTTCGACGGGGCGGAGCACTTTCCCATCGAACCGGGCGTAGTTGCAGTCCAGGTCGGCCAGGATCTTCTCTAGCAGCGATTTCTCGTCGCTCATCGTGAAAATGACCTGCCGCCCGACGTTTCCCGCCTCCGCGGCCCGCTTGAGGAGGGCGTCAAAGCTCGGGGCCTCAGCCCCTGCTACCGCGGCTCGTTGAACACGAGCACCCCCAGGTGGTTCGTCTTCGCGGAGCATACCCAACAGGTACGCCCAACCGCCGCAGTCGCGGCGTCGTGCAACGAGATCGACTCCTGGAGGGCGAGTAGATCGGCCGGCAGTCGGGCGCGGACGGCGTCCAGGTGCCGTCCGGAGTCGGCGCAGGGGTTGCTGGCGTCACCGGTCTGGCAGCCTCGCCACCAGTTGAGCGTGAAGAACCTCATCCGTCCCTCCGCCTCCGGCGGCCGAGCTAATGACCCGATGCGATTAGCCACAATCGGCGGCATCAAGTTCGCGAACTGCCAGTGAGATGGCGTCTCATTAAATCTACCAGAGCCATGCTACGACGCGGCCTGTTCCTTGTGCGATCGCCCGCTGCCGCAAAACCACCTCGTCCGGCTAAACATGATCGCGATTTCCAGTTTTCTCGTTGACCGCCCTGGCGAAGTGAGTACCATAGCGGGCAACTATTGAGACTAAATCTCAAGAGCGTCCGCCGAAATCACTCCGCTGCTATTGGCCGTATTCACCACCCGGTGCCGGCTCCGCCCCATTCGCAATGCGACTCGTGGGTCTTCCGCTCGTTACAACGGATGCTTCCCGTGTGCGCCACCGACTTCCCGTTCCAATCGTACTCCGACCCGTTCGACCGCAGCGGGAACCCGTGCCGACGAACGCTGCTGGTCACTGCCGTCCCAGCCGCACTCGCCTTTGCCCTGCGTACTACCTCCACCCGTTGCTGCCCCGCAGCAACGCTGGCTGGCACCGAACCTTGGAGTACGCCGTGACCCCTGCCGACTGCTTGTGCCGCCGGGCGCGCGACACCTGGCGTATCAGCGTCGGCGCAGGTGACCGTTACCACGACACCCTGGCCGATTCGTAGCGAACCGAACACCCCGCCCACAAACCGAGACGGCGATGCGACGACCCCTGATACTCTTCCTCCTGGCCACCGCGGCGGGGTCCCTCGCGGCGGCCGACTGGCCCGGGTTCCGCGGCACCGGCGACGGTACCAGCGACGAGAAGGGGCTGCCGACGACCTGGACCGCGACGGAGAACGTCGCCTGGGCCGCGGACCTGCCCGGCTACGGGCAGTCGTCGCCGGTGGCGTGGGGCGGCACGGTGTACGTCAGCGCCGTCGAGGGGGCGCAGCGCGAGACGGGGTTCGTCGCCGCGCTCGACGCGCGGACCGGGAAGGAGAAGTGGCGCCACACGTTCACCCCGACGCAGAAGGCGGCGTGGTCGTACACGGTCAGCCGGGCCGCCCCGACCCCGTGCGCCGACGCCGCCGGCGTCTACTGCTTCTTCGAGGGCGGCAACCTCCTCGCCCTCGGCCACGACGGCAAGGTGCGGTGGGAGCGGTCGCTCGTCGCCGAGTTCGGCGAGCTCAAGGGCGGGCACGGCCTCGGGGCGTCGCCCTGCCAGACGGCCGACACGCTGTTCGTGCTCGTCGACCACGCCGGCCCGTCATACCTGCTCGCGGTGGACAAGCCGACCGGCAAGACGCGGTGGAAGGCCGACCGCCCGTCGCGCACGTCGTGGTCGTCGCCGGTGGTCGCCACCCGCGACGGCAAGCCCGAGGTCGTGGTGAGCAGCAACGGGAGCGTGGCCGGGTACGACCCGGCGACCGGGCGGCAGCGGTGGGAGCTGACCGGGTTGGCCGGCAACACGCTGCCGTCGGCGTCGGCGTCCGGGGCGACGATCCTGGTGGGCGCCGGGGCGGGCCGCGGCACCGGCGACGCGGCGAAGTCGAACTGCTGCCTCACCCTCGCCGCGGACGACAACCGGCCGTCGTACAAGGTGGCGTGGACGGCCGCGTCGGCGACCGCGAGCTACGCGACCCCGCTCGCCCACGCCGGGTGTGCGTACTTCGTGAACGCGACCGGCACGCTCTACTGCCTCGACCTCCGCTCCGGAAAGGAGCACTACGCCGAGCGGCTGCCGACCGGGTGCTGGGCGTCGCCGATCGCCGCCGGCGACCACGTCTACTTCTTCTGCAAGGACGGCCGCACGGCGGTGGTGAAGGCCGGGCCGGAGTTCGAGCTGGTCGCCACCAACGCCCTCTGGGCGCCGAAGGCCGGTGAGCCGAAGGCGGACCCGCCGGCGAAGGGCGGCGGGGGCGACTCGATGGACCCGGTCGTGTACGGCGCGGCGGCTGCCGACGGAGCCCTGTTCGTCCGCACCGGTACGAAGCTGTATCGCGTCGGCCGCCCGTAGCCCGCGCGGTCACGCCGCGCCCACCGCCGGCCACGGCGTGACCGGCCGCCGGGCCGGGCGGTCACACAACACCGTGACACCGTGACGCCGTTCGGCGCGGTACGAGAATCGCAGTCCGAGGCGCCCGACCCCCGCGTGAGGATACGAGATGACCCGATGGTGTGCCGCCCCTGTGGCGGCAGTACTGGCGATGGCCGGCGTCGTGCTCGCCGCCGACCCGCCGGCGCCCCAGGTGTTCGAGGGGAAGCTCGTCCCGTACACCCGCCTGCCCGACAAGGCGCTCCCGACCCCGGTCGCCGCCGGCGACGGGCTCGGCGTCGCCCTCGTCGCCGCCGACGGCAAGGCCCGCGCCATTGCCGGCCCGGGGGCGAAGGGCGTGATCCTCGACGCCCAGCTCCACGACCGCCCGGTGCGGCTCTTCGCCCGCGTCCGCCCCGGGACCGAGGCGCTGGAAGTGGAGAAGCTCCAGACGGTCAAGGACGGCCGCGCCTACCACGTGGATTACTGGTGCGAGAAGTGCCAGCTCGCCGCCGCCGAGCCCGGCAAGTGCAAGTGCTGCGGGGCCGACGTCGAACTCCGCGAACTCCCGGTTAAGACCCCGGCCAAGAAGTAACCTCCAGGAACCGACCCATGCCGATCGTTCGGAAGCTCACACCCGGCGCGGCCGCGCTGGCCGTCGCCCTCAGCCTCGCCGCGCCGGCCGCCGCCCAGCCTGGCAAGGGCAAGGGCAAGACCGCCGACGAGGCGATCGCCGCCGCCGTGACCTACCTGAAGGGCGCCCAGGCCGAGGACGGCACCTGGAGCAAGGCCGCCAACCCCGGCGTCACCGCCATCGTCCTCACCGGGCTGCTCAAGGGCGGTAAGGTGCCGGCCGACGACCCGATGGTGGCCAAGGCGGTCAAGTTCATTGAGGCGATGGCGGACGAGAAGACCGGCAGCCTGGCGGCCGGCGACAAGGTGTTCCACAAGAACTACGTCACTGCCGTCAACCTTACCGCCCTCAAGGCGACCGGGCAGGCGAAGTACGACCCACTCGTCGCCAAGGCGGCGGCGTACCTGAAGTCGATCCAGGCCGGGGCGACCGACGGGAAGACGCCGGACGACCAGAACTTCGGCGGGTTCGGGTACGGCCCCGGGTTCCGGGCCGACATGTCCAACACCGGGTTCGCCCTCGACGCGCTGGCCCTCGTCGGCACCCCGGCCGACGACCCGGTGTACAAGCGGGCGGTCGTGTTCGTGAGCCGGATGCAGAACCTGAAGTCCGAGGTGAACGCGATGCCGTGGGCCGGGGCGGTGAACGACGGGAGCTTCTTCTACGTCGCCCCGCAGCCGGGCGGGAAGGGGAACCCGGCGGACCCGCTGCCGGGGTACGGGAGCATGACCGCGTCGGGGCTGAAGTGTTTCATCCGGGTCGGGGTCGGGAAGGACGACCCACGGGTGAAGAAGGCGACCGAGTGGCTGGCCAAGAACTACTCGGTGGACGTGAACCCGGGCCGCCAGCCGGGGGCCGGCGGGCAGGGGTACTACTACTACATGCTCACGCTCGCCAAGTGCCTCGACGCGACCGGCGCCGCCGAGTTCGTGGACGCCGCCGGGACGAAGCACGACTGGCGCACCGAGATCACCCGGGCGCTGGTGAACCGCCAGAAACGGGACGGGAGCTGGGGGAACGACTTCCCGACGTGGATGGAGAGCGACCCGAACCTGTGCACCGGGTACGCCCTCCAGGCGCTCGCCGTCTGCCGCACCCCAGCGAAGTGACCGAGGCGACCGCCGGTCGCCGGCCGTTCAACGGTGGTAACGCGGTGGCCGCGCCGCGGACGGGCTGCACGGACGTGGCCCGCTTTCCGATCGGTTCCTGAACCGCGCGTGTTTACCCGCCTTCGGCATGGCGCGTGCTATGCCGTCCGGCCCCGAGCCGGTTCGCTTCCGCAGCGGTCCCACCGCGTCCGTACGCCACGCCGCTCCGACACCCGACCTCCGTGGCACTCGACACCCCGTTCGCCCACCCGGCGATGCCCAGTACGACCACCGACCTGGCCACCGCGAACATCCGAAAGACCGCCTCGTCCGACTACAGCGCCCTGTTCGGCGGCGGCGGGTACGGTCTCCCGCTCCTCGACACGAGCAACACCATCGTCACCGCCGCCGGAATCGAGTACGCCATCCAGAAACAGCGGAAGGTGCTGGAGATCACCGACGGCACGTCGAACACGGTCTTGATCGCCGAGTTGGCCGGGCGGCCGCTCCACTACGTAAAGGGGAAGGCGCAGAACGGGCCGACCGTACTCGGGTCGGGCATCGCGTCGGTGACCGCCGCCTACGCCGACCGAAAGTACTGCCAGCCGCCGTGGTCCGACTGGGGGAGCGGGCCGTCGAACGCCTTCGCGTTCTTCGACGGCACCGGCACCGAGGGTCGCGTCGCCGTCGGGTCGATCGCGGCGTGTGCCGTCAACTGCAACAACGTGGTCGGCATCTACGCCTTCTACACCGGCGGCGCGAACGTCCTCCTCGCCGACGGGAGCGTGCAGTTCCTGCCCGAGTCGAAGGCACCGTTCGTCGTCAGCCGGATCGTGTTCATGAACGACGGCAACCGGGCCGGGCGGACCGACGGACCGGGCCGAGGTGCGGACGGCCCGCCGTCAGGTGTCCAACGCTCGCGAGATGGCCGCCCGGCTCGCGGCGGTGAAGGGGTTGAGGGTCGAGTTCCGCGAGTTCGCCGAGGAGGACCACGGCTCGGCCCTGCTGCCGGCCGCGGGCCGCGGAGTGCGGTTCGCCCTCGCCCCGGCCCCGTGAGCGTCCGTCGTCCCGGACGGACGACCATGAGCGCCGCCGCGGCCGGCGTATTGATCGCGGACGACGAGGAGGGCATCGACTTTGGCCTCGCCCGGGCGGTCCGGAACCGCGGGTTGACGCCCCACGTCGTGGCCGACGGCCGGGCCGCGGTCGAGGTGGCCCGCTCGCGGAACTCGTTCGGCTCCGCGTCGAGCGCACCAAACAACTCTTTCTCGAGACGGCCCCGACGTTGGGTGAGATCGCGGCCGCCCGCGGGTTCCGTGACCCCCGCCACCTGGCCGTTACGTTCCGGCCGCGGGTCGGCACCACCTCGTTGCCCGTGGCATTACAACCCGCGGCCGGCACCCCGGTCTCGATCCCCCTACCCCAGCGACCCCACGCCGCCCTCCACGACGATCACCATGCATGGGGGCTCCCCCCCTGACCTCCGCGGGGTGTCGATCGGCTCCGGTCCGCTGACCGGCGCCAACCTGCTCAAGTTCCGCCTGGGCGGGTCGGCCCCTTCGGCGATCAAGGCGCTGTCCGACTCGGGACCGGCACGTGGGACTCCAACCGCAACGTGATCCGGCTGCGCGGGAGCGCCCCGAACGGGCCGGTCATGAACGGACACCTCGCCCCGAGCAGCAAGAGCCCGGACGCGACGGCGAAGTCCGCGAAGATTACGGCCGCCCGCAGCTACCACCAGGTCGAGGACGCCGGCGCCGACCTGCGCGACCGGCCGCTCGCCGAGCGGCGCGACCGCCTCAAGGCGCTGGCCGAGCGGCCGAACCACCCGGCCCTGCTCCTGTCGCCGCGGCTGGCGTTCGACACGTGGGACGCGCTCGCCGCCGAGCGCCGGGCCGGCCGGGAGAAGTGCGTAGGGGGCGTGATGCTCAAGCGCCGCTCGGCGCCGTACCGGGTGGGGCGCGTCCGCGGCGACTGGTGGAAGTGGAGGGTCGACCGGATCGCCAGATCGAGCCCCTGACCCCGGCGTTGATTCGATCTAAAATACGCCCGTTCGCCGGCCGTCGGGCGGGTCGGTCGCCGGCGGCCCGGAATCGTCCTGCCATACGACCCGTCGATCAACTTCCACATGCCCGCGAGAGCCACTCGCCGGGGCGGTTCTCGCAACAAGGATCGGCATGCGCCACGGACTGGATCGGGGGGTGATGCTCGGCATCGCCCTGCTCGCCTTGATGATGGTAGGGGTCGGCGTCACCTCGTTCGTCAACACCCGCGACGTCCGCTCCGACGCCGCTGCGGCCACCCGGAGCCACGAGGTGATCGAGGCGGTGGCCGCCGTCCGGGCCGAGACCCGGCGGGTCCAGGCCGACCAGCGGGCGTACCTCGTCACCGGATTCCCGGACTGGGTGCCGCCGTACCGGGAGTCGGCCGCCCGCCTGCGGACAGCCGCGACCGCCCTCACCGCACAGACGGCGGACGACCCCGAGCAGCACCCCCGCGCCCGGGCCGCCGCCGCCGAGATCGAGCTCGGGCTGGCCAGCCTGGACCGGGTGTTACAACTCCGGGGCGGCCCGGACGGCCTCGCCGCCGTCGTCGCCCTGTCCCGCGAGCGGGGGCGGGCGAGCTTCGTCGACCCGCTGCTCCAAACACTGGACGCGATGGACGCGGCCGAGCGCGAGCGGCTGGCCCGGCGGGAGGCGGACACCCGCGCGGCGTTCGACCGGACGGTCCTGTACGCCGCCGCCGGCGCGGCGCTCGGGCTGGTCGCCCTCGGGCTGTTCGTGGCGATGCTGCGGCGGACGGCCCTGGCGCGGCAGCGCGACGCCGGCCGCCTCGCCGAGCAGCGGGAGTTGCTCGACGCCACCCTGTCGAGCATCGGGGACGGGGTGATCGCCACCGACGCGGCCGGAAACGTTACCTTTCTGAACGGCGTCGCCCAGACCCTCACCGGCTGGGCGCAGGCGGACGCGTTCGGGCGGCCGTTGGCCGAGGTGTTCCGCATCGTCAACGAGTCGACCCGGCGGCCGGTCGAGAACCCGGCCGTGCGGGCGCTCGAGCAGGGGGTGATCGTCGGGCTGGCCAACCACACCGTCCTCATCGCCCGGGACGGCGCCGAGCGGCCGATCGACGACTCGGCCGCCCCGATCCGGGCGCACGGCCGGGTCGGCGGGGCGGTGCTCGTGTTCCGCGACATCACCGAGCGGAGGGCGGCCGAGACGGCTCTTCAAGAGAGCGAGGGACGGCACCGCGTCCTGGCCGAGTTGGCGGAGGCCACCCGGCCGCTCACCGACCCGGCCGCGATCATGGCGACCGCCGCCCGGCTGTTGGCCGAACACTTGGGGACCGACCGGTGCGCGTACGCGGAGGTCGAGGACGAGGCGGTGTACGTCATCACCGGCGACCACACGCGGGGAGTGCCGAGCATTGTCGGCCGCTGGCCGGTCGGGGCGTTTGGGGCCGAGCACTCGCGGACGATGCGGGCGAACGAGCCGTACGTGGTGGACGACGCCGACACCGACCCGCGGATCACCCCCGCCGACCTGCCGGCGTACCGGGCGACCGACATCCGGGCCGTCGTCTGTGTCCCACTGCACAAGACCGGGCGGTTTACGGCCGCGATGGCCGTCCACCAAAGGACTCCGCGCCACTGGGCGCCGGACGAGGTCGGGCTCGTGACGGCCGTGGTGGGCCGGTGCTGGGAGGCGCTCGAGCGGGCGCGGGTGGACCGGGCGCTACGAGCGTCCGAGCAGCGGTTCCGGTCAGTATTCGAGGCGATGCAAGAGGGGTTCTGCCTGGTCGAGCCGGTGTTCGACACGGCCGGGAGCCCGGTCGACTACCGGTACCTGTTGGCGAACCCCGCCCTGGAACGGCACACCGGACTGGCGGGCGTGGTCGGGAAGACGGCCCGCCAGGTGATGCCCGCCCACGAGCAGGTGTGGGTCGAGGGGTACGCCCGCGTGGCCGTGACCGGCGAGCCGTTCCGCCGGGAGGGGTGGGTGGAGGACCTGGGGCGGTGGTACGAGGTGTCGGCCACCCGGGTCGGCGACCCGGACCTCCGGCAGGTCGGCGTCGTGTTTACCGACGTGAGCGACCGGTGGCGGGCGGCGGAGGCGGTGCGGGCGAACGAGCGGCAGTTGGCCGACGTGTTCCGCCACGCCCCGTCGTTCATGGCCGTGCTCCGCGGCCCCGGCCACGTGTTCGAGCGGGTGAACGACCGGTACTCGCAGCTCGTCGGCGGCCGGGCGGTCGTCGGCCGGCCGGTCGCCGAGGCACTCCCGGAGGTCGTGCCCCAGGGGTTTGTCGCCCTGCTCGACCGGGTGTACCGGACCGGCGAGCCGCACATCGGGACCGGCACCCGGGTGCTACTCGCCCCGGGCGGCGGGCGGCCGTCGGAGGAACGGTATCTCGATTTCGTGTACCAGCCGCTGCGGGACGCGGGCGGGGCGGTGACCGGAATCCTCGTCCAGGGGATCGACCAGACCGACCGGCGGCGGGCCGAGGCGGAGGTCCGGGAGCGGGACGAGCGGCTGCAGGTGTTCCTTGACACCGCGACCGACTACGCGGTGGTCATCTCCGACCCGCGGGGCCGAGTGGTGGAGTGGCTCGGCGGGGCGGAGGCCATCACCGGGTACCCGCCGGCCGAGGCGGTGGGGCGAGGGGCGGACCTGCTGTTCACCCCCGAGGACCGGGCGGCCGGGGCGCCCGGACGGGAGATGGCGTCGGCCGCCCGCGACGGGCAGGCCGAGGACAAGCGGTGGCACCAGAGGAAAGACGGTGACCAGTTCTACGCCGACGGGGTGATGGTCGCGCTCCGCGGCGAGGGCGGGGGGCTGCGGGGGTTCGGCAAGGTATTCCGGGACGCGACCGCGCGGAAGCGGGCGGATGACGCGGTTCGGTTCCTGGCCGACGCCGGGGCGTTGCTCGCCGAGCTGGTGGACTACGAGAGTACCCTGCGGCGTATCGCCAACTTGGCCGTCACCGGGTTCGCCGACTGGTGCGTGGTGGACATCCTGGAGGCGGACGGGGTGAGGCGGCGGCTGGCCGTCAGCCACGCGGAACCGGACGACGTGACATCGGCCCGGGCGGCGGACGCGGCGATCCCGCCCGGTGCCGTCGAAGGGGGTGTGCCGCACGTGCTGCGCACCGGCGAGCCGGAGGTGGTGCCCGACCTGGACGCCCTCGACCCGGCGACCGCCCCGCAGGGGGCCGAGCGGATCGCCCGTCTGCACGCGTGGGGGGTGCGATCGTACCTGTGCATTCCACTCGTGTCGCGGGGCCGGGTGATCGGCGGGATGACGTTCCTCGGCCAGTCGACGCGGCGACGGTTCGGGCCGGACGAGTTGCGGGTCGCACAAGATCTGGCCGCGCGGGTGGCGGCGGCGATCGAGAACGCCCAGCTCTACCGCGACCTCCAGGAACAACACCGGCGGAAGGACGAGTTCCTGGCCACCCTCGCCCACGAGTTGCGGAACCCACTCGCCCCGGTGCGGAACGGGTTACAGATCCTGCGGATGATACTGCCGACCGACGAGCGAGCGGGGCGGGCGCTGGAGATGATGGACCGGCAGCTCGGGCACATGGTGCACCTGGTGGACGACCTGATGGACGTGGCCCGGGTGTCGAGCGGCAAGGTCGTCCTGCGGCTGGAGCGGGTGGAACTGCGGACGGTGGTGGAGGCGGCGGTCGAGGCCACCCACCAGGCGGCGGAGGCCGGCGGGCACGAGCTGGTGGTGGAACTGCCGGACGAGCCGTTGGCGTTCCACGCCGACCGGACCCGGCTGGTGCAGGTACTGTCGAACCTGATCAGCAACGCGGCCAAGTACACGCCCCACGGCGGGCGGGTCGCCGTGACGGCGGCGCGGGGGGGCGGGCACGCGGTGGTGCGGGTGGTGGACACCGGGGTGGGGATCGCCCCGGACATGCTGCCGAAGGTGTTCGAGATGTTCGCCCAGGTGGGCACGTCGCTGGAGCGGTCGCAGGGAGGGTTGGGGATCGGGCTGACGCTGGTCAAGCGGCTGGTTGAAATGCACGGCGGGGCGGTGTCCGCCGAGAGCCCCGGCCCGGGGAAGGGGAGTACGTTTACCGTCCGCCTGCCACTGGCCCCGGGCGCGCCGCAGCCCGCCGAGTCAGCGCCGTCCGGCGGGGTGACGGGTCGGCGGCTCGCGGTTCTGGTGGTGGACGACAACGTTGACGCCGCCGAGTCGATGTCGGTGCTGCTGGGGCTGCAGGGGCTCGAGGTGCGGACCGCTCACGACGGGCCGGAGGCGCTGCGGGTGCTGGGCACATACCGCCCGGACGTCGTCTTCCTCGACATCGGCCTGCCGGGGATGACCGGGTACGAAGTGGCCCGCCGCATCCGGGAGAGCGGGGCGCACCGCGGGGTGACGCTGGCGGCCCTGACCGGGTGGGGGCAGGAGGAAGACCGCCGGCGGTCGCAGGCGGCCGGGTTCGACCACCACCTGACCAAGCCGGTCGACCCGGCCGACCTGCAGCGCGTGCTGAGCGGGGTGGCGGCACTCGGGGTGGACCAGATTCCGTAGAGACGCCCGCCGAACGATGGTCTCGCGCATCCGTTTTCGTGGGGTTGTCGCGTCGAGTAGCCAAGCGAGGACAGAAGGTGGTGAGAGTTAGAGGTGGCTCAAGCATTTCGAGTGGTGCGGCGGCGCAAGACCACGCCACGGGGCGTGTCCTGATCGTTCAAATCCCCTGGGCGTTCAAATTCGATCCGGTGAGTGGACCGGGGCGCGCTTCGACAGCCGGGCAGCATTGCTGAACTCATTCGCCGTCCCTAAGCAGTTATCTGTGTCGGCGGCCTCCAGTCTTTGCGCTTGGTCATTCAAAATTACCCGTATTCCTTACCGCTGGCGCCGTTCACACCCCGGAGAGCGATCGGCTACTGGGCATCGGGCGAAGGGGATCGATCGGAGCGACCATGAGTGTGACAGGTGGGGCCGGGCGACCAGGATTGGAAAAAACTCCGACCGGGATCCACGGGCTGGATGAGATCACCGGCGGCGGCCTGCCGAAGGGAAGACCGACCCTGGTCTGCGGCGCCGCGGGCTGTGGGAAGACGCTGCTGGCGATGGAGTTCCTGGTCCGCGGGGCGACGGAGTTCGGCGAGCCCGGGGTATTCTTTGCGTTCGAGGAGACGGCCGGCGAACTCGCCCAGAACGTCCGCTCGCTCGGTTTCGACCTGGACGCCCTCGCGGCTCAGAATCGGGTCTCGCTCGAACACATCCGGGTCGAACGGACCGAGATCGAGGAGGCCGGCGACTTCGACCTGGAAGGGCTGTTCATCCGCCTCGGGCTGGCGATCGATACGGTCCGGGCCAAGCGCGTCGTCCTCGACACCCTCGAAACCCTGTTCGGTGGGTTCGACAACCAGGCGATCCTGCGGTCCGAACTGCGGCGGCTGTTCCGCTGGCTCAAGGACCGGGGCGTGACCGCCGTCATCACCGCCGAGCGCGGCGACGGCTCTC
Source organism: bacterium (assembly GCA_017308215.1). Lineage (GTDB taxonomy): Bacteria > Planctomycetota > Planctomycetia > Gemmatales > Gemmataceae > Urbifossiella. Next base: position 33,670 of record JAFKFQ010000471.1, on the reverse strand, counting down.
TCACCCGGCAGGGGTTGGAGGAGTACGTCTCCGACTGCGTGATCCTTCTCGACCACCGGGTGACCGACCAAGTGTCGACCCGCCGGCTGCGGGTGGTAAAGTACCGCGGCACCGCCCACGGCACGAACGAGTACCCGTTCCTGATCGACGAGTCGGGGTTCTCCGTCCTCCCACTCACCTCGCTCGGGCTCGACCACCCGGCGTCCACCGAGCGGGTGTCCACGGGCATCCCGCGGCTCGACGCGATGCTCGGCAGCGGGGTGTTCCGCGGCACCAGCGTGCTGCTTTCCGGCACCGCCGGGACCGGGAAGTCGAGCATCGCGGCCCACCTGGCCGACGCGGCCTGCCGCCGCGGGGAGCGGTGCCTGTACTACTCGTTCGAGGAGTCGCCGGCCCAGATCCTCCGGAACATGCGGTCGATCGGGCTCGACCTCGGCCCGTGGGTAGCCACCAAGCAGCTCCGGTTCATTACCACCCGACCGACGCTGTTCGGGCTGGAGATGCACCTGGCGGCCATGCACAAGCACGTCCGGGAGTTCGACCCCGCCCTGGTGGTGATCGACCCGATCAGCAACTTCGCCACGGCCGGCACGGCCGGCGAGGCGAACGCGATGCTGCTGCGGCTGGTCGACTTCCTCAAGGCCCGCGGCACGACGGCGGTGTTCGTCAGCCTCACCAGCGGTGGCGGGACACTGGAGGCGACCGAGCAGCAGATCTCGTCGCTCATCGACACCTGGATCCTGCTCCGCGACATCGAACTGGGGGGCGAGCGGAACCGTGGGCTGTACGTCCTGAAGTCTCGCGGGACGGCCCACTCGAACCAGATCCGCGAGTTCGTCCTGACCGACCTCGGGGTCGAACTCAGGGACGTGTACGTCGGCCCCGAGGGGGTGCTGACCGGGTCGATGCGGGCGGCCCAGGAGGCGCGCGAGCAGGCCGCGGCCGAGGAGCGGAAGCAGGCGATCGCCACCCGCCGGCGGGAGGTCGAGCGGCGGCGGGCGGCGGTCGAGGCCCAGATCGCGACCCTGAGGGCCGGGTTCGTCACCGACGAGGCCGAGTTGGAACACCTGATCGCGGCCGAGGAGGCCGCCGACCGCCAGCTCCGGGACGACCGGGCGGCGATGGCCCGGAACCGCCGGGCGGACGCGAACGAACCCGAACCGACGGCCCCGGGCCGGCCAGGAGGCGCCGCATGAACACCGCCGACAACACCCCGGCCACCCCAGACCCCGACGCCGGCACCTGGGAGCTGCGGCTCTACGTCGCGGGGAAGACCCCGAAGTCGGTGACGGCGTTCGAGAACCTGAAGAAAATGTGCGAGCAGCACCTCCCCGGCCGCTACCGGATCGAGGTGGTAGACCTGATCGAGAACCCGCGGCTGGCGAAGGAGGATGAAATCGTCGCCATCCCGACACTGGTCCGGAAGTTGCCTGACCCGATCCGCCGGGTGATCGGCGACCTCTCGAACGTCGAGAAGACGCTGGTGGGGCTCCAACTCCGGCCGGCGGCTCAGGGGTGGTGACCGGCACGCATCCGGCCCGGGAGTGACGATGACCGACCCGTCCCGCGACGCGCTGCTCGCCGAAGTCCGCGAACTCCGCCGCCGTTTGGCCGAGGCCGAGGACACCCTCCGCGCGATCCAGGGCGGAGAGGTGGATGCGGTCGTCGTCACCGGCGCCGAGCAGCCCCGCGTCCTCACCCTCGACTCGGTCGACCGACCATACCGTCTGCTCGTCGAGCAGATGCGGCAGGGCGCGGCCACGCTCACCACGTCCGGCGCCGTCCTGTCGTGCAACGAACGGTTCGCCAAACTCCTCCGCACCCCGGCCGACCGCCTCCCAGGGCTCGACCTGCGCGCGTTCGTCGCCGCCGACCAAGCCCCCCTCCTCGACGCGCTCCTCGCCGACGGCCTGGCCGCGGCCGTGGACGGCGAGGTGGTACTCCGGCGCGGCGACGGCACGACGGTGCCGGTCGTGCTGGGCGTCAGTGCGCTCCGCGAAGGCCCGGCCGGGGTGTGCCTGATCGTGGCCGACCTGACCGACCAGAAGCGGCGGGAGCGGCTGGTCGCGGACGAGGCGATGGCCCGGGCGATCTTGGAGCAGGTGGCCGACGCGGTGGTGGTGTGCGACCCGGAGGGGACGATCGTCCGGGCCAGCCGGGCGGCGCACGCCCTGTGTGGCGGCAACCCGCTGATGCGGTCGTTCGCCGACAGTTTTCCCGGGGCCGACGTAGAGCCGGCGTTCGCCGGGGAGGCGGTCCGCGGACTCGACGTGGCGTTCACCCGCCCATCCGGCGAGCGGGCCGACCTGCTCGTTTCCGCCGGGCCGCTCGTGGCGGCCGGCGGCACCCTCCGGGGCGTGGTCGCCACCCTCACCGACGTGACAGCACTCCGACGGGCCGAGGGCGAGTTGCGCACCCGGGCGGCCGAGCTGGAGGCCGCCGACCGGCGGAAGGACGAGTTCCTGGCGATGCTCGCCCACGAGCTCCGCAACCCGCTCGCCCCCATCCGGTCGTCACTCGAGATCCTCCGGCTGTCCGGGCTCGATGACCCGGTCGCCCGCAAGAGCCGCGACGTGATCGACCGGCAGGCGGCCCAACTCACCCGGCTAGCGGACGGACCTCGCCGCCGTCGTCACCCGGGCGGTCGAGACGGCCCGCCCGGGGGTGGACGCGAAGAGCCACCACCTGTCGGTCTCGCTCCCCGCGACCCCGGTGTGGGTGACGGCCGACCCGACCCGGCTGGCCCAGGTCGTCGGGAACTTGCTCAACAACGCCGCGAAGTACACCGAGGACGGCGGCCGGATCGCGGTGGCCGCGGGTCGCGAGGGGTCCGAGGCGGTGGTCCGGGTGCGGGACACCGGCGTCGGCATCCCACCCGAGATGCTCGGCTCCGTCTTCGACCTGTTCATCCAGGTGGACCGGTCGCTCGACCGCGCCCAGGGCGGGCTCGGGATCGGGCTGGCACTGGTCCGGCGGCTGGTGGCGCTGCACGGCGGGCGGGTCGAGGTGCGGAGCGAGGGGGCGGGCCGTGGGAGCGAGTTCGTCGTCCGGCTCCCGACGGCCGAGGACCGGCCGGCTTCCCCCGGCGCACAAGAAAACACCGCCAGCGCCACCGCTGCCGGCCGTCGGATTCTCGTGGTGGACGACAACGCCGACGCAGCCGACAGCATGGCAGTCCTCCTCGGCCTCCACGGTCATACCGTCCGGACCGCGGCCGACGGGGAGGCGGCGATTGCGGCTGCGGCCGAGTTCCACCCCGACGTCGTGTTGTGCGACATCGGCCTGCCCGGGATGAACGGTTACGAGGTCGCCCGGCGCCTGCGGACCGTGCCCGGCTTGGCCGAGACCCGGTTCATCGCTCTGACCGGGTACGGCCGAGAGGGGGACGCACGCCGCTCTCGCGAGGCCGGCTTCCATGCCCACCTCGTCAAACCGCTCGACCCGGCCGGTTTATCTGTCGCACTTGGCTTGGCCGACCCGTCGGATGACAGGTGAGCGAGTCGGACGACGTCAAGCCCGCGCGACCTACGCCGTTGCGGAACGGCCCCTCATGCGGGCCGGCTTTCGCAGCACTTCCGGCCAACAGGCGGGTCAGGCTGTTGCTCCATTAGCAGCTGAGATTGAGTAGGACACACCCATGCCCGCGAAGACCGAGCCCCCGCCGCCCAGCCTCGCCCAGGGTTGGCGGCCTTCGACCGGATAACCACGGCAGAACTGCGGGATCGGGCGGGCGACGCGGTTTGACACGGGTCAGGCAGGCACTCCGGTGAAAAGGTCACCGAGTCCTTCGGCCATCGTCGGGTGGGCGATAACCGCGTCGCGAATGACCGTAAAGGGAAGCCCGCCCGCAATCGCCACCTGGACCACCGCCATGAGCTCCCCGGCCTCGGGGCCGAACGCGGTAAACCCGAGGACCTTTTCCCCTCCCTTCTCGATCAGCGCCTTCATAAAGCCGCGCGTCTCCGAGATCGTGTGCGTCCGCAGCACGTGAGCCATCGGCAGCTTTGCCAGTCGGTACGGGATGCCGCGCTCCAACGCCACCCGCTCGCTCAGACCGACCCGGGCCAATTCGGGGTCGGTGAACAGGCAGAACGGGACCAGCCGCCCGGTCGTCACCCGGTCCTTCCCGGCCAGGTTGTCCAGCACGACCCGGAAGTCGTCGGCGGAGACGTGCGTGAAGTACGGCCCCCCGGCGCAGTCGCCGACCGCCCAGACGCCCTCGGCGGTCGTCCGCCGCCGCTCGTCGACCTTCACGTGCCCATGCCCGTCCACTTCCACCCCGGCCGTCTCCAGCCCGATCCCATCCGTGTTCGGCGTCCGCCCACCGGCGACGAGCAGGTGCGTCCCTTCGATGACCCCGCCCGAGGTATGAAGCCGAACCGATTCCCCCGACCTCCCCTCGACCTTCCGGACGTTGGTCGCGGTTCGGACCTCAATCCCCTCGTCCCGGAAGAGCTGTTCAACCGCCTCCGTCACATCGGCGTCTTCCCGGTGAATGAGAGCGCCGTTCCGCTCGACGACCGTCACCCGGCTACCCAGACGTCGGAGGGCCTGGGCCAGTTCCAGCCCCACGTACCCGCCGCCGAGGACGACGAGGTGGTCCGGGGCGCGGTCGAGTTCGAGGGCCTCGACGTGGGTCAGCGGGCGCGAGTCCACCAGCCCCGGCGTGTCGTCGAGCCGGGCACGGGAGCCGGTGTTGATGACGACGTTCCTCCCCCAGAGCGTCCGGGTGGCGCCGGCATTCAGCGCGACCTCGACCGTCTTCGGGGCGACGAAGCGGCCGCTGCCCATCACCAACTCTGCTCCGTTCTCCCGGTACTTTTCCAGGTGAACCGCGACCAGCCCGTCCACCATCTTGCGCTTCCGAGCCCGCACCGCGGCCATGTCGATCGAACCACCCCGGACGCCGAACTCCTCCCGCCGGAGGTAGGAGGCGACCTTGGCCGAGTGCACGACGTTCTTGCTCGGCAGGCAGGCGATGTTCGGGCACGACCCGCCGACGTACTTCCGCTCGACCACCGCGACCCGCTGCCCCTTGGAGGCCAGCGCCCACGACAGCAGCTTGCCGCCCGCACCGCTCCCGAGCACGACGAGGTCATAGTCTTCGGTCATCACAGTCTCACCTGATGGCTAGGGGAAGGTTGAACGCCCAGGCCGGGCTACCGGGAAACGACCCGTCCGAGGAACTCACGGACCGTCGCGGCGATCTCGTGTGCGTGCGTCTCCAGCGCGAAGTGCCCGGTGTCGAGCAGCCGGACCACGGCGTCCGGGTTGTCTCTCCGGTACGCCTCGGCCCCGGCGGGGAGGAAGAACGGGTCGTTCTTACCCCACAACGCCAACAGAGGCGGCCGGCGGGTCCGGAAGTACTCCTGGAACCGCGGGTACAGGGCCACATTCTGAGCGTAGTCGCCGAACAGGTCGAGTTGGATGTCGACGTTCCCGGGACGACTCAGGAAGGCGAAGTCGAGGGTGTACCCGTCGGGAGAGATCAGTGATTCGTCCGGCACCCCGTGTGTGTACTGCCACTTCGTGGCGTCGAGGGTGAGCAGTGAACGGAGCCCGTCCCGGTTCGCGGGCGTCGGCTCCCGCCAGTACCGCTGGATCGAGTCCCAGTTCCCGCTGAGCCCCTCCTCGTACGCGTTCCCGTTCTGGGAGATGATGGCAGTCACCCGGTCCGGGCGGGCGAGGGCCAGCCGGTATCCGGTCGGTGCCCCGTAGTCGAACACGTACAGCGCATACCGCTCCAGGCCGACCGCGTCGGTGAACCCCGCCATCACCTCCGCCAGGTTGTTGAAGGTGTAGGCGAATCCTTCAGGGGAGGTCGTGTGGCCGAACCCGGGCAGGTCCGGCGCGACCAGGTGGAACCGGTCGGCGAGCGGCGGGATCAGGCCGCGGAACATGTGCGACGAGCTGGGGAACCCGTGCAACAACAGCAGGGCCGGGTTCCCCGGGTCGCCGGCCTCGCGATAAAAGACGCGGTGGCCGCGTGAGTCGGCGTGGCGGTAGCGGATCATGTCCTTCCCTCGGGTTGAATGGGGTGTGGGTCAGATGACGACGACCATCTTCCCGTTGGCCTGGTTCGCGTCCATCACCCGGTGGGCCTCCTGAATGTCCTCGAACCGGAACACCCGGGACGGCTTGGCGTTGTAATTCCCGGCCGCGATGTCGGCGGCGATCGCCTGGAGCGGCACGTCCGACAGCGGGAACTCCGGCGTCCCGAACACGAAGCTGCCGAAGAACGTCAGGTAGACCCCGCTCGCCATCTGCAGCAGCGGGTTGAAGTCCGGGATCGGGTCGAGGCCGCCGAGCCACCCGGCCAGGCACGCTTTGCCACCCCGGCGGAGCATGTTCAGCGAGTCGAGGATCACGCTGTTCCCCACCAGGTCGAGCACCGCGTCGATCTTCTTCGCCTCCGGGATGTGCTTCGAGAGATCCTGGCGCTCGACCTCGCAGCGCTCGGCCCCCAGTGCCTCCAGCATCGCGAATCGGCCGCGGCTGCGGGTCGTCGCGATCACCTTGGCCCCGGCGTTGACGGCCATGTTGACCGCCGCCTGCCCGAAGGACGACGTCGCCCCGCGGATCACGAGCGTCTGCCCCTTGGCGAGTTCGAGGTTGCGGAACAGGCACGTCCAGGCGGTGGCGTAGGTCTCCGGGATCGCTGCCAACTCGGCCCACGACAGGTCCGACTCGATCGCCGCCACGTTGGTGACCGGGGCCCGGGTGACCTCGGCGTAGCTGCCGTTGATCGTCCGGCCCAGCCCGCCCATCAGGGCCGCGACCTTGCTGCCGACAGCGAACTCCCCGCCGGGGCAGGACTTCACCACACCGACGCACTCGATCCCGCTGACGTCGGCGATCTCGGCCCAGTTCCCCTCCCGCATGTGCTTCTCGGCGTGGTTGACCCCGAACGCCTTGACCTCGATCACGACATGTCCGGCCTTCGGCTCGGGTTCGGGGATGTCCCGGATCTCCAGCACGTCCGGCCCGCCGAACTGCTTCCTGAGAATCGCCCGCATGACCGCTCCTCCTCTTTTCGAGTAACCCCATAAATCAATCTACACGGGTTACCAGGGCTCGATAACCTCCTTTCTGTATTTTTTCCGGTTACAATGAGGCCGTCCCTCGGAGACGTTCGATGACGGACCGACCAGCCCCGTTCTTCGTGGGCGACCACCCCGCGCTCGACTTCCTCAACACCGTCGCCACGCCGGTCGATGTTCCGGTCGAGTGGCTTCAGGACGGGCGAGATTTGGTCGACTGGCTGGAACGGGCGAGCATGATCGGGGCGGAAGCCGCATCCCGGTTCCGGGCCTCGACCGACCGCCGAACCCTCAACGATGTGGCCGCGCGAGCGCGCGCGCTCCGGGAATGGCTGCGGGGGTTCGTCACCCGCCACAAGGGTCAGTCTATCCCGCCGGGCGCGGTGAAGAGCCTCGGGCCGCTGAACGCGGTACTGGCAGGGGACACCAGTTACCTGGTAATCGAGGCCGGCGAGGCGGGAGCGCCGCGGATGCGTCGGGCGTACCGGTGGGAAAGCCCAGAGGACTTGCTGCTCCCCCTCGCCGGGGCGGCCGCCGACCTGATCTGCGGTGCGGACTTCCGGATGATCCGGGCGTGCGAAGGGCACGTCTGCACGCTGCTGTTCCTCGACCGCACCAAATCCCACGCGCGCCGGTGGTGCAGCATGGCGGTGTGTGGCAACCGGGCGAAGGCGGCGGCCCACCGTGCGAGGAAACGGGACGACGGGTCGTGACGGGCCAGAATCGTTGCCCCTGCGAACCCCGCATCTTCAACGACCAGACCGGTGGCACAAGGGCCACCTTGACACAAGACAGACCTGTCTGTAATATTCCACACATGGGACGCACACGAGGGGCGACGTCCGAAGCCCGTCAGCGGATCTTGGAGACCGCCGACCGGCTGTTCTACGAGCACGGCGTCCGCGCCGTTGGCATCGACCGGGTGATCGCCGAGGCCGGGATCGCCAAGGCCACCCTCTACGTTCACTTCCCGTCCAAAGACGACCTGATTCTGGCCGTCCTGCAGTACCGGGAAAAGAACGTCCTCGAATTCTTTCGTGCCGCGACGGGGCGTCACGGCAGGAAGACCCCGCTCAGGGCGTTCTTCGCCGCCCTGAGGGAGTGGTTCGATTCCCCTGGCTTCCGGGGGTGCGCATTCCAGAACGCGGCGATCGAGCTGGCCGACCCGAAGCACCCCGGCACGGAGTTCGTCCGCGGGCACAAGCAGCGGTTCTTCGAGTTGATCCGGGGTATCGTCGAGGAGACGGCCGGCCGGTCTGCGACGAAGGTCGCCCCCGTGATCGCCCTCCTTGTCGAGGGGGCGGTCGTGACGGCCGTGCTCCAGGGCAGGCCGGACGCGGCCGACGTGGCCCGCGAGGCCGCCCTGAAACTGTCCGGGGAGGGGGCGTAGCCCTTCTCTTTTCCGCCGAAACAGACAGACCTGTCTGTATTGATTGGCAGTCGGGTCACGGTGACCCGACCCGCCAGCGCAATCCGAAGGAGACCGATCCGTGGAACGCATCACCCCCGTCGACCCGCAGACCGCCCAGGGCAAGGCCAAAGATCTGCTCGACGCCGTCAAGGGTAAGCTCGGCATCGTCCCCAACATGACCCGCGCGATGGCCGCCTCGCCGGCCGTCCTCGAGGGCTACCTGGGGCTCAGCGGCGCGCTGGGCCACGGCGTCCTCCCGGCGAAGGTGCGGGAGCAACTCGCCCTCGACGTCGGCGAGGCCAACCACTGCGACTACTGCGTGTCGGCTCACACGTTCATCGGCAAGAAATCCGGCCTGTCCGACCAGGACGTACTCGACAGCCGAAGGGGCTCGGCCGCCGACCCCAAGGCCGGGGCGCTGCTCGCCTTCGCCCGGACGGTGGTGGAGAAGCGCGGGGTCGTCGACGACGCCGACGTGGAGGCCGTCCGGAAGGCCGGGTACGGGGACGCCGAGATCGCCGAGGCCGTCGCCCACGTCGCGCTGAACATCTTCACCAACTATTTCAACAACGTCGCCGGAACGACGGTCGACTTCCCCAAGGCACCGGCCCTGTCCGTGTGAGTGTCGGGGCGATGAAGCGACCCGTCCGGGCGGGCCGCATTCCACGGAGAATTCGTCATGAGAGAGTTCCCGAGCGACGTCGCTTTTACCCCGGCGGTGAAGGCGGTCCAGGAGCAAAAAGGATCGCGGAAGAGCTACGCCCGGATGGAACGCGGCGACGGGTGGCGGACCACCATCACCCCGGACCTGACCGAGTTCTTGGCCGGGCTGGACATGTTCTACCTCGGCACGGCCAGTGCTGACGGGCAGCCGTACACCCAGTATCGGGGCGGCAGCCCCGGATTCCTGAAGGCGCTAGACGAGAAAACGCTGGCGTTCGCCGACTTCGGCGGGAACCGGCAGTACATCACCGCGGGGAACCTGTCGGAGAACCCGAAGGCGTTCCTCTTCCTGATGGACTACTCCAACCGGCAGCGGGTGAAGCTGTGGGGTACCGCGAAGGTGGTCGAGGGCGACCCCGCATTACTGGAGCGGCTCCGTGACCCGGGCTATCCTGGCAAGGTCGAGCGGGCGGTCGTGTTCACGGTCGAGGCCTGGGACGTGAACTGCCCGCAGCACATCCACCGGCGGTTCTCGGAGAAGCAGGTCGGGCCGGTGGTCGAGCAGCTCCGGCGCCGCGTCCGCGAACTGGAAGAGCAGTTGAAGCGGGCCCGCGAGTCGGGCCGGATCCTGGAGGGATGAGCCATGCAGTACGACCTCGTCGCGATCCCGGACGCGGAGGTTCCGCGGGCGGCCGAAGCGGTGTTCCAGCACCTCCTCACCACCTACGCGAGCGAGGCGAACAAGACCGCGAGCGTGTGGCGGGCCGTGCCGGACGCCCTGCTCGACTTCAAGCCGCACCCGAAGACGAACCCGATCCGCACCATCCTGGTCCACCAGCTCCTGTCCGAGCGGCGATTCTTCGCCCAGTTCGTCGGCACCGCCGAGCCGCCGGTGGAGGAGTTGCTGCCCACCGGCGACGCCCCGCCGGTCGCGGCGTACGTCGAGAACTACGTGCGGCTGAGCAGGCTCCGGCTCCCGCAGTTCGCCGCCGGGACGACGGCGTGGTGGCTCGAACCCCGGCCGTTCTTCGGCGGGCTGGTGCGGGAGCGGGTGTGGGTGTTCTGGCGGCGGGTGCTGCACACCTGTCACCACCGGACCCAGGTGCAGGCGTGGCTGCGGCTGGCCGGGCACGAGCCGGTCCCGGCCATATACGGGCCGTCCGGTGACGTGATGTGGGACGAGGCCGACCCGACGTACTCCCTGGAGGCGGCGCGCCGCGGCGGTTGACGGTCACACGGGGCGTTTCTTCCACGAAGTCAGGCGACGGGCACGACGTACTCTTCCGTGGGAACCAGTTTCGCGTATCGTCGAAGTGGTGTAGAATGGCATTGGCGTTCACGGATATCCTCCGTGTCCGCAGGCCACCAATCGCACTTGTAACCGCCACCAGGCAGGACCGTTCGGGCACGACTAATAAGCAGTGGCGACCGTCACGCTCAAGACGACAGCGGGTCAATCACTCGGTAACACTTCGCGCCTACCACCCGATGCTCCGCGATCGAGAGCATGCCTCGAAACGCGCCGACCGGACTTACTACCCCTCAACTCGGCCACAAGCGTACTGAACGGCACGTCATCCCTTTAGAACACCTGTGGCCGGTAGAACACCTGTGGCCGGGGAGCGGGCTCTACCTGTGGCACGCGGACACGTTCGGCCTCCCCGTCCGCCAGTCTACCGCCGCGGCCGGGCTCCGGGTCCGACAGTGCCTCGCGAGGGTCAAGCCGGCGGTGGTGCTCGGACACCAGGACTACCACTGGCGCCACGAGCTGTAGCTGTACGGGTGGGACAACGGACCCGCCCCTACCTGGCTCGGCGACCGCACCCAGACCACCGTCCTTGAGTTCGACAAGCCGGCCAAGAACGCTGACCACCCGACTATCAAGCCGGTGGCGCGGTTCCAGTCGCTGGTGGCGAACAGCGGCCCGAAGGACGGGGTCGTGCTCGACCCGCTCGGCGGGAGCGGGGCGACACGGATCGCCGCCGAACAGGCGGGGCGACAGGCGCGGCTGCTCGAACTCGACCCTCCGCCGACGAGCGTCAAGACCGAAGACCACCTTTCGATTGGCGGTCGCCGCCGATGGCAGCTGGCACGCGATGTGCAGAAGCTTCTCGGCGTCGGATCATCGCCCGACACCGTCGCGCCGCTTTCACCCACAGGACGGCGACCCGAGCGGGCCACCCCGGGACTTTTGTCGCGCAGGTGCGGTATGGACGATTCGCCCAACCCGAACCTCTCTGCCACCGGCATCACCGGTTTCGACGACATCCTGGGCGGCGGACTGCCCCCGAACCGCCTGTACCTGGTCGAGGGCAACCCGGGCTCCGGTAAAACCACCCTCGCCCTTCAGTACCTGCTCGAGGGCGTCCGCCTGGAGGAACCGGGCCTCTACGTCACCCTGTCCGAGACGAAGGCCGAACTCGCCGCCGTGGCCCGGTCGCACGGCTGGTCCCTCGCCGGGTTGGAGGTCGTCGAACTCGTCGCGTCCGAAGCCGAGCTCGAGCCGGATAACCAGCACACCATGTTCCAGCCGGCCGACGTCGAGCTCGGCCAGACGACCAAGGCGGTCCTCGCCGAGGTCGAGCGGGTGAGGCCCCGGCGGGTGGTCATCGACTCCCTGTCCGAGCTCCGCCTGCTCGCCCAGAGTTCTCTCCGGTACCGCCGGCAGATCCTCGCCCTCAAGCAGTTCTTCGCCGGCCGCTCCTGCACCGTTCTCTTGCTCGACGACAACACGTCGTCGGCCGGGGACCTCCAGCTCCACAGCATCGCCCACGGGGTGGTCAGCCTGGAGCACCTGTCCCCTCTGTACGGGGCCGAGCGCCGCCGCCTGCGGGTGCTCAAGCTCCGCGGCCACCGGTTCCGGGGCGGGTACCACGACTTCAACATCGCCACCGGCGGGCTGGACGTGTTCCCCCGGCTGGTGGCCGCCGAGCACGTCGAGAACCGGGAGCGGCGGCTGCTCACCGGGGGCGTGCCCGAGCTGGACCGCCTGCTCGGCGGCGGGTTCGACTTCGGCACCAGCGCCCTGCTCGTCGGACCGGCCGGGTGCGGCAAGTCGTCGGTTGCCATCAACTACGCCGGCGCGGCCGCGGCGCGGGGCGAGCGGGCGGCCGTGTTCGCGTTCGACGAACGGGCCGAGGTGCTCCTCCACCGCGCCGCCGGGCTGGGCATGGACCTGAAGCCCCACCTCGCGGCCAGGACCCTCACCCTGCAGCAGGTGGACCCGGCCGAGCTGTCCCCCGGCGAGTTCGCCGCCACCGTGCGGCGGGCGGTCGACGGGGTGGACGGACACGCGCCCGCGAAGGTGGTGGTGATCGACAGCCTGAACGGGTACCTGCACGCCATGCCGGAGGAGGACTTCCTCACCGTCCAGATGCACGAGCTGCTCACCTACCTCGGGCACAAGGGGGTGGTCACGTTCCTCGTCCTCGCGCAGCACGGGATGATCGGCTCCATGCAGACCCCGGTGGACACCACCTACCTGGCCGATACCGTCGTCCTGTTCCGGTACTTCGAGGCGGCGGGCGAGGTGCGGCAGGCGGTGTCGGTGGTCAAGAAGCGGAGCGGCCGGCACGAGCGGACGATCCGCGAGCTCCGGCTCGACGCCGGCATCCGGGTGGGCGAGCCGCTCAAGGAGTTCCGCGGGGTGTTGACCGGGACGCCGACCTACGACGGCGGGGCGGACATGCTGATGGGGCCGGCGAATGCCTGAGACGGACGAGCGGGTTCTGTTCCTCGGCCCCACCCGGAAGGACGCGGCGGCCGGCACGGCACTGATCGCCGGTGCCGGTCTGCGCTGCCACGCCTGCGCGTCCCTCGACGAGCTGTGCCGCGAGATCCCCAACGGGGTCGGAGCGGTGATCGTCCCCGAGGAGGCGGCCGTCGGACCCGGCGCCGCCGTGCTGGGGGCGGCGATTCGCGACCAGCCGCCGTGGTCGAACCTGCCCGTCCTTGTACTCACCGCCGCCGGGCCGACACCGACGGCCCGGGTCAAGGCCCTGATCGAACTCGGTGACGTGACCCTGCTCAAGCGACCGCTGGAGGCGACCGAATTCCTGAACGCCGTTCGGGCGGCCCTCCGCGACCGCCGCCGGCAGTACCAGGTGCGCGAGTACGTCGCCGGACAGGCGCGGCTGGCAGAGGAGTTGCGGGAGGCCGACCGGCGGAAGGACGAGTTCCTGGCCATGCTCGCCCACGAGTTGCGGAACCCGCTGGCCCCGATCCGCAACGGGCTGGCGATCCTGCAGATGGCGGACGGCGGCCGTGACGTCGTCCGCCGGACGCACGGGATGATGTCCCGGCAGGTGGACCACCTCGGGCGGCTGGTGGACGACCTGTTGGACGTGTCCCGCATTACGCGCGGGAAGGTCGAGCTACGGAAAGAGGCGGTGGACCTGAACGCCGTCCTGGCCCGCGCCGCCGAGGCCGCCCGCCCGACGATCGAGGCCCGCCGCCACCGCCTGATCGTGACCCAGCCCGGTCGCCCGGTGATGGTGTCGGCCGACCCCACCCGGCTGGCCCAGGTGGTCGGCAACCTGCTCACCAACGCGGCCAAGTACAGCGACGAGGGGGGCCGCATCGACCTGACCCTGGAGGAGGACGGGGAGGCGGTCGTCCGGGTGCGGGACACCGGTCTCGGCATCCCGGCGGACATGCTGCCCCGCGTGTTCGACCTGTTCACCCAGGTCGGGCGGACCCTCGACCGGTCCGACGGCGGCCTGGGGATCGGGCTGACGCTGGTCAAGAGCCTGGTGGAGTTGCACGGCGGGACGGCGTCGGCCGCGAGCGGGGGGCCGGGTAAGGGGAGCGAGTTCACCGTTCGGCTGCCGAAGCTCGCGGGAGCCGAGGGCAGCGGCAAGGCGGAGCCGGCGGTCGCCGCGCGGGGGACGCCCCGCCGGGTCCTGATCGTGGACGACAACCCGGACGCCGGGGACAGCCTCGGCACGCTGCTCGAGATGGCCGGGCATACGGTGCGGATCGCCCGGTCGGGTCCGCAGGGGCTGGACGCCGCCGCCCGGCTCCGACCGGAGGTAGCGGTACTCGACCTGGGGCTACCGGGGATGAACGGGTACGAGCTGGCCGGGCGGCTGCGGGCGGAGCCGTTCGGCCGGGACGTGACCCTGGTGGCCCTGACCGGGTACGGGCAAGAAGAGGACCGGCGGCGGACGCGGGAGGCCGGCTTCGACCACCACCTGACCAAGCCGGCGGACCTGGCCGCCCTCACCGCCATCATCCGCAACGGCAGCCACTGACGGGCCGCCCGTCATGTGGCACAAGCACCTTCAATTCGGTCACGGGTTCCGTGTCGTGTTCGCCGACCCGCACTCCCAGACGGCGCAGTAGACCCTCGCCCCCGGCGGGAAGGTCGGGAACTGCACTTTCCGCGACATCCTTGGTGTCAGGCCGCGAGGTTGAGTAGGCGTTCCTCGGCGGCCCGGATTTCTGGCTCGGTCAGCCCCGGACGTAGGACCGCCCGGATTTCATTCCCCAGCAATTCCCGCCGCCACGCCCGCCGCTTGTCGGCGTGGCTCGGCCGCCACCCGGCGTCGTCCCACGGGGACTCGGTTCGGTGCCCGACCAGCTCTTCCGCGGCTCGCCCCCAGGCCCACGCCTCGGTCAGCGTGAACGTCCACGCGCACAGGTGGAACGCCCCGACGTTGCCCGCCACCGACCGGACCTGCTGCTGACCCGCACCGACGACCTCCTTCACATCTCGAAACGTGATCTCCAGCGCGAACCGGGCCGCGACGTGGCCGAGGACGTCGGCCACCCCGGCGGCCGGGTCGGAGCAGAAGAACGCCACCCATCCCCCGGGCTCGTCCACCAGGACCACCCGGACCGCACCCCCGGCCGGCCGACGGCCAAGCGGTACAAGACGTTCGTGGCCACCTGGCGGCCGGCCGTACAGGGTGAAGGTGCCCGTTGCCCACCCGCGGCGCTGGCCCGCCCGCTTGGCCAGGTCGATCCGGTGCTCGCCGTACACCCGGGGCCGGCCCCGCCGCACCGGCCGGGCGGCCGGGACGGTCCGCAGGCTCGCGTCCTTGCGGAGGCGGCTCACGACCGTCACCCCGAGGGACCGCATGGGCTTGAGGAACGGGGCCTTGGCGTAGCCCCGTCGGCCACCACCCACACCGGCTGGCCCAGGAATCCCGGCACGGTGACCGCCCACCGCATCAGCCCGACGGCCAGCTCCAGCTTGGTCCGGAACGCCGGCCGGTGCTTCGGGGCGATCCCGTCGAGGTCCTTCCGGCGGACGTACAGCCGGGCCAGCAGGGGGAGGGCGACGACGCCCCACGTCGGGTGGGTGGCGAGCAGGCCCAGGACGACCCACACGTGGCCGTACACGAACGGCCCGCCGGCCGGCCCGGGGGTCGGGTTGTGGTGGACGCTCGCCCCTTGCACCTTCGTGCCCGTACCGCTCGGTCGGGGTGTCGTCCAGGGCGAGCGTCAGCCGGCCGGCCCCGGCCGCCAGCGGCCGGACGACGTCGTGGGCCAGGCGGGCGGCGGCGAGATCGGTCCGCTTCCCGGCCGCGGCCACCGTGGTGTAGCACGGGCGGTACTCGTCGGTCAGCCCGGCGGCCCGGATCCAACTCGTCACCGTCCGCCGGCCGCGGGCCAGGACGGCCCCGACCAACAGCCACGCCAGCCGCGGGGCCGAGCGCGGGTCAAGGGCGGAGGAGAGGCGGGAAAACCAGCGGCACGACGGGGGGATCGGATGCGAAGATGACATGGCCGGTTCCGTCCGGGCGAGGGTCGTGTGGTAACGCCATCGTCCCGGACGGGCCGGCCTTCGTCTACAGGCGGGTCAACGGCTCAACTCCAGGAAGTCGCGGAAACTATACTTGGGAACCGAAAGGCCTTCATACGTCGGTCGATGGGGTAGTAACGCGCTCCGGACCAGCTGCGATGACCGCTGACCACGCCGTCAGCCTCGCCTCCAGCCCCGCCAACACCGCCGGGGCCGCCTCCGCTCCTCGAACACCACCGTCACCACCCGCCCGTCCGCGTTGAGGTGAACTCCGGGCGGTAGGTCATCCGCCATCCCGCTCCCACGGGCACCACGGCGACGAGGTCGAGTCGGCCCGGTGGCGGGAGCCCGCCGCAGTCGCTCCAGCCGCCCGCGCATCGTCATCGCCGGTCACCGCCCCACCAGGCGACCCGGGCGGAGAACGATTTAGTCCGCCCCTCCGCCACTGCCCGACTTCACCGCCCCACCTGACCCACGATGTTTGCAACGATCTCTTCGGTGGTGACCGTGTCCTTCCCCGACTCGTCTTCGATCATCCGGAGGACGTCACCCTGGCTGGCGCCACCACCAACTCTCGGTTGGCGTTCACACGATTTTTATCAGATTCCTGTTGCGTTCCTCACGGACCGGCGTGATATTCCATCGGTCCTCCCCACCCGCAGTCGACCCGCTTGGCTACTTATCCCGCCGCCAAACAAAGGCCTGCCCATGCGGACCGCTCCTGCTCCGAGCCGAGCCTTTACGCTGATTGAACTATTAGTCGTCATCGCCATCATCGCCATCCTGATCGGGCTGCTCCTCCCGGCCGTCCAGAAGGTCCGCGAGGCCGCCGCCCGGATGAAGTGCCAGAACAAGATCAAGCAGCTCACCCTAACCTGAGCCCGGCCAGCGGGTCGATCGCCGCCGGCGACGACCCCAACGGCCGGAACGGCGGCGGGGCGGTCGGGATCGGCGGCCCGTGGGTCTGCTACATCCTGCCGAACGTGGAGCAGCCCGCCCTGTACACGTACTTCGAGAAGATTCGGACCCAGGAAGCAGAGGTGGTGGACTGGTTCGGGAACTCTAGGTACGCGGCCACCCCGATCGGGGACAAGCACCTCGACGCGATGGACTGCCCGACCCACCCGTTCAACGACGAGCAGCTGGCCAACGGGACCGGGATGGAACACCTGGCCCGGGGGAACTACGCGGCCTGCTACGGGAAGGGCGGGTACGGGACGGTCCACACGGCCAACGCGGCCGTCGGAGGGATGTTCGGGAACAACTCGAAGACCCGGATCACCGACATCGCCGACGGGGCGTCGAACACCGTCTGCCTGAGCGAGCTGAAGTACCGCCAGCCGAGCGCCACCGGGCCGTCGTACCAGGACTCCCGCGGGGTGTGGACGTACGGGACGATGGGGGGGAACACGTTCACCACCCAGAACGGGCCGAACTCGACCGTCCCGGACGGGGTGTGGGGGTGCCGGAACTACCCCCAGGAGGGGATGCCGTGCGTCCAGGTCGGGTCCCCGTACGCGAGCATGCACGCCGCCGCCCGGAGCTACCACACCGGCGGGGTGAGCGTGTCGTTCGGCGACGGGAGCGTGCGGTTCGTCCGCGACGGCATCACCCTCGCCACCTGGCAGGCGTGGGGCAGCCGGGGCGGCGGCGAGACCGCCCCGAACGAGTGACCGCCGCACCCCACACCCGTCGGAGGCCGGTTCGATGAGGCGAGGACTCGTACTACTCGTGGCGGCGGCCGTCGCGGCCGCCGGCTGCGGGGGGCCGAAGCTCTACCCCGTCCGCGGGGTGGTGAGGTTCGACGGCAAGCCGATGAAGGGCGGCGGGTCGATCGCGTTCATGCCCGTCGGCAACCAGCCCGGCCGGGCGCCCGGGGGCGAGGTCAAAGAGGACGGCACGTTCGAGCTGTCCACCGCCAAGCCCGGCGACGGGGCCATGACCGGCGAGTTCCGGGTGGTCATCCACCAGAGCACCGACCGGGAGCCGGAGGCGAAGAAGGACGGGGAGCGGGCCGGCAAGGCGGTGACCGTGGTCGGCGAGGCCGACCGCATCCCGGGCGTCTACTCCGACGCGGCGCGGTCCCCGCTGCGGGCCACGGTGGAGGCGAAGGACAACGCCCTGACATTGGAACTGAGGCGCGACGCCGAGCCGCCGCCGGTCAAGGGGGCGGGGCGCGGCGACCCGCCCGGCCGCGCGTTCGCCGGGCGGGTGCGGCTCCCGGCCGGCGCGAACTGAGGGGCGGTCCGCCGTGCCCCCACCCCGCCCGGACCCCGCCGCCGGCGGGTGGCTCGTCGGCCCGTGGTTCGACGCCCTCCTCCTCGCCAACGTCGCCTGGCCGCTGGTCGCCCTGGTCCAGGTCGGGGACGGGTTCGCCGGCCGGTCCGGGCTCCAGTTCTGGCAGCTGTACTACGTCACCACCCCGCACCGGTGGGTCACCCTCCTGGTCGTGTTCGCCGACCGCGACCGGTTCCGCCGCCGGCGGCGGGCGTTCCTCGGGGTCGCGGCCGGCGTCGCCGGGGCGTGCCTGGGGGTGTGGCTCACCACCGGCGCCCTGACCTGCCTGCTCGCGGTCGACTACGCCTGGAACGCCTGGCACTTCGCCGCCCAGCACCACGGCGTCTACCGCGTCTACGCCCGCGCCGCCGACCCGCCCGACCCGACCGGCGCGGCCGCCGAGACGTGGGGGCTGCGGCTGTTCCTCCTGTACACCACGCTGCGGCTGGCGACCGCGACGTGGCCGGACGCCCCCGACGAGTGGTTCGCCCCGGCCGACTGGGTGGCGGCCGCCGTCCCGGTCGGGCTGGTCGCCCGGGAGCTCGCCCGGACGGGGCCGGGGGCGCGCGGCCGGACCCTGTACCTGCTCAGCGTGTGCGCGCTGTACGGGGCGCTCCTGTGGGCGGTCCACGCCCGCCGCCCGGGGCTCGCCCTGTCCCTGGCGACGGCCTCCGCCCTGTTCCACGCGACCGAGTACCTGGCGCTCGTGAGCTGGTCGGTCCGCCGCCGGCGCGCGGCCGACGCCGGCGGGATGGGGCTCCTGGGCGTGCTCGCGGCGCGGTGGGGGCTCGTGCTGGCGGTCGTCGTGGTGGGGCTCGGCGCCGGCGGGTGGCTGCTCGACCACCGGCACGTCGGGCTGTGGCTCGGGGTGAACGTGGCCGTCGCCTTCCTCCACTACGCCTACGACGCCATGATCTGGCACCGCCGGGCGTGAGCCCGGCCGGGAGGACGTGTGTCATGAACCGGCCGTCCACACCGGCCGCCCGCGCGCTCGCGGTGCTCGCCCTCGCCGGCGGGCTGGGCGGTGTCGCCTGGTCGGTCGCCGACGGCGGGTGGGACGGCGGCCGCGCCCCCGCCCCGTACGCCTGGGCCGACGTGGCCGCCGTCCACGTCGCCTGTGCGGTGCCCCTGGCCCTCGTGCTCACCCTCCTCGTTACGTCGAGCGCCTCGCCCGGCGGCTCGGCGGTGGTCGCGGCCGCCTGCCTCGCGGCCGGGCTCGTCGGTCCGGCCGTGACTCCGCCCCCGGTACCTGGGGCCGTCCTCCGGCCCGCGGTCGCGCTGCTGACGCTCTCGGGAGTGACCCTGGCCGTCGCGGTGTGCTCCGACCGGCTCACGGGTGGGGGCCGGGTCGGGCGGCTCGCGGTGCCGGTCGCCCTGGGGGCCGCGACCCTGGTCGTCCCGCCCGCCACGTTCGTCGACGCCCGCTGCCGGCACGACCTGGCGCGGCTCGGCGAGTGGGTGGGGCAGTCACGGGTCGGGGAGGCACGGGCCGTGGCACAGGGGTTGGTGGTTCTCGCCCCCGGCCTCGGGTGGAACGGCCGCCCGGTGGGTGAGGTGGCCGCCGACCTCGACCGGGTCGTGGCCCGACTCGAACAGCGGGTCGCGGTGCCCCTGCGGGAGACGGCCACGACACAGGACCGGGTGGACCGCGGCGTCGCCCTCGCCATGCTCGGGCGGACGGGCGAGGCGCTCGACGTGCTGACTCCGGTCGACGACCCGCGGCTCGCGGCCGAGGTGGGGATCCTCCGCGGGACGGTCCACGAGGCCCGGGGGGAGTGGGACGCGGGCCTGGCGGCCTACCGGGTGGGGCGGACCGCCTGGGAGGCTCGCCCGCCGTCCCCGGCCCGGAACGCCGGTATCCTGCGGGCTCCCCGACGGCCGACCGTCACTTCCTGCTGGCGCAGTTCTACGAGGATGCCCAGCAGGCCGGGGCCGCCCGCGAGCACGCCCGGCGGGCGGCGGAACTCGCCCCCGACCGGTACGGCGCCGCGGCCGACCGGCTGGTCGCGCGGCTGGCCGTCTACCAGGTCGGGTGCCTCGGAGTGTCCGCCTCCCCAGGGCTGCCGGCCGGGGGCGATGAGGACACCGTCGATTCGCGTGACCTGTTGCGGTAAGGGGCTGCTCTGGGCGCCCCAGGCGGGCGACTGTCGTTCGACCCGCTATCTCCGGGTGCCGCCGGCACTGACGTCGTGCCGGCTGGGCGGTCGGCGATTCCCAGCCGGCGGCCTAATACCAAATCTGCTTGATGTGTAATCGTCAAACAGTAACGGCCCAGTGAAATCTGACAGCCCCGCCGACCACCTCCGGGTGGTCGGTCAGCCACCCGCACCGCGTCGCCAGGGCCTCGGTCGGCACCGGCCGCCCGTCGAGCGCGGTTAGCCAGTCCCCGGACCAGCGGCCGCAGGTGCCCGGCCGGTTGCAACTCTGGGGGGCGCAACCGCCCGGTCGAAGGGCGTCGGGTTCGGCGACATCTTCCGCCCTTTGGCCGCGTGTCTGTCCGCTCTGCCCACGACCACCACCCGCACCGTCGGCCGCTCGGGTCAGCCCACCCGGCGAAGCCCGCCAGCTCCCGACCCGTGCACTCCGCGCTCGCACTCGGCCAGATCCGGGACCGACTCCGCTCGCTCCGGGGGTGAGTGAGCCCGGACACGAGCACCGACTCGAACTCGTGTCGCCCGTTGCTCGTCGGCCTTGCTCCCTTCGAGGCCCGCACCCGCCGGACCACCGGCCGAGGCCCAATCGCGCGTGGCAGCCTTGGGGTGCCGGGAGCGCGGTACGACCGAGCGGCCTCTGCGGTTCTTGAGCCACTGCCACCCGGTCGGGGGCCAGACTCCACCCCGAGTCGATCCCCGGCGAGGGCGGCCACCTTCGACCCGCCCCAGAGCCCGCCGTCCGGTGGCTCGCCCTGGAGCGTGACGGGCAGCCCGGCCTGTGGCTCGGGCGTTAGCTCGGAGTCGGCCCCGTTGTCCCGCACCTGGCGGTGAGAGCGGCGAGGCCGCGCGTTGTCCCTCTTGAGTGTGGCTCGGCCCCGGGCAGATGGGTACCCGACCAACGTCGCCGCGGCGGCCGAGAGTGGTTGACCCGGGCGGATGACCAGCCAGAGGGTCTGCCATCGGGGCTTCTCGGCCGCGTCGACGCAGCTACGGCATCGGCGGTCGATCTCCTCGTAACGCGGGGGCGCAACAACCAGTCGTTGCGTCGTGGAAACCCTCCCAGAATGGGAGAGGGTTACGCACCAATCGCATTCGGTATCAGGCCCCAACAGGTCTTTGCGCCTTTTGACCCGCGCCACGAGCGGTTCGACTCGCCGGGTCGAAGTGCCCGGGCAGCCTATTCCGACGGACTGAGAGACCGACGGCGTCCGCCCGGCACTGGTTCGGCAACGAGACCGGCGGGCTCCCCCTCGGCCCACGGCCGACGTGTGCGGCGCCGCCGGCCCGCGGCTTCGCAAGCCTTATCCCACTTGTGCCGGGGCGGACGTTCATCGACTCGAGAACCTGCCGCGCAGTACCGCCCGGTGAACCCGAGGCCGGATCACCCGCCTCGGGGGTCCGCCGAGGGTCGTCACAAATCGCCGGGCGGGAAATCTGGTGCGAACTGCGGCCCCCCGATCCCGAGCGCGGACGCGACCCGCTGCCAGAACGTCATCCCCGCCTTCCACCGGCGGACCGCCTCGTCCAACCTGGCGACCGTGGGGTGGTTCCGGTCGCGGATACCGCCGAAAATGCCCCAAAACCCCTGGGTGTTCCCGTCGAGCAGGAGCGCGGTCGCGTAGTTCGCCTGAAAACCCGGGTCGGCGTCGTGTCGGACGGCGAACCCGCCCGGGCCGAATACAAGGTCCCGGAGGACCTCGATTGCCTCGCCCGGGCGGCCGAGGCGGAGCAGGCAGACGCCGCGGGCGTTCCGCACCCACGGAACGTCGGTCGTGGGTAGCAGGCTGAGGGCCAGCCGCGGGCGGCCCTCCCGTAGAAACCCGTCTACCCGGATCAGGAGATCGGCGGTCTCGGCCGGCCAGTCCGGCTTCCGGGTCTCGGCATGGACGTCGGTCAGGGTGATGTTCGTCACGTGGAATTCTCCTCTTCCCAGCGGCGAGCGCGAGCGCAATGCGGTCGGGCCCGTGCTGTCACCGTGGTTGGCTGAGTGGGGAAATGAGATGCGTTCGGTACCGGTCGGCTGGACAGGGACCGGCAGGCAACCGCCCGGGTGGGCGAGCCGCACCGCGGTCCCGGCGGTCCCGGCGTGGACACGGTGAAGGGCCTGCTCCGGGGCGGCCGGCGGGCCGCCGGAAGCGGACGGGGCGGACGACTGCTCCCGAAGCTCGGTCGCGCTAACGGCACGCACGGTGGGTGGGAAAGCGAACAGGGCGAGCGCCACCACGGCAACGACCCCACCCAGCAGGGCAGGGTGTCGTGTTCCGTGATACGGGCCTCGAGTCCGCATTTCTCCCCCAAGCGGTGTAACACAACCTGTAACCGATACTACGGGCGCACCGACCGGAGCGAAGTCCCGGTTGCCGGCCCGGCGGCCTCCCTCGTAATTCTACGGCATGCGACAACGTCCCCGTCACCGGTTGGTCGGCTGCCCGGGGCATCTCAGCGGCCGGCGGGTGTGAGGGGGCGAGCCGGCTGGAGCACCCCCTCGATCCGAAACCGACTCACCCCGGCCGGGACCGGCCACTCGACCACGTCCCCGGCCCGGTAGCCCAGGAGGGCCGTCCCGATTGGGGCCAGGACGGACAGCTTGTTCTCCCCGATGTCGGCGTCCGTGGGGTACACGAGGGTGTAAGTCTCCTCCTCCCCGGTCTCCAGGTCCCGCAGGCAAACCGTCGAGTTCATGGTGACCACGTCCGGCGGGAGTTCCGACCGGGGGACCACCC
This sequence comes from bacterium, assembly GCA_017308215.1. Classification (GTDB taxonomy): domain Bacteria; phylum Planctomycetota; class Planctomycetia; order Gemmatales; family Gemmataceae; genus Urbifossiella. The sequence continues at coordinate 10,655 of JAFKFQ010000471.1, read as the reverse complement.
GCGCCCGCCGCAACTCACCCGCCAGGGAGACACGGTAGCCGGGCCGCTGATCACGACCGGCGGCTATCAGGCGGAGCAGGGTGTCGAGCTTCACCCGGTCGTCGTCTGCAATCCAGATGCCCCGCTCCACCGCGGGGCCGTCCCGTCGAACTCGCTGTTTCATGACAATCGTTCTCCTGAAGATGGCGGGTTGACCCGCCGAGTTACCAATCCGGTCACGGCCCGCCGGCCGATACCCCCCCGGGGCTACCGGAGTTCGTGGTCACGCCCCCACGGCCCGCCGCCGGCGCCCCCACCGCCGCTTCAACCGACTTCGGATCAACCGGCGGCACCGGACCGCGGCCGCCGCGACGGCGGCCACCGGATCCGGGCCCGTCCGGCCCACCACGACCGGTCCGGTCGGGAGGTGGGCGACCACCCGGCACCGTTTGTCCGGCCCGCCCTTGGGGCCGTTCACGTCGGTCAGGTACACGTCCACCCAGTGGAGGCACGCCCGGACCGGGGAGAGGGCAGTCTCAAGGACCCCGGCGACCCGGGCCCGCAACTCCTTGTCGGTCGCGGTGATGGTCCGGGGGTGAATCAGTACGCGCACAGGAAACCCTCCGTTATGCGCCCGCAGCGGCACCAGGGGCCGCGCCGGGCAAGGTCTTCGGGTTGGGCGGTTGAACCGGACCGGGGCCATCGAGCCCCGGAGTACCCCACGGCCGCCCGCCGGGGCGTGAATACTCGTTCAAGCGCAACAACTCGGGCGGTCGGCGTGACGACCGGGTGTGACAACGCATCTGGTAGGAGCAACCGGGACGCGAGTGACCCGCTCCGGCACGCGTACCCCGACCGTCAGCTCGCCGACCGGACAAGCCCACGGGGCCGCCGCCCGCCGCCTCACCACGCCGGTCGTCGGCCGCCCGGCGCGGACACGCCGCCCGCTTCGGCCGCTCGGACGTCGTGAGCGCACACGATGCCCCTCGGCCGCCGCTGCCGGTCGAGGACGACGAGGTACGGATCTTTCACCCCGTTCAAGCGGTGGACGAGTTCGTGCACATCGGCCTCCGGGGTCGCCACGGCGAACCGCCGGGTCATGTGGTAGCCGACCACGTCGGGGGCCGCCACCGGGGGGACGGTTTGCCACTCGGTGACCACCTCGCCCCGCGTGCGGTCGTGTTCGAGCCACCGCCGGTAGTTGGCGGTACCGAACAGGCCGACGCACCGCCCGCCGGCGTCGGTCACTGGGGCGACGCTCGTTCCGGCCGCGTCCAGCAGACTCGCGGCCGCCCCCACGCTCGTCCCCGACGGGATCACGAGCGGAATCTCCTTCATCAGGTCGCGGGCGGTCGTCGCGGACGGCAGGGGGTGACGGTCGGTCATGGTGCGAGTTCTCCGTGTGGTTGATGTTCGGGTGCCGGCCGGTGAGGTTCAGGACGCCGCCGTCCGGCCGTCGGTCCGGCCCAGATAGTCTTGAGGGTGCGGAGCAGGTCGGTCGTGCTCACCACCCCGACGGGGGTACCGTCCTCGTCCACGACGAAGACCCGACGGACCATGCAGCGGATCATGACCACGGCCGCCTGGAGGGCGTCCGCGTCCGGCTCGACGGCGATGACCGCCGGCGACATGACCTCGCGGACCGGTGCCCCGTCCACCCCGGCCTCGACCGCCAGGAGCACGTCCGATTGGCTGATCACCCCGACCGGCCGGCCGGCGTCGTTCACAACGAGTGCCGCCCCCACCCCCCGCCCCGCCAGAAAGGCGGCGGCCTCACGGACGGGGATTCCGTGGCGGACGGAAGCGGGGTTCGGGGTCATCAGGTCCCGCACGCGGATGTCTTCGAGCCGGGCACGTGTGGTCGTCGGGGCGAGCGGGAACGGGGGCATGGGCTCCTCCTGCAAGGGCACACGGGTCGTGTCGGTTACACGCGGCTCCCCTGCCAAAAGCACGGCCCGTGCCAGTCGCGCCCGGACGCAACCGTACAACCTCGCAGGTGCTGGTAGGCCAAGGGTTTCCGGGCGGCGTGACGGGATGGTCGCCCGGAGCCATCACCCTCGCCGTAGCCCGGGTTCACGAGAGGTGATCGGCCATCGACCGGTGACTGGGCGGAGTTCGCCCGGCCGAGCCCGGTCGTGACGAGAGCGGGGCGGAACGTGACGAGGGTTGCCCCGTTCGGTGAGTACGGCCGACGACCGAGCGCGAACGGGAGTAAGGAATCCCAGGTCGTGAGATTTGGCGTTGATCGACCAGCGCCGACGGTCTAACCGGGTTCCTCGCTCCCCGCCTCCGGCCGCTCGACCGCCAGGCCGAGGGCAGCGAGTTTTGCCCGGAGGGTCGCCCGGGTGATGCCCAACGCCCGGGATGCCCGGGACAGGTTCCCGCCGGCGTGGCGGAGGACGAAAGCGAGCAGGTGCCGGTCGACCAGCCGTTGGTAGTCGGCGTACAGACTCGTCGAGCCGCCCTTGAGTTGGTCCTCGACGTACGCGGTCAGCCCCCCGAAGTCGAACGCCGCCTCCCCGGCGGTCCCGCCCTCCCCCTTGCGGACGGCGGCGGGTAAGAACTCGGGCAGGACCACCGGGCCGGTGGATTCCAGGAGGGTCTGCTTCACCACACTCTGGAGTTCCCGGACGTTCCCCGGCCACGCGTACCGGCAGAGGACCTCCATCGTCTCGGGCGAGACATCCCGCACCTCCTTTCCCAGTTCCCGTCCGAACCGCCGGACGAAGTGGTTCACGAGGAGCGGCAGGTCCTCGCCCCGGTCCCGCAACGGCGGGATGCGGATGGTGTACACGTTGAGCCGGTAGTAGAGGTCGCCGCGGAAGGTGCCGTCGGCGACCATCTTCTCCAGGTCCCGGTTCGTGGCGGCGACCACCCGCACGTCGGCCCGGATCGGCTCGTTCCCGCCGACCCGCTCGAACTCCTGCCCCTGGAGGACCCGGAGGATCTTGGTCTGGGTGAGCGGGGTCATGTCCCCGATCTCGTCGAGGAACAGTGTCCCGCCGGCGGCCTGCTCGAACTTGCCGATCCGCTTGCGGTCGGCCCCGGTGAAGGCGCCCTTCTCGTGGCCGAACAGCTCGCTCTCCAGCAGGTTCTCCGGGATGGCCGCGCAGTTGATCGCCAGGAACGGCCCGCCGGACCGCTTGCTGTAGTGGTAGATCGCGCGGGCGACGAGCTCCTTGCCGGTACCGCTCTCCCCGAGGACGAGGACCGTCACGTCCTGGGGCGCGACCCGGCCGACCTGCTTGTAGACCGCCTGCATGGCCGGGCACCGGCCGATCATCGCGTCGGCCGCGTCCGCCGCCTCGCCTCCCTCCGGGATCGTCGCCGGCACCCGCATCAGCCGGCTGATCTCGAACGCCCGGTCCACTAGGTCGGTGAGCTGGTCCAGTTCCAGGGGCTTGAGGAGGTACTCGTAGGCGCCCAGCCGCATCGCCTCGATGGCCGTGTCGGCCGTCCCGTGCCCGGTAATGAAGATGACCGGCACCCTGGGGTCGGCCCCGTGGATGCGGCGGAACGTCTCCAGGCCCGATTCGCCGCCCAGGTTGATGTCGAGGACGACCACGTCCGGCCGCTCCCGCCCGACGGCCGCGAGCCCGTCGGCCGCGGTGGCGGCGGTGAGGAGGGTCACGTCCGGTCCGGGGAACGCCCGGCGGAAGAAGTGGAGGATCGACGGCTCATCGTCGACCACGAGCAGCTTCGGCATGACTCCTCCCGAGGTTCTCCGCGGCCCGTGCGAACCGGAGCCCGACCCGCTTCCAGGCCGCTCCGACTGTCACTCGGGGGCCGGCAGCCGCAGGGCGAAGCACGCGCCCCCGGCCGGCAGGTTGTAGGCGGCGAGGCTCCCGCCGTGGTCCTCGGCGATCTGCTTCGACACCGGGAGCCCCAGTCCGATCCCGGTTTCCTTCGAGCTCACGAACGTCTCAAATACTTTGGGGAGAATGTGCGGGGCGACCCCGGGGCCGGTGTCCCGGACGAGGAGTTCGACGTGCCCGTCCCGGGGCGGGCGGATGTCGGCCTCGACCACTCCGCCGTGGGGCATCGCGTCGAGCGCGTTCAGCACGAGGTTCAAGACCAGTTGCTGGAGCTGGTCCCGGTCGCCGTCCGCCCACGCAGGCCCCTCGGCCCGGGCGAACCGGAGCGCCACCCCCTGCTTTCGGGCCCGCCCGCCGACGAGTACAAACACTCGCTCGACCACGTCCGTGAGGTCGAGCCGCCGGCGGTCCGGGCGGGGCGGGCGGGCGAAATCGAGGAACGTCTGGAGCGTCCGCTCCATCCGCCGGACCTCGTGCTCGATGACCCGCAGGTCCTCGGCCGGGAGCCCCCGGGCGACCGCCTCCCGGAGGTTCACCTGGACCAGTCCCTTGACCGAGGTGAGCGGGTTTCGCAGCTCGTGGGCGACGCCGGCGGCCACCTGCCCGATCGCGGCCATCTGCTCGGCCCGCACCATCTGCCGTTCCCGGAGCCGCTCCTCGTCCCGGTGCCGCTCGATCGCGGTGGCCACGACGTTGGCGACCGCCTGGACGAAGTGGACGTCGGCCTCGGAGAATCGCCGCACGGTCGCGGTGTGGACGCCCAGCACCCCGAGCGGCCGGGCCTGCCCGTAGAGCGGGACGGTGAGGCTCCCCGCCACGCCGTGCTCGCGGGAGACCGACAGCGCCGGGAAGCGGTCGTCGGTCCGGAGGTCCGCGGTCAGGACGGGCGCCTGGTCCAGGATCACCCGGCCGGCCGGCGTGCCGGCGGTGACCTCGGCCGTTTCGCCGCCCACCAGCCCGTCCCGCCACCCGACCCCGGCGCGAAAGGCCGTGCGCCCGTCGGGGAGGAGTTCGAGGAGGTTCGCGTACTCGACGCCCAGGTCGGCCGCGACGACCCGGACCGCCTCGTCCATCAGCTGACCGAGGTCGATGCCGGTGAGCGCCCGCCGTCCGAGTTCGGCCACGAGCGCCTGCTGGCGGGCGCGGGCCCGGAGCGTGTGCTCCTCCTGCTTCACTCCGGAGAGGTCGCGGACGGCACAGACCACACACCCGTCGTGGACCGGGCCGGCCACCACCTCCGCCGGGAACGTCTCGTCGGTGTGGCGCCGGGCGACGAGTTCGACCGGGCACACCTCCCCGCCGGTCGGGGCGTCTGCGGCGTTCACGAACATCTCCGCGGCGGTCCGCCCGACGAGACCGCCCGCCGGGTAGTCAAAGATCGCTTCGGCCCGGCGGTTCGCGGCCACGACGCGACCGCCCGGGCCGAGCACCACGAGGCCGACCGGGGCGGCCTCGAAGAAGTCGTCCTTCCGGGCCTGACAGCCGGGGTCGTGTTCCGGTGTCGTCACAGGATCCCCTCCCGCCCACCGGCATCTTACGCCGCGGGGCCGGGCCACGGCCTGGTCGACCTTCGACCGGGCGGGTGGTCGAAGCGTGACCGCCGGGTGCGACCGGCGGGTGCCATTCGGGCGATTCTCGCATGCAATTCACTGGCGCAGGCCGTCGGGGAACGGGGATTGCTTTCCCCGTTCAGGACTCGTTTGGCGTGTACTACCAGGGCAAAGAAGCATGCAGACCTCTCACGCCTGCCGGCCGACGCTCCACCTTAACGGGGTCGTCCGCCGGGTGGATCCCGTGGGGCGTGAGATCGAGGTGTGCTCGGGCGGGGTTGTGTTCAACTTCGACGCGCCGCCCGATTGCGTGGTCACCCTCCGCGGCGAACGGGTCAAGCTCCGGCTGGTCCAGCCCCGGGACCGTGTCCGGGTGGCGTACGCCGAGTCCCAGGGGCGGCTCACCGCCCGCACGGTCGACGTCCAGCCCGGCGACCCGCCGCTCGGGTGACACCGACACCGCGCGGCGGCGCCTCGGGCGCCGGTCGCACCATCAACACCGGACAGTGCGCACGCCGCGAGACAGCGTCCGCCGTGCCCGCGGCCAGTAGCCGCCCGAGCTCGGACCTCCCGCGAGTGCCCATGACGATGAGATCGCACCGAACCTCGGCCGCGGCAGCGAGGATCGCCCCCGTCGGCTCGCCCTCGACCAGTCGCCGCTCGCAGGTGATGCCCGTGCGCCCGGGCGGGTACCGACCGAGATCCTCCGAACGCTCGTGTTTCTGGCGGAGGAACGCGGAGTACAGCGCCCCGCGGCCGTGGACGTACCAGGGCCGCACGACGTGGAGGATCACGAGCCGCGCGCCGATGGCGCGGGCGAGTGACACGGCGACCCGGGCCGCTGACAGATCCTTCTCCGCGAGCGCGGTCGGGTGAAGGATGGTCCGGATTTCGAGCACGTCTTCCTCCTTTCGAACTCTCACGCCCGCTTTCGAACGCACCGCCTCCCGCGGAACTGACGTTCCACTTCCGCGAGTACCGGCGGGCAGTGCCGGTGTGAATAAAAGCGGGAGTCCCGTCTGCGGAACCCCCGTGTCGCGGTTGAGGCGAGAGCGGCTGCCTCGCGCAACCTGACGCATTCCGCGTGCCGCGTCATTGCGCGACGCGGTCGAAGCGGGCATCGCGCGACTCGCGTCGCGGCTTCGAGAGAACCGTCCGTCCGACGACGCCAGCGAGGATGGGATCCACGCACACGAGGCGGGCCGGGCCACGAGATTCTGCGAACACATCGCCTGCGCGTATCCAACACGGCTGGCCACGGCCAGCCCAGGCACCGGTCGATTCTCGACCGCTACACCAGCCCACACCCGGCCTCCCGGTAGCGATAACTAGGTTCGGCGCCGTCCGACACGTTCCCGCATTTCACAATGAATCCATGCCGTTTCGCACGAACGCCGCGCCCGAGATGACCTCTCAGGAGTGACTGGCACGGGGACTGCCTTAGAGACAAGCGACCAGGCAACACCACAGACGCGATGGCGGCGGCCATGGACTGTCCGCGTGGCCCCGCGCACCTGATACCGACGGAGGTTCAAACGCCATGCTCGCCACGACCCGGAACCGAATGACACCGCCCCTCGTTCTCCACACCCGGACGGCGGCGGAACTCATGACACCCGATCCCAAATCGCTCCGCCAGGACGCGCTCGTGGCGGAGGCGGCCGTGTTCCTCAGCGCCCGCGGGTTCAGCGCCGCCCCGGTGATCGACGAGGCGGGTCGGCCCGTCGGGGTCGTGAGCCGGACCGACCTCTTGCACCACCACGGGCAGCGGGCCGCGCGGCTCCTGACGGCCCCGCCCGGGACGGCCGACGCCAGGGCCGAGGCGGCGGCCCCGGGGGCTATTCGGGATGTGATGACGCCGGCCGTGTTCTGTGTCCACGCCGAGACGCCGGCGGCGAAGGTGGTGGAGAAGATGCTCGCGCTCAACGTCCGGCGGCTGTTCGTCGTGGACGAAGCGGGCGTTTTGGTCGGTGTCGTCAGCGCCTTCGACGTGCTCCGCGGGCTCGGGGAACCGTTCCGGGCCGCGGGGTGACGGCGCCCTGTCGTTCTCGAGCGCCGCCCGGGTGATGGCCGAAGCCGGGGCTTGCAGGGCGGCGGTGACCTATGCCCCGGGGGCGATACGTCGGGCTGTTGCAGAGCGGTTCGGGCCGACGCGCCCCCACTTGGTGGCGGTGAGCGGGTACGGCAATGAAGCGGTCGATCGGCTGGCGGCCGAGACGGGGAGAGGCTGCGCGGTCGACTGTCCGGCCTGCGGCTCGAACTGCACGGCGGCGGGGCGTCATCTGCGGGACCACCCAATCGCTCGACGTCAAACCGTCTCGCCCTGCACACCGTCATGACGGGACGCACCTCCCGGTCGTGCGGAACGAGATCGAAGTGGCCTGAGCCCGAGCACCATGGCGTGAATCAGGAGGGGTATCGTGACCGACGAACGACTGACGGCCGTGGCTCCGTGTCACGAGACTTACGAACTTCGCGGCCGGGACGTCCACCCGACGCGGCTGTGTGACGGGGAGGCACGCGCGGTCCGGCCCCGGCAGGTCGCGCCGCGGCCCCCACCGCTGCGGTCCGTCCTCGTGCCGGTCGACGGTACCTCGGCCGCCGAGCACGCGCTGCCGTACGCCGTGGCCCTCGCCCGGCGGGCCGGCGCGGAGGTGATGCTGGCCCACGTGTACTCTACGCTCCTGGCGGCGAACGATCCGGAACGGCTCGGCTGGCGAGGCGGGGAATACCTCGTCGCACCACTCCGGGACTACCTGGACGCCCTCGCCGCGCGTGTGGCGGGGGTCTGCCCTGTCCCGGTCCGACCGGTCCTGCTCCGGGGATACTGGCCGGAGGACGTGCTCTGTGAATGGGGCGACCGGGAGGCCGACCTCGTGGTGATGGCGGCCCGCCGTCGCGGGTGGTGGTCGCGGCTCTGGTCCGGGGGCGTCAGCACCGAGGTGGCCCGCCAGTCGCGGCCCCCGGTGCTCCTCGTCCCCGCCCCGACGGGACCGCCGGACCTGTCGGCCGAGCCGCCCGTCGGCCGGGTGCTGGTCCCGCTCGACGGCACGGCCCGAGCGGAGCGGGCGCTCGGACCGGCGGCCGCGCTCGCCGCCCTCGTCGGCGGCGGGTGCGAGTTGCTCAACGTCGTTCGCACCCGGCCGTACGCCGTGGACTGGTCGCTCGCCCACGGCGGCCCACCGAGCCGCCCGACCGCGGAACGGACCCGGGAAGCAAACCGCTACCTGCGCGGCGTGGCCGACCGGTTGAGGGCTCGGTCCGTGCCGGCCCGGTGGAGGGCCGTCACGGGCGACCGGCCCGTGGCCGACGCGATCGCCCGGTACGCCGAACTGTCTGGGACCGACCTGATCGCCCTGGCCAGCCGGGGCGGTGTCGGGTGGCGCGGCCTCTTCCGCGAGAGCCTGGCCGTGCAGGTGTCTCGCCGGGCACCGGTTCCGGTGCTGATCTGCAGGGCCTCGTGATGGGCTGGAGTGTCCACGGGAAACACGAGAGGAGGGTGAGATGCGACGTGATCGCGCGAGGCGCCAGCCCCCCGGCTGGAGGCACGGGACCAACTTCGTGCCGCCGGCGCGGTGGCGCGAGAACACCGTGGGCTGGTGGGCAGGCCGGACGAACCCGATCGGCTCAACCATGCTGGCGGTGCGGACCGTCCTGGTGGCGGTGGACGGCACCCCGTTCGGAGAACACGCCCTGCCACTGGCCGCCGTGATCGCCCGACAGGCGGGGGCCGGGTTGCGAGTGGTCCACGTGGTCCCGGCCCGGGAGCTTGCCGGGGAAGCCGCCCGGGTTATGGCCGATGTCCGGTGGGTGCTGGACCAGCGCCGCCGGCGGGGCGAGTACCTGGACGGGTTGGTTCGGCGGCTGGCCCGGGCCTACCCGTTGCCGGTCGGCGGGGCACTGCTGGACGGGGCCGACGTGGCGGAGCCCGTGTGCGAGGCGACCGCGGCCGCGGACCTGCTCGTGCTAGCGACCCGGAAGCGCGGGCTGTGGTCGCGATTCTGGTGGGGGAGTGTGACCGCCGCGGTCGCCCGCCGGGCGCGGTGCCCGGTCCTGCTGGTCCACGGCCGGGATGAACCGCCGGACCTGTCCGCCACCACCTTGCCCCGCGAGATCCTGGTCCCGCTCGACGGGACGGACCGCGGAGAGGAGGCGGTCCGGGCGGCGGTCGGGCTGGGGTCGCTGGGAGGGGTGCGGTACGACCTCCTACACGTCGTCAGTGCCTGGGCGGGCAGCGCGCTGCCGGCACGCGAGGGGGGTTCTGTGGCCACGTTCCCGGGTGAGACGGCGGAGGCAGATGCTCGCTCCTACCTCCGGCGGGTGGCGACCCAGTTGATCGGCGATGAGATCGGGGCGACGGCCAGCGTCGTAGCCGACGACCGCCCATTAGCCGAAGCGATCGCCGGGTACGCAGAGCGGACCGGGGCCGAACTCATCGCACTGACCACGCGCGGGCGTGGGCCATTATCCCGGTTCTTCCGGAGCAGCGTGGCCGAGGAGGTGGCGAGCCGGAGCGGGGTGCCCGTTCTGCTGACCAACGCCCACCGCACCGGCAGTGCCGCAGGCGGCCAACTCCTTCCCACGGCCGCAGCATGATGCCGGCGTTCAACTGTTCACCCCGAGTACGCCTCCCTGAGAGGAGGCCAATAACGGATGTGCGCCCTCCGGACGCACGCCCTCCCCGACGGGATCGGGTGGGCGGACTTCTGCACATCCGCGTACCGCGCGCCGGTGCCCTGGACGGCTGCGTCTGGGGTGGCCCGCGGTTCGACCCGACCGGTCACCGCCTCGCGCCGGTGGACACCGAGACGGGTGGTCGGGCTTCCCCCACCATCTGCGCCAAGGCCCCCTTGAAGGCCGACCGGCGAGGGTTGGACGCGTCTTGCCCGCTTCGGTCCGACACGTCGGACGAGGTATGGCGCAGCGCGCGTCGCCCCGCTCGTGGCGGCCGGCAGCACGAGTGGGTTGGGGGCGCAGGTCGCGCCCGTCACATCCGCCGACACTTTCCTTCCGCTCGGGGTAGTTCCCTGGTAAGGGTGGCTTATGCCCGGGGCTGGGGAGACGTCGGCTTAGTCCTACAGCCGTAATTATCCGTCGGGCGGTCTGGCCCCGCGTCTCTTGTAGTGGCATTCGCGGGCGCGGTGCTGATGGCGACGCCGCCGCACCGACCACGCCAGTACCTGCTCGGCCGGCGGGACGGCGGCCCAGATCAGTTTGAGCAGCAGCTTCCGCACCTCCGGCGCACTCAGCCGGATCAGCCGCTCGCCCCTTTTTTCCGCCGTGACGCCGGCACCCGGGATCGGATCACCGC
>JAFKFQ010000673.1 GCA_017308215.1 bacterium | reverse complement strand
GTCATCATCACCCCGCACGTGGCCGGGTACTCGCCCCTCATCGCCGGCCGTCACCTCGAGGTACTCCTCGACAACGTCGGCCGCTTCGTGCGGGGCGAGCCGCTGCGCAACGTCGTGGACAAGGACGAGTGGTTCTGACCCCGTCGCCGCATCGCCCGACCGACTGGTACGTCGGCCGATCGGCGTCGGGGGCGCAGCCCCGCCGGGGCGAACGGCCGGCGTGAGCCGGCTGGTCGTTGGTACGGGCGCCCGGGCGGTGTTCGGGTGACCCCACGCGCCGCGACCACGAGGGAGCGGCAGCCGAACCCACCTTTCGCAATTGCGGCTCGCGTGTTGGAACAGCCGCTCCCTCGCGGTCGCGGCTCGTGGGGTTGTCGGTACACGCTCAGACACCTGTCAGCTGACGCGCCGCTCGACGGTGTAGAAAGCACCACGCGGCGGCCGTCGGCCGTGCATTGCGGCACGGACCGGCGGTCACCGGTGGGCGGGTGTCGGGTTCCGGCGCGGTGCCCCAGCCGGCCGCTCGTGCCGCGGGGGTCGCAGGGTGGCCCCTGCTCGGTCGCCCGGACGACCGCCCCCGCGGGCGCACCATCACAGTGCATCCCGCGCGGCAAACGGACTGGGGAGGAAGACACAGTCCGGGTGTGCGCCGAACCCGAAACTCCTGCCGCGGTCCGGGCCGACAACAGGGACGGTGGGGCCACACCCGACACCTCACCCCCATTAGGCAACGGGCGGTTGCCTGCCCACGGCAGACCGAGCGATGCACGGCCGCCCCTTCGGGCCTCAATCGTTCGTTCGAGGCATAACCCTGGCCGTCAAACGGCAAGAATCTGGCACATTCCGCGCGTCCGGCCTCGCCAACCGCGGCCGCAGACGTCAGCATGAACGTACCCCCTCTTCGCCCCTCGGGCCGGACCGCGGCCCATTCCCCGGTGACCGACGACGCACCCCTACTGCGGGTCGTCCGTCGCACATCCGGTGATCCCGTGCCTCGACACCTCTGACCCCCGAGGGCCGACGCATGCTCCAGTTCGTCTTCGCCACCGCTGCTGTCCAACCGGTCACCCCGACCGACCTACTCACCATCCACGTCCGGAACCGTGCCCGGTACGTCGCGGCCGGGGTGACCGGCCTTCTCGTCCACCACCAGGGGTCCTTCCTCCACATCCTCGAAGGGCCGGCCCAGACGGTTCAAGGCGAGTATGAAGCCGTCGCCGCGAGCCGCGACCACCGCCGGCTCCTCCTGAGCCGGCGGGCCGAGGTCGCGGCGCGGGCGTTCGACGGGTGGGGGGTGGCGCTCCCGGTCGACCCGACCCGGACGCAACTCCCCGGGGTGGTCGATTACGCGGAACTCGTCGAGCTGGCGGCCTACCACGACCCGGTCGGGCCGTGGTGGGCGGTGGCCGAATTCTGCCGCGGCCGGCTCCGCCAGGCCCAGGTCGGCGCCGCCTGGCCGGGGCGCGGCGGGGACGGGGCGGCGGCGCGCTACCCCGCGGTCGGTCGCGGCTGGTAAACACCGCAAGGGGGCGGGGCACGCGATTCGCTCCGACCCGCCTCCCGCCCGACGGCGGGGGAACCGCATGACGACCGATGAGGGATCGGGACCGGCGCTCCCGGCGCCCGTCCTCCGGCCGGAGGACTGGTCGGGAGAGTTCGCCGAGCGGGTCAACGCCGGGAACCTCGACGGGGCGGTTGCGCTGTACGCCCCGGACGCCCACTTCCTGCCCCCGGAGGGGGGCGAACCACTCGTCGGGCGCGACCGCATTCGCCCCGTGCTGGCCGGTTTGATCGCCGCGCGGACGCGGTTCCGCGGCCGGGTCGTCCGGGCGGTCGTCGTCGGCGACGTCGCCGTCCTGTACACCGACTTCGAGGGGACGAAGGTCGAGGCGTCCGGGGAGACGGTCGGGGTGCGGAGCCGGGCGGTCGAGGTGCTCCGCCGCCGGTCCGACGGCGGGTGGCAACTGATCGTCGGCGACCCGAACGGCCGCGGGCAATGACCCTTCCGACCCGTTGCGAGGAGGGGCTGATGCCGAACACCGTCCGCTTTCACCGCGTGCTGCGGGCGACCCCCGAGCGGGTCTACCGGGCGTTCCTCGACCCCGACGCGATGGCCAAGTGGCTCCCGCCGAACGGGTTCACGGGCCGGGTGCACCACCTGGACGCCACCGTCGGCGGCACCTACCGGATGTCGTTCACCAACTTCACCACCGGCAAGAGCCACTCGTTCGGCGGTAAGTACCTCGAGCTGGTGCCGCACGAGCGCATCCGCCACACGGACGTGTTCGACGACCCGAACCTGCCCGGCGAGATGCAGGTGACCGTCACCCTGAAGAAGGTGTCGTGCGGGACCGAACTGTCCATCGTGCAGGAGGGGATTCCCGACGTCATCCCGCCCGAGGGCTGCTGCCTCGGCTGGCAGGAATCACTAACCCTGCTGGCGAAGCTCGTTGAGGCCGAGATCCCCGAGTACACGACTGCTCTCGCGGCGGCGGGCGCCGACGTGATCCTG
>JAFKFQ010000672.1 GCA_017308215.1 bacterium | reverse complement strand
CTCGCGGCCTCGAATTCATCGTCAAAGCCTGGCGACGAGAACTCGACCTTCGACCGAGCGACGGAATTGGCGGCGAAGCCTGCGGCACTCTCCGCATCGTGAACAATATCCTCGCTGCACGCCCAGAAACCGGCACTGTAGACCGGCTCTCCCGGGTACAGTTCGAGGTGCCCCTCCACCTGTTCTTGGGCCTGGTCGAGCGTCCGGCGGTCTGCCAGCCCGTCGCAGAACTGCTCCGCAACTTCCACCGCCAGTTTCTCCCTCGGGTCTTCCTCCCACTGCACGGGCCGACGACGACAGCAGGCGACCGCGTAGAGGCGACACTTCCGTTCACTCGCCCTGGCGCCAAGGAACACGAACATCGGTCCCGGGTCGGTCGCCGTGACCCACTCATCCTCGGTCATGCCCGCCAGAGTACCGCGTCTCGCGGTACAGGTCCATCGGGCAGCAGGAACCCCCGCCGAACCGCGGCCGCGAGGAGTCGGGCGGCGTCGTAGCGGTCCCCGTCGTGTTATCATGGCCGGAACGTGGGGGACGCGATGACCGAATCGGAGTGGCTGACAGCTACGCACCCCGGCTCGATGCTGGACTTCTTGTTCGGACCGGCGAACATGGTCCGAGGGACTACCAAGGGGCATGATTGGGAGGGACTCAGCTACCCGCAAGCACGAGCCTCGGACCGCAAGCTGCGGCTGTTCGCGGTGGCATGCTGCCACCGACTAAGACCCCTCTTGCAGGATGTTCGGAGCCTCCGGGCGGTCGCGGTCGCCGCGTGGCTTGCGGACGGCACGGCCGAGCCGGACGAGGTCGAGCGGGCGCGCGAAGGCGCCCACGACGTCGAGCTGTGGGTTGAGGACGACGTTCCCACGCGGGCGGCGATGGCCGCCTGCTACACGCTCGAACCCGCGGCCAGGGCCGCGGCCCGAGACCCGCGGCCAGGGCCGCGGCCCGAGGGTGCGCGTACTGGGCGGGGATGGGCTCGGATGGGGTCGAGGACCCGGCAGTACGCGAGGAGCAGGCCATCCTCCTTCGGGACGTCATCGGCGACCCGTTCGCGCCGGTCGTCTTCGTGTCCGAGTGGAAGACCGAGAACGTGGTCGGGCTCGCCCAGGGCATCTACGACGACCACGCCTTCGACCGCGTCCCTGTTCTGGCGGACGCCCTGGATGACGCCGGCTGTGCTGACCCGGACATTCTGGACCACTGCCGCGGGAGCGGCCATCACGCTCGCGGCTGTTGGGTCGTGGACGCGGTGTTGGGCAAGGAGTAGCTGCACCACCGCCGCCCGAGTCCAGGCGGCGGCGACGCGGGCTCGGGTTCGAGCCGAAGGCGGGTTAGCGCGACTCCCGCTTCTTCGCCTTCTCATACTCTTGGTCAGGCCAACCCGCCTTACCTGCTGCCTGCCACATGGCGTCGAAGACCGGCCGCAACTCGTCCGTATAGCTGCTCGGAACCTCGTTTAATAGCAGGTCGGGAACCAGTACGGTATTGCGGTCCACGGTCGTCGTTGTGGACCAGTACCCAGGCAGTTCCAGGTCTTTCACGCCGAGAAAGCTCACCATCACGACGTAAGGCGGGGGCACATCGGCGGCGCCAAGCCCAACCAGATATCGGGGGAGGTGTTCCAGAATTAGCCTGGCGAAGTCGTACGCGAAGAACTTGGTCGCCGAGGAGTTGAACGAGGCCGGTGGGAACGAGAGGACGGACTCAATCGCCCCGTTCCGGAACAACTGGGTGTAAGTCCGGCAGACCCCGTTCTTGTCAACGTCGGCGTAGTTGACGTAACCGTCGATGTTGAACCTGCCGAGGGCGGAGGACGACCATCCGAGGGGTAAAAAGCTATTCTGAACGCTGACCGCCCGTCGTACGTCTAGCGCGCTCTGCAAGTCGAAACCTGGAACTGACACCACATGAAGGATGAGCGTGGGTCCCGCCGGGAACGTGACTGGAGTTTGAACTCGCTCGATGGTTTCAACGCGCTGGGCTCGGAACCGGCGAATCCGCTCCGGGAGGTCCGCGTTCCGCTGGAACAACCGCCGGAGCTCGTCCGGGTCCAGCCTGAAGTTCCCCATCGCGCCCCTCCCCCAGAACCTTTCCTCGTCGTGCAGAACCATGTGCGGGCCGGCGAAACTGCGCTCGACTCGCATGTGGAGAACGGGGCCTTCAGGGCACTGGATGGATTGCAGTCGCACACCAGTCAACCGTGGCTTCAGCCCGGTCCGGATGGTGTCCTCCAAGCGGCGAATCTCTTGGTCCGCTAGGAACCCCTGAAGGCCGACGACCGCCTCCGGTTCACCCGTGGTCTTGCCGCCTTCCCGCTTCTCGCTGACCCCGAACAGGATGTCGCCGCCTTCGGTGTTCGCCAACCCGGCCACATCCTTGAGGAAGTCCACCTTGTCCTTCTGGTGGGTCTGCGGCAGCGCCTGCTTGTAGTCGAGCATCTTCGACTCGGGGACGTTGTCCTCGATGAGCTGCCGGATGTCGTCCGGTCCGATTCCGCTGTCGGCTCCGGCGCCGCCCCTGCTCGCCCTTCCGCCTTACCGCGGTCCAGGCACCTACGGAGTGGTTCCCGACGGCGCGCTTCCGGTGCCGGCCTCGGCCGGTCCAGGCGGCTCCTACATGCCCAACTCCTACCTGCTCAACCCGCCGGCCCAGCCGCGCGGTCCCCGCACGTCGCTCCCCGCCCCCATCCCCTTCAAGGACGACGTGTACGACCCGCGGACGGTGAACCCCTACGCGCCGCTCCCCACGCCGCCCGGTGGCATGCACCCGGCCGCTCGGGTGGCCCGCCGCCCCGGGGAGACTGCCGACGATTACGCCTACCGGGTGTACTCCGGCGACCGGCCGTCCACGTACCGCATGACCCCGCCTCGGGTTCGCGCCGAGTCTGTGCCTAACGTTGCCCCGGCGATGCCGAGCTTCGGGGCGGCGGACGTGGCGTCGATGCGGACCAGCGCCGCGGTTGACGCCCGCGGGGGCGCGAAGATGGTGAGCTCGCAGACGGCCCTCGAAATCCAGCAGAAGGAGCACCTTCGCGTCGAGCAAGAGCTGACGAAGGCCATCGAGCGGCAGCTCCGGGCGCTGTACCCCGCCATCTCGGCGACCGAGGCCCGGCGGATGGCCGAAGAGCGGGCGCGGACCGCCCTCGACCGGAACGAGGCCGTTCTGCGCAACTCGACCGGCGGCGTGGTCGGCACGGCCGCCCTCGGTCAGCAGCTCCAGGACGCAGGGAAGAACCCGGCGGGCGTGACCGGGTGGCTGGGCGGCGGCACCTTCCGGGAGCGGGCCGCCACCCTCGGCGGTCGTCTCGCGCGGTCGTTCACGCCGCAGGGCGGGATGGTCGGCACCTACGGCCTGATGATGGGGGCGCCGATGCTCGGTGAGCTGGTCGGCCCGTCGCAGCGGTCGGTGCAGGTCGCCGCCACGACCGGGAACACGTTCGGCGCCCAGG
>JAFKFQ010000671.1 GCA_017308215.1 bacterium | reverse complement strand
TCGGCTTCCGCGTCGTGCTCGTTTCGGGGTAGCTCCGGGTAACACAGAGCACAGAAAGCAGAGCGCAGAATGAGAAGTCTGGGGCTTCAATTCTGCGCTCTCCCCTCGTTCCCCCGCTTGCGGGGGAACGTGTCCTCCGCCGCGCCGCGGCGCGGCGGAGGCCCACCGGCAAGTTTTTGCGGACCGACCGGGGCACACGCCGACCCACCTTCGTGGACGACACCGCCCCGCGAACGGGCACGCCGCGGCGCGGCGAAAACCGGCGTTCCTCCGCAGAGCGGGGGACGAGGGTGTGAGAGGGTGTGAGGGATGAATAGAACCCACCGTGGGTTATCTTCCTCCCTCATCCCTCATCTCTCCAATGGACCTCCGCCCCCTCGGCCGCACCGGCCTCCGCGTCTCGTCGCTCTCGCTCGGCGGGGCGGCGATGGGCCAGCAGTACGGCCCCGTCTCCGCCGGCGAGGTGGCGGACACGATCCGCGCCGCCATCGACGCCGGCGTCAACCTCATCGACACCGCCGCGTACTACGGCCGCGGGCTGTCCGAGGAGCTGATCGGCGCCGCGCTCGCCGACGGGCTCCGCGACCGCGTCCACATCTGCACGAAGGCCGGCCGCCTCGATCGTGCCGTCTTCGACTTCACCCCGGCGGGGATGCGCCGCTGCTTCGAGGCGTCGCTGAAGCGCCTCCGCACCGACCGGGTGGACATCCTGCTCGCGCACGACATCGAGTTCGCCGACGACTTCGAGCGCGTCTTCACCGACACCGCCGACGTGCTCCACGCGCTGAAGCGCGAGGGGAAGTGTCGGTACGTCGGGATGTCGTGCTATCCGCTCGGGCTGCTGCGGGCGGCGGTCGAGCGCTGCGACCTCGACGTGGTCGTCAGCTACGCGCACTACACGCTCCAGAACACGCGGCTGGTGAGCGAGTTCCTGCCGATCGCCGTCGAACACGGCGTCGGGGTGCTGAACGCCTCGCCGCTGGCGCTCGGGCTGCTGACGCACCAGGGGCCGCAGTCGTGGAACCCGGCGCCGCCGGAGGTGAAGGCCGCGTGTGCCGCCGCCGCCGAGTTGTGTCGGTCGCGCGGCGCCGACCTGGCGAAGCTCGGCATGCAGTTCTGTTACGCCGAGCGGTCGATCCCGAGCACGATCACCGGCACCGCGAAGGCGACCGAGCTGGCGGCGAACCTGCGGGCGATCGACGAGCCGATCGACGCGGACCTGCTCGCCGCGGTGGAGGCGGTGCTGGCGCCGGTGAAGGACTTGTCGTGGAAGTCGGGGAACTGGAAGTGACGGGTGGGTCGGTTGGTTTTCAGCCCGGAGGGCGCCTCCGTTAGCCCGGGGTGGCAACCCCGGGCGGGCTGAGCGGATCGCGGGGATTGGCGACCCACGAACACCGCCGGCGCCGCCCAGGGCTGTCCAAGACGCCCTCCGGGCCGAAAACCAGCCGGTCCTATTCCCTCGCAAAACTCTGACCGCCCTTTGACGCCTCTCCGGGCGTCGGCTAGGATAGGTCTCTCGCCACTCTGCCCCCCCGGACTTCCCGGAGGCCCACGATGTTCACCACGCTCCTCGTCGCCGCGTCCGCCGCCCCCGCGGCGCCGGTCCCGGCCGACACCAACCCGGCGCCGGCCGGACCCGCCCCGTGGGTCGTCCACCTCAAGGCCGACGACGCCAGCCAGCTCCGCGTCATCGTGCAGTCGCAGCGGGTCGTCAAGCAGACCATGAACGTGGTCGAGAACGTCAACGGCCAGCAGGTGCTGAAGCAGGTCGTGCGCGACGTGCCCCAGATGACGTCCGCCGTCCACAACCTCGCCGGGCTGGCCGGCACGGTCACCGCGGCCGACGGCGCGCCGGTCGGGTCGGCCGAGCTCGTTCGCCGGGCGCGGGACGGGGTAACGGTGCTGATCTCGGCCGACGGCAAGGCGGTGGACCGGGCGTGGCTGCGGGCGGTCGGATCGAACACGGTGGTGGTCGCCGCCGAGGCGCTGGCCGGGGCGGTCAACCCGCCGCAGCCGGTCGTCAACCGGCAGGCCGTGTCCACCCAGGCGCCGCGGCTGATGCTCCTGGCAACCGGGCCGGACGGGACCGTCCGCGTCACCACCAACCCGGCCGCCAGCACCCGGTACATCGGCGGACGGGTACTTATCAACAACGGCGGCGTGGTGCAACTGCTCGACGACGGTATCGGGTTCGTCCCGGGCGGCGGCGGTCCGCAGGTCCGGCCGCTGAGCGAGGTCGGGTTCGACGCCTACGACCTGACCGGCCGACTGGTGGCGAAGGACGAGGCGGTGCGGCGGCTGCGGGCCGGCGGGCTGGTGCTCGTCGCCGGCGACGCCCGCCTCCCGGACGCCGCGTTCCTCCAGCCGTTCCGCGGCGACCTGCTCGTACTCGTGTCCGGCGAGGGGCTGACCGCCCCCGGCAACCCGGCCACCACGCCCGCGCTGCCCGGCGGGCTGGTGCGGCCGGCGCCGGCGATCCTCCGGGTCGCGCCGCAGGCGATCCCCGCGCTCCCGGCGGCCCCGCTG
>JAFKFQ010000470.1 GCA_017308215.1 bacterium | reverse complement strand
CCCACCGTCCCTGTTCGCGGCCCGGACCGCGGCAGGAGCTTCGGGTTCGGCGCACACACCCGGACTGTGTCTTCCTCCCCAGTCCGTTTGCCGCGCGGGCTGCACGGTCATGGTGCGCCCGCGGGGGCGGTCGTCCGGGCGACCGAGCAGGGTCACTCCTGCGACCCCCGCGGCACGAGCGGCCGGCTGGGGCACCGCGCCGGAACCCGACGCCTCAACCACCGGCGGCCGCCGTACCGCGTAGCAATACGCGGCCGACGGCCGCCGCGTGGCGCGTTTCGGACGCCGACACCGCGCGGTACAATCCAGCTCATTCGCCCTCACCTCTCCCGGAGTCGGTCATGCCTGCTCCCGACCGCCGCTCGTTCCTCACGGCCTCCGCCCTCGGCGTGGGCGGCCTCGCGTTCCTCGACAACCTCCCCGCCGTGACCGCGCAGGAGCCGCGGCTCGCCCGCCTCGACGCCGACATCGACCCGCTCGTCCGCCTGCTCGAAGACACCCCGCGTAACCGCGTGCTGGAGGAGGTCGCCGCGCGGGTCCAGCGCGGCACCCCGTACCGGGACGTGCTCGCCGCGCTGTTCCTGGCCGGGGTGCGGAACGTCCGCCCGCGGCCGAGCGTCGGGTTCAAGTTCCACGCCGTACTCGTCGTGAACTCGGCCCACCTCGCCAGTCTCGCCGGGCCGGACCGCGAGCGCTGGCTGCCGATCTTCTGGGCCGTCGACTCGTTCAAGGGCGCCCAGGCCGAGAACGTGCGCGAGTCCGGCTGGCGGATGGGGCCGGTGGACGAGGCGAAGGTGCCGCCGGGCCACCGCGCCACCGAGGCGTTCGCCGCCGCGATGGACAACTGGGACGTGGAGGCCGCGGACGTCGCGGTCGCCGGGCTCGCCCGCACCGGGAGCCGCAACGAACTGCACGAGCTGTTCACGCGGTACGGCTGCCGCGACTTCCGCGACATCGGGCACAAGGCGATCTTCGTGGCGAACGCCTTCCGCACCCTCGACTGCATCGGCTGGCACCACGCCGAGCCGGTGCTGCGGTCGCTGGCGTTCGCGCTCCTGCACCACGAGGGCGACAACCCGGCGAAGCGCGACGGCGAGCCCGACCGCCCCGGCCGCCGCAACGCCGAGCTCGCCGCCCGCATCGGCGCCAACTGGCGCGGCGGCCGCGCCGACCCGGCGGCGACCGCCGACGTGCTGGCCGCCGTGCGCACCGGCTCGGCCAACGACCTGAGTGACCGCGTGGTGTCACACCTCAACGGCGGCGTGGCGCCGGCGGCGGTGTGGGACGGGCTGTTCGTCGCCGCCGGCGAGCTGCTGATGCGCCAGCCGGGGATCGTCGGGCTGCACACGCTCACGACGCTGAACGCGCTGCACCACGGCTACCAGACGAGCGGGGTGGACGCGACGCGGAAGCTGCTGCTGCTCCAGGCGGCGGCGTTCCTACCGCTGTTCCGCGAGGCGATGACGGCGCGCGGGAAGGTGTCGGACGTGCGGATCGACGCGCTGGAAGCGGGGGAGGGCGGGGACGTGGGGCAGGTGTTCGCCACGTTGTCGCGGGACAAGGCGGCGGCGGCGCGGCAGGCGCTCGGGCTGCTGCGGGCCGACCCGGCGAACGCCCGCAAACTAGTGGACGCCGGCCGGCTGCTGGTATTCCTGAAGGGGACCGACTCGCACGACTACAAGTTCAGTTCGGCGGTGCTGGAGGACTACGCCCACCTCGCCCCGGCGTGGCGCGACCGCTTCCTGGCGGCGAGCCTGTTCTGGCTGAAGGGCTCCGCCGGCCCCGACGCGCCGGTGGTGGCGCGGACGCGGGCGGCGCTGGCGTAGCGGGTTGTCGCCGTTAGGCCGCGGCGCGAGCCGCGGTGGCTCTTGTAGACCGCGACTCGCGCCGCGGCCTAACGGGTCGTCACCGCGCGGGGAAGAACGGGAACAGCCGGCGCAGTTCGTCCGGCGTCGGGCGGCGGCCGTATTCGCACACCTCGAACGCCTCCGCGTGGACCACCGCCTTCGCCCCGTCGGCGCCGTAGAACTCGGTGAGCTTCTCGCGGTAAGCGTCGGCCACCTGGCGGGCGCGGCCGAGGTACGCCTGCCGTACCTGCTCGCGCCGCTTGGCGCGCCCTGCCTCGTCCGCCGGGATCAGCGCCGCGCTGCCGAGCGCGCCGCCCTCGAAGAACTGCGACTCCAGCTTCTCGATGCACGCCGCCTTCTTCTCCGCCACCGCGTCGATGCCGACCACCACGTCCGGGCGGAACGGCGTCGGCACCTTGAACCCGTCGGAGTAGAAGAGGAACACCGGGTTCGCCTTCAGCGCCGGCACGTCGGGGAGGAACTTCGGCACGCCGACCATGAACGCCGAGTCCTGTACCAGCACGCCGGTGTAGCGGTGGTCCGGGTGGTAGTCGTTCGGCCGCGGCGACATCACGATGTCGGCGTTCCACTCGCGGATGAGGCGCGTGATCGTCTTGCGGTTGGCGAGCGTGGGTTCGAGCTCGCCGTCGGGGATGTCGAGCACGTGGGTGTCGATGCCGAGCACCTTCGCGCACGCCTCGACCTCGGCCTTGCGCCGCGCCGCCAGCCCCGGGCCGGACTGCCGCCAGTGCCCGGCGTCGCCGTTCGTGACCGACACGAACTTGACCTTGTGCCCCTTCGCCGCCCACAGCGCCGCGACGCCGGCGGCCTTTAGCTCGCAGTCGTCCGGGTGGGCGCCGAAGCAGATGACCCGCAGCGGCCGCTCCTGCGCCGCGCCCGGGCCGACGAGCGCGAGGAGCGCCGCGAGAACCGCTGTCCACTTCATGGCTGCACCTGGGGGAGGGTGACCGGACAGCCCGCCCGGCGGACGGGTCCGTGAGTCTACCGCCCGGGTGCGAGAGGGGGCGATCAAATTCCCGCGCCGGCGAAGCACGCCACCGGCCGGGTGATCGGGCACAGGCGCCACGCGGCGGCGAGCAGCGCCGAGGCGCGGAACGGCTTCGACAGGTACACGTCCGCACCGACCGCCAGGGCGTAATCGCGGTGAACCGGGCGCGACAGCACGCTCAGCATTACCACGGGGAGGTGGCCGTCGGACCGGGCCTTCGCCAGCTCGGCAACCCGCGCCCCGCTCCCGCCGGGCAGCAGGAGCTCGGCGATGAGCAGGTCGGGGAGCAAGTCGCGCAGCCGGGTCTCGGCCTCGGCCGCGGTCCGGACGTGTTCGACCGCGTACCCCCGGCGGCGGAGGAGGGCGGTCACGGGGTCGGAAACGGCGGGGTCGGGTTCGGCCAGGAGCACAGACGGGGAGCCGGACACGCGGGTGCCTCCGTTGCAGCCATCGCCCCAGTGCGGGGATTCATCCGTGAGCGTGGAATAAAGTCTACCGTGCCGTCGGCTCGGCTGCAACCTTTCACCACCCTTCCTGCCTTCACGGCCCCGTACAACCATAGCTGTGTGCGCCCCCGGTGTAACTGTTACACCGGTTGCCGACGGTCAAAACCGATCCACCGCTCCCCGTGACCATGCCCGACCCCGCTACCCGCCCGTTCCGCATGCCCGCCGAGTGGGAGCCGCACGCCGCCACGTGGCTGGCGTGGCCGCACCGCCGCTCCGACTGGCCCGGCCGGTTCGCGCCGATCCCGTGGGTGTACACGGAGATCGTCCGTGCCGTCAGCCGGCACGAGCGGGTGAACCTGATCGTGAAGGGGCCGAAGGCGCAGGCCCGCGCCGCGACAATGCTGGAGTCGGTCGGCGTTGATCTGGCACAGGTGAGCTTCTGGGTGCTGCCGACGGACCGCGGCTGGGTGCGCGACTCGGGGCCGATCGTGGTCGTGGACGACGCCGGCAACCGCGCGGTACTCGACTGGCACTTCAACGCCTGGGCCAAGTACCCCGACTGGACGCTCGACGACAAACTGCCGGCCTTCGCGGCGAAGCAACTCGGCCTGCCGGCGCGGCGTCCCACGCACCGCGGCTGGCGGGTGGTGCTGGAGGGCGGCAGCATCGACGTGAACGGCCGCGGGCTGATGCTGACGACCGAGGAGTGCCTGCTGAGCAAGACGCAGGAACGGACCCCGCCGTTCGACCGCGCCGACTACGAGGCGGTGTTCGCCGAGTACCTGGGCGTGACGAAGGTGTTGTGGCTGAACCGCGGCATCGCCGGCGACGACACGCACGGCCACGTCGACGACCTGGCGCGGTTCGTGAACCCGACCACGATCGTGACCGTGGTGGAGGCGGACGAGAAGGACGAGAACCACACCCCGCTGCGCGAGAACCTGGACCGCCTCCGCGGCATGACCGACGCCGACGGCGGCAAGCTGGAGGTGGTGGAACTGCCGATGCCGGCGCCGCGGGTTTACGAGGGGATGCGTGTGCCCGCGAGCTACGCCAACTTCTACATCGCCAACGGCGTGGTGATCGTGCCGACCTTCAACGACCCCGCCGACCGCGTCGCGCTTGGCGTCCTCGGCGACCTGTTCCCGGGCCGCGAGGTGGTCGGCATCTCGTGCGTCGATCTGGTGTGGGGGCTCGGCACGCTCCACTGCATGACGCAGCAGGAACCGGCGGGGCTCGATGGCGAACGGCCGGCGTGAGCCGGCTGGTCGTTGGTACGGGTGCCTGGGACGGTGACCGGTCACCCACGCTGTCCGTTCGGGTGACTGTACCAACCACCAGCCGGCTCACGCCGGCCGTTCGCCCGGGCTCCTCTCACCGTCCGGCAGCTTCGCCCCCATCGCCAGCGCCACGCCCGCCAACGCGACCGTAACCGTGCTCAGGGCCAGGCTCGCCAGGTGCCACGGGCCGAACGCCGCCTTCGCAGCCGCCGACACGGTGGCGTCCGGGTCGAACCGCGCCAACCGCAGGTGCGACACCGCATCGGATAGGGGCCACCCGGCGGCCACCGTCACTACCGCGGCGCCGACCACGACTACCCGCCAGCGGTGGACGCCGCCGCGGTGCCACCACGCCGCTGCCGTCACTAGCGCGACGAACCCGCACGCCGCCTGCCACGCGAAGTATTTGGGGAACACCGGCCCGACCGCCGACCCGGCGAGAGCGCTGGCCAGCGCTTTCCGCTCGTCCGGGCTGGCGTCCGGGCGGATGATGCGCTGGTGGGCGGTGCGGTCCGACGGGCCGTCGTCCACGACCTTCGGGAAGGTCTCGAAGATGGTCAGCGCGGTCACGAAGTTGAAGAACGCCGCGCCGCCGAACCACAGGCCGAGCGCGAGCAGGTGGAATGCCTTTAGAACGGTCAGCCGCATGGGTCACCGGGGGCGGGAGGGTGCCCCGGTATCCTACGCCGCGCACTTCGTGCGGCGTACCTCGCCGAACACGTCGAGCAGTGCCCGGTAGTGCTGCTCGAACGTCCAGCGGTTCCCCGCCGCCCGCGCCGCCGTCGCCATCGCCGCCCGCCGCCCGTGGTCGAGGAGGCCGGTCATGGCCGTAGCCAGTACGGGGGCGTCGTGTGGGTCGTCGATCACCACACCGTCCGCGGCGCTGAGCAGTTCCGATGCGCCGTTGTACCGCGTCGTGACGACCGGCAGCCCGCACGCCAGCGCCTCCAGCGCCACCAGCGAGCAGGGGTCGTAGAAGGTCGGGTGGACCAGGAAGTCGGCGGCGAAGTAGGCGTCCTTCGGGTCGTTGCGGTGGCCGAGGAATGCGACGCGATCCGCGACGCCGAGCCGCGCCGCGAGGCGGCGGTAGCGGCCGTCCTTCGGGTGGCCGACGACCGCCAGCGTGAACGGCTTGTCGCGCGGGACCAGTGGCAGCGAACGCAGCAGCGGCGCGAGCCCCTTGAGCCGGTAGTTCATCGCCACGAACAGCCCGACCGTCGCGTCCGGCGCCACGCCCCAGTGGGCGCGCTCGTCCTGCCGCCGCTTCAGCCGGTCGTCGGCGACGAAGCGGAGCGGGTCGATGGCGCTGTGGACGACGCGCACCGCTTCCGCCGGTACGCCGTAGAACCGCTCGAAATGCCCGCGCACCATGCGGCTGTTGACGACCACCAGCGGTTGTTTCGGGCTCAGGTACTGCTTGCGTTCGAGCAACGAGAACGACCACGCCGCCGGGTCGAACCACTTGCCGGCGGCCGCGACCGCGCGTTCGAGGCGCGTCGGGAACTTGAGGAGGTTGTGCGCCGCCGACGCCGCGTGCAGCCCGCCCTGCGGGTAGAGCACGTCCTGCCCCCACGTCTTGTCGAACCCGACGGTGACGTCGTGGGCCGCGCCGCGGAGCGCCGCCTCGCACGCCGCGCCGAACCGCCAGGGGCGCAGGAAGCGCGGGCCGGTCGGCACGTCGAGCCGGTGGAAGTGCGTGGACGTCGGCAGCGACGCCGCGTCCCAGCGGGACGCGTACAGGTGGACGGCGTGCCCGTCGCGGGCGAGCCGGCGGGCGAGGTCGCCGATGTACGTCTCCGCCCCGCCGCGGGCAGGCAACACACTCTCGTAACAAAGGGCGATGTCCATTAGCTCTCGCTCCCCGTCCGGGACGCCAGCGACTTCCGCCGCCGGTTGTGCCGCCGGTACAGCCGCCACTTCAGCCGCACGAGCCACGCGAGCAGCCCGCCGCGGCGACCGTGGTACAGCTTCCAGAACCGCACCCGGTCGCGTGCCGTGACGCCGACGACTTCCGACGAGTAGAGCAACTGGCCGAGGTCCTTCACCTGGAACCACAGGGCGAGCAGCGGGTGCCGGTCGAGGCGGTGCAGGTCGATCATGAACACGCGCTCGGCCCAGGCGTCCGGCACACGGCGAGTCAGTTCCTCGGGGATATAGAAGTGACAGAAGTAGAGGTCCTTGTGGAACCACTTCTGGTCGTGGAGCCGCCGGCTGAGGCGGACGAGCTCGGCGCCGAGGCCGCGCTTCCAGCGCGCGAACGCGGCCGCGTCGAGTCGCGCCGCCGCTAGAGGCACCGCCTCGTGGAGCGGCAGCATCCCGTACAGCTCCTCGACCGCGAGGAACCCTTGGAGCCGGAACCACGGGCCGACGAACTGCCCCGCGGCGACGGCGCGCGGCACCGGCAGGCCGGCGTCGTGTGCCCACTTCAACCGCTGCCACTCTTCGAGGCCCGGCGACCACGCCCGGTTCGGGAGCAGCGTGGCGAGCACGCCGCGCCACCACCCGAGCCGGTAGTGCCGCTTCAGGTACACGCCCATCCGGGCGTGGCCCTGCGTGAGGATCAGCCGGCCGATCGAGCGCCCCTGCTTCTCGTGGAGCCGGTCGGTGACCGGCACGTCCATGACGCGGTCGGGCCAGTCCTCGCCGGCGAGGCGGTCCCAGTCCGGCTCGCGGCGGAGCAGGCGCGTCCCGTTGCGCAGCCGGTGCCACAGCGACGACACCGGGTCGCGGACCGACGGCAGGAACCGGGCGGGCGTCGGGTCCATCAACAGCGCCCCCCGAACAGGAGGGCCGCGTCGCGGTACCGGTCGCGTGCGCCGATGTTCCGCACGATGCGAATGTTCCTCACACCGCCGACGCTCACGCGGTCGTCGTCATCGACCCAGAACACCGGCCCGGTCGGCCGACACCCGGCGTCGTGCAACTCGGTGAGGAGGCGGCGACACTGGTCGAACACGTCTTCCCGGCGATCCTTCGGTAGGTTCGCGGATCGCCAGTCGGCGAGCGGCCGACCCGCGGGTGGTTCGTACAGTGCGAACCACTCGGCAGATGCCGCGCCGGTCTCGCGCTGGCCGAATGCGAAAAGCTGTGGCGCCGGAATGCCGTAGCGGTCGAGGTGGAACAGCACGCGCCCGAGCGTCGCCCCCGCCGACCGCCACGGCCGCCCGCGGAGCCACGCCGCGAGCCGTCCCAACGGCGCGACAGTCGTTCCCGTCACCAGTTCCGCCGGCCGGCCGTCGGGGAGTGTGAACGAGCAGGTGCCCGCGGCGCTGCTGTAGAACGGGGCGCACACCGCCGGCGTCGGCCAGTCGGCGGCCACGTCTGGAACCGCACACACCGCTTCTCCCGCGAGCCAGACGAGCCGCTGGGCGGTGCCGGTGACAACGGGCTGTCGCTGATCGCGGACCGACCGCCGCCCACGGGCATCGGCCGCGCGTGTGTCGATGAGATCGGCGTACAGCGCGACTGGGTTCTGCCTCATGTCTGCGGCACGGACGTAGGCGCGGAGGAATCGGAATCGCTCCCGTGGGGATGCGAGGTGGTCGGCGAGTGAGGCGTGAAGCCCGGAGAGTTCGCGGAAGAACGGCTTGTAGTGTCCCGCTCGTGAGCGGGTCGCCGACTGCCAGTCGATCAGCGTCACCGCGCCCGCCGCCGGGTTCACGAACAGGTGCTTGGCGGTGAGGTCGGGCGTGTCGAACCCGGCAGCGTGGACGGCCGCGACGGCACGCCCGAGTTGCTCGGCCAGCCGGATTCGATCCTGTGGGGACAACCGGGGGTCGCCGCACAGCCGCCGTAGCTCGACACACCCTGTCAATTCTTCAACCAGTAGGAACGCCCGGCCGTGGCCGTCCTCGCCGTGCGCGATCCAGCGAGGCGCCGGTAGCCCGGTGGCGGCAAGTTGAATCAACAACGCCGCCTCGCGGCCGCACCGCGACCGCCAGCCGAACCCGGCCCGCCACTGCCGCAGCCGCTCGCGCCAGGTCACGCGGTGTTGGCGCTTCAGATACAGTGCCTGATCCCAGCCCGGCAGCTCGACGCGCACGACGTGCCGGTCGGCGTGCCCGCTCACGACCTCGCCGGGCAGGTCGAGCAGGTCGGCCGCGGTCGCGCCGGCGAGGCGGTCGGCGAAGTCGGGATGGACCTCGACCCACCCGCCGCCTGCGGGGTGGCGTGCGGTCGTCGCGGGCGCCGGGCGAAGTGTGCTAGCCGGCACGGCGTACCTCCGGCAGCGGGTGGCGGGTGAGAAGGCCGGACGCGGCGGCGAACACTTCGTCGGGCGTCAGGCCCGTCATGCAGCGGTGGTCGAGCGGGCACACGCGGCGCTGGCACGGGCCGCACGGGACGCGCTTTTGCAGGTTGATTGCCTTCGAGAAGTAGGTCTCGGTCCATTCGATGTGCGTCGGGCCGAACAGTGTCACCACCGGGCGGTCGAACGCCGCCGCAAAGTGGCGCGGGCCGCTGTCGGTTGTCACGAGCAAGTCGGCCCGCCGCAGTACCGCCTTCGATAGCCCGAGTGACAATGCGGAGTCGGCGAGCGAGAAGACGTGCGGGCTGCGGCACGACTCGGCGATGCGGCGGGCCAGGTCGCGCTCGGCCGGGCCGCACAGCACCAGCACGCCCGCACCGGTGCGCTGCACGAGCATCCGGGCGAGCGCCGCGTACGAATCGCCGGGCCAGAATTTCGCCGCGCCGAACGCCGCGCCGGGGTTCAGGCACACGACCCGCGGGTACCGCCCGAGTCCGAACCGCTGCCACACCGCGTCCGCCGCCGCCTCGTCGGCCGGGGTGGTGAACAGCTCCATCCGGTGCCCCGTGGCGGCCGTACCGAGCGCGACGGCAAGACGGTTGTAGTCGTCGATCACCGGTGACGGGACGAACCGGCCCCACCGGTCGGTCGTCGCGGTCAGCCGCGGCGAACTGAGCAGGAGGCCGCGGCCGTAGCGGCGGAAGCCGATGACCTTCCCGCAGCCCCCGACGCGGGCGAGTAGCGCGGCACGGAACGAGTTCGGAAAGAGCAGGGCGGCGTCGATCTTCTCCGCACGGAGGCGGCGCGCGACGGGCCAGAAGCGCTGGTCGGGCGGGCCGCCCTTGTCGAAGCGGATCACGTCGCGGAACCACGGCGCGCCGGCGACCACGTCGGCGACGTAGGGCTTGCACACGGCGAGCAGGTCGGCCGCGGGGTAGCGTTCGCGCACGGCGCGGACCGCCGGCGTGGCCATCACTACGTCGCCGACCCAGTTCGGCAGGAACAGCGCGATCCGGTTCATCCGTGAATCCGTAAACCTCGTTCGTCGGAGCCCACCACCTCGTCCTTCCGGTAGTCAGCGCCCTTCACCAGCACGTCCGGGCGAACGGCGCGGATCAGGGCGAGTGGCGTCGGCTCGGCGAAGATCGTCACGTGGTCCACGTCCTGTAGCCCGGCGAGGACGAGGGCGCGGGCGTCGGCGGCGTTCACGGGGCGGCTCGGGCCTTTGATCTGGCGCACGCTCGCGTCGCTGTTCAGGCCGACGACCAGACAATCCGCCTGCGCCCGCGCCTCGTGCAGGTACTGCACGTGGCCGGCGTGGAGTACGTCGAAGCAGCCGTTCGTGAACGCCACGCGCTGCCCGGCCTGCCGCCGGCGTTCCAGGTCGGCGAGGAGCTGTGGTAGCGGCAGCACCTTCCCGGCGCCCGGCACGCGCTCGGCGCCGCGGAACGGGGCGTGGAGCAGGTCGGCGAGGATTTCGTCGCGGGTCACGGTGGCGACGCCGATCTTCTCGACCTCCAGCCCTCCGGCGACGTTCGCCAGGCGGATCGCCGGGTCGTAGTCGGCGCCGGCGGCGAGCGCGAGGCCGAGCGCCGCCATCACCATGTCGCCGGCGCCGGTGATGTCGTACACCTGCCGCGGCCGCGTCGGGAACACGGTCGCACGGCCGTCGCCGTGCGCCAGGGCCATGCCGTCCTTGTCGAGCGTGACGATGCCGGCCTCGAGGCCGAGCCGGTCGCGCAGGTCGGCGGCGGCCCGCAGTGCGTCGTCGTTGGTCGAGATCGTGCGGCCGGTGGCGAGGCCGGCCTCGAGGCGGTTCGGCGTCATCGACGCGCAGCCGCGGTACTTCGCGTAGTCGCCGCCGCGCGTCGGGTCGGCGACCACGCGCACGCCGCGCGCCTTTGCCGCCGCGACGAGTGATTGCAGCAGGCCGGGCGTGCAGACGCCCTTGTCGTAGTCGCTCACGAGCACGATGTCGGTCGTCCGCAGCTTCGCCCCCAGGACCGCACCCAGCTCCCGCTCGACGGACGAGTCGAGGGCCGACCGGTCTTCGTAATCGACGCGGATCATCTGCTGCGGGTGGCGCGCCTGGGCGCGGCCGATGTACCGCTCCTTCACCGTCGTCGGCCGGCCGGCGTCGGTCAGCACGCCCTCCGCGTCGATACCGAGGTCGGTGAGCATCTGCCGCGAGCGGAGTCCGTCCGCGTCCGGGCCGACGACGCCGACGAGGCTCGTTTCCGCGCCGAGGGCCGCGAGCATGGTGGCGACACTGCTCGCCCCGCCGAGCCGCTCCTCGCGGCGGTCGGCGCGCAGCAGGATCACCGGCGCCTCCTGGCTGATGCGCTCGGCGTTCCCCCACACGTACCGGTCGAGCATCACGTCCCCGACCACCAGCACCCGCGGGCGTCCGAGCCGGTGAACGAGGTCGATGAGGTCGGTCATGGGGCACCAGTTGGCAGTTGTCAGTTGGCAGTCGAACCGGGTCAGGCCGCGCGGGCGTCCGGCTGAGAACTGCCAATCGCCAACTGAGAACTCACGGCCACGTGGAACAGCGGGATCAGCAACTCGTGGTGGCCGATCACTTCGATCCCTTCGGAGCCCGGGCGGCGGAGGACGTTCATCCCGGTGCGGTACTTCGACTCCTTGTCGAAGTTCGCCGTTACCAGTCCGTCGAGGTCGTGGCCGAAGTTGCGGACGACGCTCACCGCCTTCAGGAATACTTCCGGCATCACCACCGCCGACCCGAGGTTCAGCCATACCCCGCCGCCGAGCCCGGCGACGACGCCGCACAGGATGCGGAAGTCGAGCATCGACGCCTCACCCAGCGCCGCGCCCGATACCTGCGGGTGCATGTGAACGATGTCCGTGCCGAGCGCGACATGGACCGTACACGGGATGCCGGCGGCGTGGCAGGCGTGGACGAGGCTGTCGCTGGCGTGCGGGCAGTTCAGGTCGGCGATGTACCGCCCGAGTGCGGCGCCGAGGCCCGGTCCGGCGGCGCCGGCGGTCGCGGCGGCGGCGAAGGCGTCGGCCGTCTCGCGGGCCATGCCGAAGCGGCCGTCGTTCAACTGCGCCGCCACGTCCTCGCTCGTCTTCCCAGCCAGCGCCAGCTCGAAGTCGTGGATCGCCGCCGAGCCGTTCATCGACACGGACGTGACGACCCCGCGCCGGATCAGGTCGATCAGGTACGGGGCACAGCCGGTCTTGATGACGTGCCCGCCGATGGCGACCGCGAACGGTTTGCCGGTCCGACGAGCGGCCACAACGCGGTCGCGGAGCTTGCGCAGCTCGACGGCGGCGAGTTGCTTCGGTAGCGTGTCGAGCCAGTCGGCGACGGGCGTTGACGGGTCGGCGATGCGGCCGAGGTCGGTCGTGCGGACCTTGCTCGGGCGCGACGCGAGGTCGTAGGTGCGGAGGCCGGTGAGGTCGAACGGTCGCATCCGTGCGGCCCGTGGGGGAGTGTCAGTCGTCGGTCGGTTCGGGCGCGACCCGGGCGAGCTCCGCGTCGAAGGCGTCCTGCCCGTCGCGGAACGCGATGCCGACGCGCACCGCCCGCAGCGGGCGGCCGGCGAGGTCGGGCAGGCGCAGCTTTACCCAGTCCTTCTGCGTCGTCACCATCAGCACGTCGTCGTGCATCCCGCGCGCCCAGTCGCGCAGGTCGTCGACATCGGCCCGCGTGTAGTTGTGGTGGTCCGGGTACGACCGGAAGCCGACCACGGTCCCGCCGAGGCCGCGGAGCGTCTGCTGGAAGGCGGGCGGGTTGCCGATCCCGGCGAACCCCGCCACCCGCCGCCCGCGCAGGTGTTCCACCGGCTCCGGCTCGTCGCCGCCGAGCAGTTCCAGCGGGCGGTGTTCGCTCGTCGCCACCGGCAGGCCGGGGAAGCGTGCCCGGATTCGGTCGCGCGCCGCCGTCACGTCCGCCGGGGCGGCCTGGTCGCAGCGCGTCAGCAGCACCGCGCCGGCGCGCCGCAGGCTACCCTCGGGCTCCCGCAGGCTGCCGCGCGGGAACATCTGGTCACACCACGGCGGGAGCGTGGCGTCGATCAGGACCACGTCCAGGTCGCGGTGGAGGCGGCGGTGCTGGAAGCCGTCGTCCAACACCAGCACCTCCGACTCCAGCTCCTCGACCGCCCGCCGCGCCGCCGCGACCCGGTCGGCGTCTTGCAGGTGCGGCACGTCGGGCACGTTCTCTTCGAGGACGAGCGCCTCGTCGTTCGGCCCCGCGCCCGCCCCGTACCCGCGGCTGACGATCGCCGCCCGCAGCCCGCGGTCGCGGTAGAACCCGGCGACGTACTCGACACACGGCGTCTTCCCGGTGCCGCCGAGCGTCAGGTTGCCGACGCTCACCACCGGTACGCCGGCCCGGTGGACCGGCCGCCGGCCGCGGTCGTAGCTGCGGTTCCGCCACCACACCCCGGCGCGGTACGGCCAGCTCGCCGCCCACAGCCCGGCCCGCGCGGCGGCGGCCAGCGGGCCGCGGCGCTCGCCGCGGACGATGGCGTGAAACGTCTCCGGCCGCACCGCCGCCCTCCGGGTCGAGGCAGGACTCTAGCCGGTCCCGCGGAGCCGTGTCAACCGCGGCTCCGATCATGAGAACTGGGTGAATTCCGTCTCTCCTTTGTGGCCGCGGCGGTTTATCATGGCTCTCACCGTACCCCCGGCCACCCGGGGGGTGGCCTTCTCCCTTTCTCAAGGCTCTCTCGATGTCTCTCCTCCGCTCCCGCAGGGCCGGTTTCACGCTGATCGAGTTGTTGGTCGTGATTGCCATCATCGCCATCCTGATCGGGCTTCTCCTCCCCGCCGTGCAGAAGGTCCGTGAGGCCGCCGCACGGGCCAAGTGTCAGAACAACCTCAAGCAGTTCGGGCTCGCCCTCCACAGCTACCACGACGCGAACAACAAGCTCCCGCCGGGCTCGCAGTCGGCGATCCCGCCGGTGCCCATCCCCAACCCGAACAACACCACGGCCGACATCAACGGGACGAGCTGGATCGTCCACATCCTGCCCTACATGGAACAGGCTCCGCTGTACGCGCAGTACCGGTTTTACGAGGGCTTCGATAGCACGAACAACTGCACCGTCGGGAAGACGACCGTCGCGAACCACTACTGCCCGTCCGGGCCGTCGCCGACGACCTACACCGATCCGAACGGCGCCCCCCAACTGGGTGGTCTGAGCACGCACTACTACGGGGTTATGGGGCCGGGGGTGACCAGCACCACGGTCGGCGGCACCGCCTACACGTACACGGTCAACTCGCCGGGTAACAACGGCGCCTGGTCCCCCCACGGGATGCTGACCGTCTCCACCAAGGCGGCCCCGAAACCGATCCGGTTGACGGACGTGACCGACGGCACGTCGAACACGCTGATGGCCGGCGAGGCGTCCTATAACTACCCGTCCGGGACGACGGTTCACCACTACCGGCTCTGGACCCGGGGGTACAACAGCGCGAGCGGGACGACCAAGAACGTCACCAACGCCCTCAACTCCGGCGGCTACAACGGCAGCAGCAACTTCGACGACATCGCGTTCGGGAGCAACCACACCGGCGGGGCGAACTTCGTCAACGGGGACGGGACGGTGCGGTTCGTTCGCTCGTCGATCGACATGCCGACCTACTACGCCTCGTCCACCATCGCCTCCGGGGAAGTGGTTAACCTCAACTAGCCGCCCCGACCCCCCGCCCGTCCGGGCGGTGGGCTATTGTTCCCCTCCCAGATCGGTCCGACCGGAGTGCGTTCGCATGAGCGGGTCTGTCCGCAGGTTTCTCCCCGTGGCGGCGGTCGTCGTCCTGGCCTTCGGGTGCGGACCCGGGAGCAAGGGCTACCGGGTGACGGGGCGGGTGACGTTCAAAGGGCAACCCGTCCCGGTCGGGAAGATCTACTTCACCCCCGACGCCTCCAAGGGGAACACCGGCCCGACCGGGTACGCCGACATCAAGGACGGGGCGTACGACACCTCCGTCGCCGGCGGCATGGGGTTCGTCGGCGGTCCGGTCGTCATCGAGATCGAAGGGTTCGACCCGAACGCCAAGGCGGAACCGGACAAGAACGACAAGTCCGGGGAGGTTCTTATCAAGTCCCTGTTCCCCAGGTACGACCTGGCCGCCGAACTGCCGAAGGCGGCGAGCACGAAGGACGTCGATGTGCCCGCGGACGCCGTCAACCGGCAGCCTGCAAAGACGAAGGTCCACGTCGGCCCGTGACGCGACCGGCACGGGGTATTCCCCAGTGAGCCGTGTCTGGGTTTGGTAGGGCTGGTTCCTCGCCAGCCTCACCAGGTAGATCGACGCACCCCGTCCTGGGGTGCCTTGCACCACCGTGACCACCTCCCGCCACCGCGCTCCTTGTCGGGTGGGGCGAACTCTGGCCGGCCTGTCGGCTCCACGTCAGCCGCGGCTCACGAAATGAAATCCGGCTTGTCGTGGATTCAGACTACTCGCGAGGTCCGCGGCGGGTTATGATCCCACATCCAACTCGCCCGATTCGCGTGCATTCCTCTTCCTTCGTCCGAGGGCGCTTCGCATGTAGTTCCTCCGTCGGCGTCGGGCCGGGTTCACCCTGATCGAATTGCTGGTCGTCATCGCCATCATCGCCATCCTGATCGGGCTGTTGCTTCCCGCCGTGCAGAAGGTCCGCGAGGCCGCCGCCCGGGCCAAGTGCTCCAACAACCTGAAACAGATCGGCATCGCCGCGCACGCCTACCACGACGTGAACAACAAACTCCCGCCGGCGATCGACGCGCGGACCGGGCTCAGCTGGCACGTCATGATCCTGCCGTAGATCGAGCAGGGCCCGCTGTACAACCGGTTCGACATGACCAACGCCAGCATCTCCCACGCCATCGTCGGCCGCAACGACGCCAACGGGCTGGTGAAGATCAGCACCTACCAGTGCCCGTCGTGCCCACTGACCGAGCACGCGTTCGGAGTCCCGAACAACACGAACGGCGACTCCGACAAGATCCCGGGCAACGCCTCCGGCTCGCCCGCCGCCATCCCCCACTACTACGGGGTGAGCGGCCCCCGGGGTACGAACCCGACCACCGGGACCGCGTACCCGGTCGGGACCGCCACCCACGAGGGCGTCCCGGCGGCCACCAGCGGGATGCTTCAGCGGGACGGGACCGGCCGGTTTAGTCCTACAGCCGTAATTATCCGTCGGGCGGTCTGGCCCCGCGTCTCTTGTAGTGGCATTCGCGGGCGCGGTGCTGATGGCGACGCCGCCACACCGACCACGCCAGTACCTGCTCGGCCGGCGGGACGGCGGCCCAGATCAGTTTGA